>JAHBWF010000078.1 GCA_019637105.1 Labilithrix sp.
GAACGCGCGCGCATCGAGCAGGCGCTCGCCCAATCGGGAGGCAACCAGACGCGCGCCGCCGAGCTCCTCGGCATCTCCCGACGCACGCTCGTGAGCCGCCTCGAAGCGTACGGCTTCCCGCGACCGCGCAAGGATCGCGCTCCCTGAAGGCGGGCGCGCGGACGAGGCGGCCCCGCCACGCCGCGCGCGGGCTCAGCCGCGCCGCGCGGCCGCCTCGAGCGACTTGGCCACGCGAAAGCCGAGGCCGTGGGCGCGCAGCGTCGCCGGCGCGGAGCTCCGCGACGCCGCGCGGCACGCGTGGCGATCGGAGGAGGCGTCGCCCGAGCGCGTCCACCGCCTCGCGGGCTCGTCGCCGAGGTCCGCCGCCGGCTCCGCCCGCGCGCCCGCCACCCACTCGCGGACGCCGCCGGCCATGTCGCGCGCTCCGTAGGGCGACTCGTCCTCCGCGAAGCTGCCGACCGGCTCGGCGTGGCCGACCAGGCGCCTCGACTCGCGCATGTGGCAGAAGGTCGGGTCGAACCGATCGCCCCAGGGGTGGTAGCGGCCGTCGACGCCGCGCGCGGCCTTCTCCCACTCGACGTCGGTGACGAGCCGCGCGCCCGACCAGCGCGCGAAGGCCTCCGCGTCGTACGCGTCGACGAGCGTCACCGGCACCCGCCACGCGTGCCCCTCCTCGAGCGGGAAGCGCGCGCGGACCTCCGCGTCGAGCGCGGCCTCGTCGGGCACCCAGCGCCCGGAGACGCGGACGACCACGCGCTCCTCTGCCGACCGTCCCAGGCCGCGCGGGACGTGACGCGCGGCGCGCTCCGGATCGATCTCCGTCAGCGCGTCGAGAAACGTGCAGTATTCACGGATCGTCACGGGGTACCGCGCGATCGCGAAGTCGCCGATCACCTCCTCGCGCCGCGGGTACGGATCGTACGCCTCGGCGTCGCCGCCGAGGATCGCCGCGCCAGCCGGGACGTAGACGAAGTCGTCGCCGATCTCGTCGTCGTCGTAGAGCCGCACGGCGCCCTCGTGGCGCTCGCCGCGCCGGAGCAGCACCGGGTAGCGGACGTCGCGGCGCCCGGCGCGCTGCAGCGTCAGGAGCCAGGAGCCCGCGGCGAGCTTCGCGTCGCGCACCGGGGTCGTCCCGAGGTCGACGGCGCCCTCCGGGACGAGGACCCGGCCGCGCTCGACGAAGCGCCGCGCGATCACGCGCGCGCCGGGCGGGACCGACGCGAGCGACAGCCGGGCGTCGCCGCCGAGGCGCGCGGCGTAGCGGCCGTCGTCGTGCTCGGCGACCAGCGCCTCGTACTGCGCCTGCTCGGCGACGCTGCGCGCGTCCTCGGCGAGGCGCGCCTGCGCGTAATAGATGTCCGCGAGGCCCCGCCGCGCCTCCGCGCACCCCGGATCGAAGACGAGCGCGCGCGAGTGGAGCTCGATCGCCTCCGCGCGCGCCGCGCCCTGCGCGCGCGCCGCCTCGCTCGCGCGGTCCTCGAGGAGCCAGGCCTCGCGCTTCGCGGACGCCGGCTCCCAGCCGCGCACGCGCTCGAGGTGGGCCCGGGCGCGCCGCTCGAGCTCCCGGCGCTCCTCGTCGAGGCGCGCCCAGCGCTCCTCCGCCTGCCGCGCGCGGGCGGCGAGCGCGCGCGCCTCGGCCTGACGACGCTCGTGCTCGCGCGCCCCTTCGAGGAAGTCCTCGAGCCGCCGCGCGACGTCGTACGCCGACCCCGGACGCGCGGACGGATCCTTCGCGAGGAGCTCGACGCAGAGATCGTCGAGGAGCAGCGGGCACTCGGCGTCCACCGCTCGAGGGCGCGGCGGCGTCTCGGTCCGCGTCGCGGCGAGCGTCGCCTCCTTGGTCGCGCGGCGAAACGGACGGACGCCCGTGAGGACCTCGTACACGATGACGCCGAACGAGAAGAGATCGACGCGGTGATCGATCGCCTCGAGCGGCCCGTCGAGCGTCTCGGGCGCGAGGTAGCCGGGGGTGCCGATCACGCCGGTGATCGGCGCGTCGCGCTCGCGCCGGCGCGCGACCGGGCTCGCGGGATCGACGCGGGCGAGCCCCCAGTCGGCGACGTAGACCTCGCCGTGATCGCCGACGAGCACGTTGCCCGGCTTCAGATCGCGATGAACGACGCCGCGCTCGTGGGCGTAGCCGAGCGCCCGCGCGATCTGGACGAGGAGCGCGACGAGGCGCGCGAGCGACCATCCCTCGCGCCCCTCCGAGCGGAGGATGTCGCGGAGCGAGTGCCGCCCGACGATCCGCATCGTGTAGTACGGCCGCCCGTCGTCGGCCTGACCGACGTCGTAGACGGGCACGATCGCGGGGTGCTCGAGCTGCGCCGTGACGCGCGCTTCGGCCTGGATCTCGTCGCGGTCGGCGTCGGCGAGCGGCACCTTGAGCGCCACCGTGCGGCGGGTCTCGCGGTCGAGCGCGGCGAGCACCACGCCGACGGCTCCTGCGCCGAGCTCACGCTCGACCTCGTAGCGCGCGATCCGCGGCGCGCGCGGCGCGCTCGGCTCCACGGGGAGCGCGCGCGCCGCGGCCGGCGGCACCGTCGCCTCGTTCTCGGGCGACGCGGCCTCGTCCTCGCGGCCCGGCGCTCGGCGAACGTCCGCGCCGCTCAGGCGCGCGGGACGACGACGTCGAGATCCGTCTCGGCCGGCTGCTCGCGCTTCACGAAGAGCGGGCCGTCCTTCAACGGATCGTAGTTGTCGTCCTGGTAAGAGGAGATCTCGGCGTCCATCTTGATCTCGATCGCTTCGGGCTTGGTCCAGCTCATCGTCTTACCTTGTGGTCATTCTGACGCGAATCCAGGTCGTGTCCAGCGCATTCGAGCCCGCCGCCGACCGCGTCGCCGACGGCGCCGACATCACTGCGGAAGCGGCGCGCCCTCGCGGATCCAGCTCTCGACCTCCTCGAGCTGCTCGGGGCTCAGGCCGCCCGCGGGCATCTGCGGGTACCCCTCGCCCTTGACGCGGAGCACGAGCTCGCTGTCGAGCCGGTTCGGCTGCACGTACGGCGGGCGGCCGCCGGTGCGCGGCGCGCGCAGGCGCTCCGCGTTGCCCACGGCGTCGCACCGGTCGAGGCGGAGGCCGCCGGCGTATCCGGGCCCGACGCCGTGACAGCCGACGCACGCCGTGTCGACGACGTCCCGCTGCACGCGCGAGAACGAGTCCGTGCGACGCGCGAGCTGCTCGCAGCGCTGGCGCTCCTCCGGGCTCGCCTGCGGCTGCGTCGCGGGGAGCGGCCGCATCGGCGCGCCGTCCCCGCCCGCGGGATCGAAGAACACGCGGAGCACCGTGCCGTTCTTGTCCTCGGTCAGGTAGAGCGAGCCGTCGGCGGCCGCGAGGACGTCGACCGGCGCGCCGAGGGGCTCGCGACCGTCGGCGCTCTTCTCCCAGCCGCGGATGACGTCGAGCGGGTCGCCTGCGCCCGGGACGCCGTTCGCGTCGACGGGGACGACGACCAGGCGGTGACCGTTGGCGCGGTAGCCGTGGTACGCGACGAGGAGGTTCCCGCGGTACGGCGCCGGGAACATCGCGCCCTCGTAGTAGGTCATCCCGAGCGGCGCCGCGTGCCCCGGCAAGAGGAGCGCCGGGTTCGTGTAGCGCGTGCAGTCGACGCGGCCGCGGTACTCCGGGTTCGGCGCGCCGTTGTCGTAGCAGTACGGCCAGCCGTAGTGCGCGCCGGGGACGATGACGTTGAGCTCCTCGTGCGGGAGATCGCCTTCGTTGTCGGTGAGCGACGCCTCGTGCTTGTGGATCGAGTCGCGCGAGTTCTCCGCCTGGATGAGCGCGTTCGACACGGGGTGGACCGCGAGCGCCATCGAGTTGCGGAGGCCCTTCGCGACGACGGTGTGGCCCGCGGCGACGTGATCGGGCCCCTCGAGGACGTATTTGCGGATGACGCCGTGGGGCTTCGGGCCGTCGGCCTCGGGGCACGGCAGCGGGTAGCCCGCCGGCGGCCGCGCGCCCGCGCCCTGCTCGCAGACGTCGGAGACGGAGCCGACGTTCGCGTAGAGCGTCCACGGGTCGCGCTTGTCGAAGACGAACTTCGCGAGCGGGTGCCGCCCGGCGCCCGGGAGATCGTTGACGACGACCTTGAAGCGGGGCTGCTTGTAGTCCGGCGACGCGCGGAACTTCCCGGCGCGCGGGACCGGATCGACGGTCTGCTCGTACGGATCGAAGCGGAAGATGCCCTTCGGCGTGCCGATGTACGGCAGGCCGTCCGGACCGACGGCGACGCCGCTCGGCTTGTCGATCAGCTTCGCCACGCGCGTGCGCGAGAAGGACTTGTCGGCGAGGCGGCGGAGGAGCCAGACCGAGCCGCGGTCCTGGGCCCAGCCGCCCATCTCCGCGAGGACGAAGTCGCCGCTCGGGAGCTGGGCGATGCCGCGCGCGTAGGTGAAGCCGTCGGCGACGAGGCCGACGCACACGCCCGGCGGCGTCTTCAGCGTCTTCAAGCGCGGGAGTCCGTCGCACGAGCCCTCCGTCGTGTACGCCTCTTCGCCCGCCTCCTCCTCGACGACGTCCTCGTCGCCAGGCTGCCCGCAGGCAGGCGTGAGGACGGCCGCGCCGAGGAGCGTCGAGGCGAGGAGCGGGAGGAGGGCCGAGCGCACGCCTCGAGGCGCTGCAACCGACAGGCCACGTTTGCCTACATCACTCCTCTCGAAATCGTAGGGAAAAATTCCGGGTTCCAGGGGTGTCCGCGCCGGATGTCGGATCCGGCGCGATCCAACCTCGACGGCAAAATCGACTGGCGCAGGAGCAGGCGCAGAGGAACGGGGGAGCGCGCGGACGAGCCGATGGCGGGCCCCGGCCGCGATCTTTTCCGACGTCGTGCTCAAGACGCGAGGCGCGCGCGGAGGAACGGCCGGCGCTTCTGGAGGACCACGCGCAGGCCGTCCGAGGGCGTGATCGTGATCGAGCGGCGCACCATGCCGACGGGCCGCCTGCCCTCGAGCGCCAGCTCGCAGCGCGTCACGATGCGCGCGAGGACCATCTTCATCTCGTAGAGCGCGAACGCCATCCCGATGCAGCGGCGCACCCCGCCGCCGAACGGGAAGAACTCGTGCGCCGAGAGCTTCTTGCCGAAGAAGCGGCGCGGATCGAAGCGCTCGGGATCGGGGAAGGCCTCGGGGCGTCGATGGGCGAGGTAAATCGAGCAGACGACGACCGTGCCCTCCTTCAGGTCCCAGCCGCCGACGCGCTGATCCTTCGCCAGCACGCGGCCGACGATCGGGATGACCGGGACCAGGCGGAGCGCCTCGCGGACGGTCGCGTCGAGCAGCTCGCACTTCGCGATCGCCTCGGGGGTCGGATCCGGACCGAGGGCGTCGAGCTCGGCGCGGAGATCGGCGAGCGGCTCCGGCGCGTCGAGGAGCCAGCGCATCGCCCAGGTGAGGCCGGTCGCGCTGGTCTCGTGTCCCGCGACGAGCAGCGTGACGAGCTCGTCGCGGAGCTCCTCGTCGGACATCGGCTCACCGTCCTCGTCGCGAGCGTCGAGCAGGAGCGAGAGGATGTCCGGCCCGCGCGTCCCGTCGCGCCGTCGACGCCGGATCTCGGCGTAGAGCAGCGCGTCGTTCTCGGCGACGGCCCGACGGAAACGCCCGTAGTGGTTGAGGCGCCCGAGATCGACCTGCAAGAACGGCAGGAGCAGCGGCGGCCAGGTCCCGAGCTCGAGCAGGCGCTTCGTGCTCTGGACCATCTCTTCGAGGCGCGCGCCCTCGAAGCCGAACACGGTGCGGACGATCACGCGGAGGGTGATGTCCTGCATCGGCTCGTGGAACGAGAACGGCTCGCCGTGACGGAACGAGTCGATCGCCTCGTCGGTGACGTCGAGCATCGTCCGCCCGTAGACCTGCATCCGCTCGCCGTGGAACGGCGGGAGCAGGAGCTTGCGCTTCCGCCGGTGCGCGCGTCCGTCGACCATCAGCACCGAGCGATCGCCGAGGAGCGGGGCGAGCGTGCTGTTGAAGCGGCCGGCCTCGAGCGTCTCACCGTTGTCGAGGAAGACCTCCTTCACGTCCTCCGGGTTGGAGAAGAAGACGAGATCGAACGCGAGGAGCCTCATCGTGAAGGTCTCGCCGAGCTCCTTGGAGAGACGATCGAGGTACGGATACGGCGCGCGGAGCCACTGCCAGGTGCTCCACGCCGCAGAGTGCCTCGGCCCGGGCGGCAAGCGCATGATGGACGTATACGCCAAACTCGACCGGCGGCGCGGGCGCCGAACGAGCGGCGCCCGCCCGAGCGCTCGCGCGCGCGGTCGGGATCGCACCCGCGCGGCGGCGCGAGCGGCTACGATGGCGTCGATGCGTGCGATCGTGCTCGGCTCCGCCGCCGGCGGCGGCTTCCCTCAATGGAACTGCGGCTGCTCGAACTGCGCGGCCGTGCGCGCGGGCCGCCCGGGCTTCGTCCCGCGGACGCAGGACTCGCTCGCCGTGACCGCCGGCGCCGATCCGATGACCGGCCGCTTCGTGCTCGTGAACGCGTCGCCCGACGTCCTCGCGCAGATCCAGAAGACCCCCGCGCTCTGGCCGCGCGCGCCGCGCCACTCGCCGATCGCGGCCATCGTCCTCACGAACGGCGACATGGATCACGTGCTCGGCCTCTTCTCGCTGCGCGAGTCGTACCCGCTCGCGCTCTACGCCACGTCGTCGGTGCGGCGCGGGCTCGAGGAGAGCGCGTTCATCCGCACGCTCCGCCGCTTCGAGGGGCAGCTCGTCGTCCGCGAGCTCGTCCTCGGCGCGCGCGCGGAGCTCGCCGACGCCGCCGGCGAGCCGCTCGGCCTCGCGGTCACGCCGTCGGCGATGTCGGGGAAGCTCCCCGTCCACTTCGTCGGTCACGCGAAGGGCGCGGCCGAGGACAACGTCGCGCTCTCGTTCACCGACGGGCGCGGCTCGCTGATGTACGCCGCGGCGGGCGCCAGCGCGGAGGTCGACCTCGGCGGACACGACGTCGTCCTGTTCGACGGCACGTTCTACCGCGAGGACGAGCTCGTGCGCCTCGGGCTGTCGAAGTCGTACGCGCGCGACATGGCGCACGTCCCCATCGGCGGAGACGCCGGGAGCCTCGCGCGGCTCGGGGGCCTCGCGGCGCGCCGCATCTACACGCACGTCAACAACACGAACCCGATCCTCGCCCCCGACTCGGAGGAGCGTCGCGCCGTCGAGGCGGCGGGCTGGGAGATCGCGCACGACGGCATGGAGATCGTGCTCGAAGGCGCCGCCGGAGGGACGCGATGAGCCGCGACGACGCGCCGCTCGATCGCGAGGCGTTCGTCGCCCGCCTCCGCGCCGAGGGGGAGAGCCGCTACCACGACCGTCACGACTTCCACGTCCGGATGCACGCCGGCGCGCTCTCGCGACGGCAGATCCAGGCGTGGGTGGAGAACCGCTTCTACTACCAGACGCGGATCCCGATCAAAGACGCGATCATCCTGTCGAAATCGGAGGACCCGGCGTTCCGGCGCGTCTGGATGCACCGCATCTCCGACCACGACGGGAAAGAAGAAGGTCAGGGCGGCATCGCGCAGTGGCTCCGCCTCGCGAAGGGCGTCGGCCTCGACGTCGGCGAGGTGAGGAGCCTCACGCACGTCCTCCCGGGCGTGCGCTTCGCCTGCGACGCCTACGTCCAGCTCGT
Source organism: Labilithrix sp. (assembly GCA_019637105.1). Taxonomy (GTDB): domain Bacteria; phylum Myxococcota_A; class Polyangia; order Polyangiales; family Polyangiaceae; genus Labilithrix. The sequence continues at coordinate 7,630 of JAHBWF010000078.1, forward strand.
GCGCGAGCGCCCGCTCGTCGAGGCGGTCGCCTCGTCGCTCACCGAGTTCTTCTCGCCCGACATCATGGCGAGGCGCGTCGCCGCGTGGGAGCAGCACTACCCGTGGGTCGACGGCGACACGCTGGCTTATTTCCGCGGCCGCGTGACGCGCGCGCGCGAGGACTCGCGCGAGGCGATCGACTACGTGCTCGCGCACGCGACCACGCGCGCGGAGCAGGAGCGCTGCGTCGACGCCTTGATCCGCAAGACCGAGATCCTCTGGGCGCTCCTCGACGCGGTCGACCGCGCGTTCCCGGGCACCTGAGGCGGCCGGGAGCGCGGGCGAGGAGCGTCGTGGCGCGGGAGCTCTCCTTCATCCCCAAGCTGGCCAAGAAGGCGCGCCTGCGCTTCGATCGCCACTCGGGCAGCCACATGATCGTCTACCCCGAGCGCGGCCTCGCGTTGAACGGGAGCGCCGCGGAGATCGCCCGGCGCTGCGACGGGACGCGCACGCTCGGCGCGATCGTCGACGAGCTCGCGCGCGAGGCCGGCGCCGGCGCGGACGAACGCGCGATCGTCGAGACGGACGTCGTCGCGTTCGTCGAGCTGCTCGCGCAGAGGGGCCTGCTCGAGCCATGAGCGCGCCGCGGCCCTACACGCTCATCGCCGAGCTCACCTACCGCTGCCCGCTCCGGTGCCCGTACTGCTCGAACCCGACCGATCTGGCCGCGCACGACGGCGAGCTCGGCACCGACGAGTGGACGTGCGTGCTCGGCGAGGCCGAGGCGCTCGGCGTCGTGCAGGTGCACTTCACCGGCGGCGAGCCGCTCGCGCGCAAGGACCTCGAGGCGCTCGTGACGCGCGCGCGCGAGCTCGAGCTCTACTCGAACCTCGTCACCAGCGGCGTCCCGCTGACGAAGCAGCGCCTCGCGGGGCTCGTCGAGCGCGGGCTCGACCACGTGCAGGTGAGCGTCCAGTCGGCGCGCCCCGATCGCGCCGACGCGATCGCCGGCTACGCCGCGCACCCGCAGAAGATCCAGGTGATGCGCTGGGTCACCGAGCTCGGGCTCCCGCTCACGATGAACGTCGTCCTCCACCGCGCGAACCTCGACGAGATCGACGAGCTCGTCGCGCTGGCCGAGGACGTCGGCGCGAGCCGGCTCGAGCTGGCCAACACGCAATACGTCGCGTGGGCGCTGTCGAACCGCGACGCGCTCCTGCCGACGCGCGCCCAGCTCGAGGCGGCCGGCGAGCGCGCCGCGAAGCACAAGGCGCGCCTCCAGGGGAGGATGGACGTGCTCTTCGTGAAGCCCGACTACTTCGGGACGACGCCGAAGGCGTGCATGGACGGCTGGGCGCGCCGCTTCATCCACATGGTCCCGGACGGGCGCGTCCTGCCCTGCCACGCCGCCACGAGCATCACGCCGCTCCGCTTCGACAGCGTGAAGGATCGCGCGCTCGCCGACATCTGGACGTCGTCCGAGGCGCTCCTCGCCTACCGCGGCGAGGCGTGGATGCCCGAGCCGTGCAAGAGCTGCGAGCGCCGGACGATCGACTTCGGCGGCTGCCGCTGCCAGGCCTTCGCGCTCACGGGCGACGCCTCCGCGACCGATCCCGCCTGCCAGCTCGCCCCGCAGCACGCGCTGGTCGAGGCCGCGCGTTCGCGCGAGCCCGGCGAGCGCCGCTATCTTTACCGCGGCCGCTGACGCGCCGCCCCTACCGCGGGCCGCCGACGCCCGCCGCCTCCGAAACGAAGATGCAGAAGACACCGCTCGCCATCGCGTCCGCCGGCGCCTTCGTCGCCGCGCTCAGCACGAGCCTCGTCGCGGTCTCGGCGCCCGTCATCGCGCGGGACCTCGCGGCGTCGTCCGGCGACGTGAGCTGGGTGCTCTCCGCCTACCTCCTCGCGGTGAGCTCGCTCCTCGCGCTCGCCGGCAAGCTTGCGGACGTCCTCGGGCAGAGGCGCGTGTACCTCACGGGGTTCGTCTTCTTCGTCGCCGGCGCGGCGATGTGCGCGGCGGCGAAGGACCTCTTCGCCCTCGTCGGCGCGCGCGTCCTTCAGGGCGCCGGCGCGGCGATGCTCATGGCCGTCGGTCCCGCGATCGTCACGCGCGCCGTCCCGCCGTCCCGGCGCGCGCGCGCCCTCGGCGTCCAGCTCGCGGCGACGTACGTCGGCTTGACGCTCGGCCCGGGCGCCGGCGGCCTCCTCGCGGCGAGGATCGGCTGGCACGCGGTCTTCGTGACGATCGCGGGCGCGGGCGTCATGGGGCTCGCGGCGGCCGCTCTCCTCCTGCCGGCCGACGACCACGACGGGCGCGGCGCCGCCGGGGCGAGCGCGCTCGATCTGCCCGGCGCGCTCTTGTTCGCGCTCGGCCTCTCGACGCTCCTCGTCGCCATGAAGCGGACGCACGACGAGGGCTGGGCGAGCCGATCCGTCCTCCTCCTCGGCGCGCTCTCGCTCGTGACGCTCGCGGTGTTCGTGCGCCACGCCGCGCTCCACCCCGCGCCGCTCCTGCCGCTCGGGCTCTTCCGCAGGCCGGCGTTCGCGTTCGGCGTCCTCGGCGCGCTCGTGCTCTACACCGTCACGTTCATGCTCGCGTACCTCCTGCCGTTCCACCTCCAGCGCGACGCCGGGCTCTCGCCCGCCCACGCCGGCGCGCTCATGACGGCGCAGCCGGCGACGATGGCGGTCGTCGCGCCGTTGAGCGGCGTCGTCGCCGATCGCTGGGGACCGCGCCTCCCGAGCTCGGCCGGGATGCTCGCGATCGCCGGGGGCATGACGTCGGTCGCCGCGACCGCCGCCGCGCCGGGCGCGCGCCTCGTCCTGTCGCTCGCGCTCGTCGGCCTCGGCGCCGGGCTCTACGTCGCGCCCAACAGCGCGCTCGTCATGGGGGCCGCCCCGCGCGATCGCCAGGCGACGGCCGCCGCGATGGCCGCGACGGCGCGCAACGTCGGCATGACGCTCGGGATCGCCGTCGCCGCCTCGCTCGATCGCGCGGTCGGCTTTCGCGGCGCGCTGCTCGTCGCCGCCGGGCTCGCCGCGCTCGGCGCGCTCCTCGGCGTCGTGCGCCCCGTAGCGGCGTCGGGATCGACTTGATACGGTGCCCGCTCATGAGCCTCGAACGCATCTCCCCCGCCGAAGCGCACGCCAAGATGACCGCCGAGGGCTTCACCTACGTCGACGTCCGCACCCCCGAGGAGTTCGCCGAGGGCCGCCCCGCCGGCGCCGTCAACGTCCCGCTCGGCGACGACTTCGTCCGCGCGATGGAAGCGCGCTTCGCCAAGGACGCGCGCATCGTCGTCGGCTGCAAGGCCGGCGGGCGAAGCCTGCGCGCGGCCAACGCCCTCCTCGCCGCGGGCTTCACGAACGTGCTCGATCAGCGCGCCGGCTTCGACGGCTCCCGCGGCCCCTTCGGCGAGCTGACCGAGCCCGGCTGGGCCCGCGCCGGCCTCCCCCAGGACGCCGGCTGATCCGCGGCCCTCAACGCGAGGGCGCGGCGCTGCTCGGGGTCGGGACGTCGGGCGCGTCCGGGACGTCTTCCTGGTTCGCCCGCCACGCGAGGAAGCCGAGGAGCGCCACCATCAGCGAGACGCCGACGATGATCCCCGTGAGGAGCGCCGTCTTCGCGTTCATCCCGCCGCTCGGGAGGTCGTCGAGCTCCTCGAGCGCCTCGGGGCTCGCGGGCTTGAGCGCGTACTGCACGCGATCCTCCGACAGCGTCGCGACCTGGACCGCGCCGAGACCGCACACCTTCACGAGCTGCTCCGCGAGCTCGTCGACGCTCTGGAAGCGCTTCGACGGCTCGCGGTGACACGCGCGGAGGAACCACGCGTCGAGCCCGGCGGGGACGTCCGCGACGAACTGGCTCGGCACCGGGAGCGGCTCGACGCAGACCTTGAGCACGATGTCGCCGAGCACCTCCCCCTCGAACGGGATCCGCGCGGTGAACGCGGCGAACGTGCACGCGCCGAGCGACCAGATGTCGGTCAGGGCGTTCGGGTTGCCGCCGACCGTGAGCTGCTCCGGGCTCATGAAGTTCGGCGTGCCGATGACCGAGCCCTCCTGCGTCGGCCCCTTGAGGCCGCCCTTGCCCGCGACGCCGCCGTCGAGCATCTTCGCGATGCCGAAGTCGACGAGCTTGACGATGTAGCCGAGCTCGCCCGCCTCTCCGTCGGCGTTGGTGGCGAGGAAGATGTTGTCCGGCTTGAGGTCGCGGTGGACGATGTTCGCGGCGTGCGCCTTGGCCAGCGCCTTGCTCGCCTGCGCGATGATCTGCGCGGCCTCCTTCGCCGGCATCGGTCCGCGCCGGATGAGCGCCTCGGAGAGCGACTCGCCCTCGAGGAACTCCATCACGATGTACGGCAGGCCCTTGTCGGTGACGCCGTAGTCGTACACCTTCACCGCGTGCTTCGAGTCGACGCTCGCCGCGGCGCGCGCCTCGATCTCGAAGCGGCGGCGCGCGTCGGGGCGCTCGGCGAACTGCGGCCGGATGAACTTGATCGCGAGGCGGGTGCCGAGCTGCTCGTGCTTGCCGAGCCACACCGTGCCCATCCCGCCGGAGCCCACGAGCGGTCCGACGCGGTACTTGCCGCCGACGACCGTGCCCTCGAAGGACTCGTCGGGCGTCAGATCGTGCGCCGCCTCCGCTCCGCTCGTCGACATTCCGCATCAGACTAGCCCAACTTCGCGCCGCGCTGCGGGGGATGTTAGGCTGAGCCCATGCGTCCCTCCGCGCTCGTCCTCTCGGTCGGCACCTTCGTCGCCGCCGCCGCCGCCGCGGCCGCGTGCGGAGACGACGACGGCGGGACGGTCGCCCCGGGGGCCGACGGCGGCGGTGAGGCGCAGGCCGACGCCCCCGTCGTCATCACGGACGACACCGAGTCGAAGCAGTCGGGGAAGATCATCCGCGCCCAGACGGAGGACGAGGGCGTCGAGGGCGCGACGGTCACCGTCGCCGGGAAGTCCGCGACGACGAACGCCGCCGGCGACTACGAGCTCGTCGTCCCGCGGAACACGCCGTATCGGATGACGGTCGCGGGCGAGGGCTTCTACAAGCTGCTCGAGCAGGAGTGGATCCTGAAGAAGGAGACGCTCGAGCGCGGCAGCACGAACCTCCTCCCCACCGCGACCGCGAACCTCCTCGCGGGCCTCCTCCCGGGGCGCGATCCGGAGAAGGGGCTCGTCGTCGTGAAGGTGACGCCGCTCCCTCCGTGCACGACCGAGGAGGGCGCGACGCTCTCGATCGAGCCGCCGGGCGAGGCGAAGCTCACGTACTTCGCGGGCTCGTTGCCCGACAGCCAGCAGACGTCGGTGAAGGCCGGCGCGGCCTTCTCGGCGGCGTTCTACAACGTCGAGGTCGGCGTCCCGCTCGCGATCGTCGTCCGCTCGCCCCAGTGCGCGCAGGCCGCGTTCCCGGTCGAGGTCGGCGACGTCACCTACACGGGCGCGCTCTCGGCCGAGGCGGGCGAGGCGCTGGCGTACTTCCGCGTCTACATCAAGGACCCTCCGATCGCCGACGCCGGCGTGGACTGAGCCGACGCGCGCGAGGACCGAGGCGTCGCGCCGCCGCTGTGCTACTCGAACGACGTGGTCCGCGCCGTCATCTTCGACATGGATGGGCTCCTGATCGACTCGGAGCCGCTCTGGGTCCGCGCCGAGATCGAGGTGTTCGGCCGCGCGGGGGTCTCGCTGACCGAGGAGGACTGCGCGCTCACGAAGGGCCTGCGCGTCGACGACGTCGTCGCGTACTGGCACCGGCGCCGGGGCTTCGACGGCGCGCCCGCCGACGTGGAAGAGCGGCTGATCGCCCGCGTGGCGGAGCTGGTGCGCGCCGAGGGCCGCGCGCTCCCCGGCATCGAGTCGGCGCTCGCGGCGGCGCGCTCCGAGCGCGGTCGGCGGATCGCGCTCGCGTCGTCGTCGCCGACGCCGATCATCGAGGCGGCGCTCCAGCGGCTCGGCCTCACGAGCACCTTCGACGTCGTGGCCTCGGCGGAGGGCGAGACCCACGGCAAGCCCCACCCGGCGATCTTCCTCCGCACGGCCGGCCGCCTCGACGTCTCGCCGCTCGAGTGCGTGGTGCTCGAGGACTCGATGACCGGCGTGATCGCCGCCAAGGCGGCGCGCATGAAGTGCGTCGCCGTCCCGTCGGATCCTTTGGCCGGTCCCTCGTCGGCGACGCGCGACGCGCGCTTCGTCCTCGCCGACGCGATCGTCACCTCCCTCGTCGAGGTCACGTCGGTGCTCCTCGACCGCGTCGCCGGCGATCCGACCTGACCCGCGCGAGCGTTCGCGCCGCGCGTCCGGAGGGCCCCGCGCTACTCGGGCTTCGGTCGGAACGTGATGACGTACTGATCGACGGCGCGGTCGAGGATGCGCAGCGTGTCCATCTCGGGGAGCCCGGCCACCTCCACGATCGTCTCGAGGGGCAAAAGCCCGTCGACGAAGCCGAGGATGTAGGCCGTCTTCGGATCCTCGATCAGCGGCCCGAGCTCGGTGATCTTGCGCGCGAGCGACGGCACGCGCGTCATCGGGGCGAGCCGGGCGCGCAAGAACGCGAGCTGCTGGTCGTCGTCGAGGGCCTCGACGTCCGAGTAGCGCACGGCGATCTCGACCTCGGGCGCCGACGCGAGGTGGGCGCGCGGCGGGGTCGAGTCCATGAGCACCGAGGCGATGCGCGCCTCCTCGATGGCGACCTCGTCGGTGACCGTCGGGAGGCGCTCGCGGCCGATGGTGTCCTCGGCGTAGCGCTCGACGTCGAACGCCGGCCTCACGGTCTCGCGCGGGATCGTTCCGGATTCGACCGCGGCCGGAGCTTCGTCGTCTCCGCCCTCCTCGCCGTCGAGGTCGAGCAGAGGTTTGATGTCACGAGACTCGGCGGCCATCTCATCAAAGTCTACCATCGTTCGAGGCGGTCAGTCGTCCTCGTCTCCGGAATCGCCCGTATCGACGGTCGCATCGGTCCCGGCGGGGGCCGCGCGGCGCCCTCGGACGCCGCCCGTGTCGACCGGCGGCGGGGCGCCGAGGCGGCTCCGGGCGCGGGCGCGGGGGCCGAGCGCGCCGATGAAGGAGCGGTCCGTGACCGTCGCCCCCGAGGCGTCTTTCCAGCTCGACGGCGCGAAGAAGAGCTGCCCGTCGGCTCGCCGGCGCACGATGACCCATCGGGCGAGGCGGACGCCGGGCGGCGGGACGACCCACGATCCGAAGCGCCAGACGTAGCGGTTCCCCGACCACTCCCACGAGCCGTCGACCCAGACGGCGCCCTTCGCCGGCGACGGCGGGACGAACTCGACCGGCGGCGTGCGCGGCGAGAACGGCACAGCGACGTAGTCGTCGGCGGAGACGGGCGCTGCGGCCGGCCTCGGCAGAGCGCCGCCGCAGGCCGCGACGGACATCGCGCCCGCGACGAGCCCCGCGAGCGCCGCCAGGCGTCGGAGCGGACCGACGGCGCGAACGAAGCTCATCCAGCCCGGTGCCGGCCTGGTATGGTGCGCGCGATGCCGCTCGTGAGCGGTAGCCGTCCTCATCCGTTCCTGATCTCCGCGGCGGCGCTCCTCGCGCTCGCCGGCAGCGCATGTTACCGCGTGCCCGCCGGCAAGAAAGCGATCGACAGCGTCACGATCCAGGGCACGCACGGCGTCGACGAGGAGGAGCTGCTCGACAGCATCGCGACCCGCGAGGGCCCGCGCTTCCTCGGGATCTTCGACGGCGTCGTCTACGAGTACGAGATCTTCGACCAGTACGCGCTCCGGCGAGACCTCCAGCGCATCGAGCGCTACCTGCGCGCGCAGGGCTACTACGACGCGACCGTCTACGCGGCGCGCGTCGAGGAGAAGGGGAACAAGGTCGCCGTCACCATCGGCGTCCATCAAGGCGAGCCGGTGCTCGTCGACTCCATCGCGATCGCCGAGAAGACGCCGGTGGACGCCAAGTCGCGCGAGGCCATCCGGCGCGCGGTCAACTCCGTCCTGCCCATCGGCAGGCCGCTCGACGAGGACAAGTTCGCCGAGTCGGAGCGCGCGGCGCTCGAGGGGCTCACCTCGACCGGCCACGCGGCCGCGAAGGTCACCCGTCAGGCGGAGGTCGACCTCGCGACGCACCGCGCGCGCCTCATCTACACGGTCGAGCCCGGGCCGCTCGGCAAGTTCGGCCCGGTGAGGTTCGAGGGCCTCGGTGACCTCCCCGCCGACGCGGTGCGCCGGATCTTCGGCGTGGAGGAGGGCACGCGCTACTCGAGCCAGGCGCTCGCGGACGGCCGGCAGGCGCTGCTCGACCTCGGCGTCTTCGCCTCGATCGACGTCGCCCAGGACCTCGAGGAGTTCGAGCGCTCGCAGGTCGTCCCGATCATGGTCAAGGCTCAGCCGGCCAAGATCAAGGCGCTGCTCCTCGGGGGCGGCGTCGAGCTCGACTCGCTCAAGACCGACGGCCACCTCCAGGTCGGCTGGCAGAACGGCAACTTCCTCGGCGGCCTCCGAAAGCTCGATCTTCGCTACAAGCCCGGAATCGTCCTCTACCCCACGCGGTTCCCTGATCTGCGAGCGCCGACGGATCCACTCTACGAGCACCGCATCACGGCGACGCTCAGGCAACCCGCGTTCTTCGAGAAGCGCACCACCGGCTTTGCACGCACGGAGTACAACGTTTACCCGGTCCTGCTCGCGCGCCCGACCGAGGACGTCCTCGGCTACCACGAGCTCCGCGGCGAGGTCGGGCTCGAGCGCATGTTCTGGAGAAAGCTCTTCGTGAGCCCGGAGTACAACCTCCAGGCGAACTTTCCGTTCGACTACATCGGGCACATCGAAGGCGTCGAGACGCTCGTCATCTCGTACATCGCGATCACCACGCACCTCGACTTCCGCGACGATCCGATCAAGCCGCGTCGCGGGTTCTTCATCGGGAACGAGCTCCAGTTCGCGGGCGGCCCGCTGCAGGGCGTCGCCGACGACGTACGGATCCAGCCGGAGCTCCGCGGCTTCATCCCGCTGCCCAAGAAGGTCACGATCGCCCTGCGGGGCTCGCTCGGCTTTCTCTTCCCCTTCAACTATTCGAAATTCTCGCAGATCAACTTCGAGACCCCGGGCACGTCGCGCGCGGAGGAGTCCAGTCGCGACTACCAGCTCCTCTTTTTTCGCGGCTTCTTCGGCGGCGGCCCGACGTCCAACCGCGGCTACCCGCTCCGCGGGGTCGGCCCCCACGACTACATCCCTTACCTGAGCCCCGCCGGACAGTCGGGGGCCGCGGGGGGCTGCAACCCCAACTCCGAGGCGTGCTTCCTCCCGACCGGAGGGCTCTCGCTCTGGGAGGCCAACGCCGAGGTCCGCTTCGTCGTGTCCGGGCCCTTCTCGACGGCCGTGTTCTGCGACGCCGGCGACGTCTCGCCCTTCACGGTGAGCATCCGCCTGGACCGGCCGCACCTGTCCTGCGGAGGCGGCGCGCGCTACGACACCCCGGTGGGCCCGATCCGCTTCGACGTCGGCTACCGCATCCCCGGGATGCAGTACCCCAAGGGCGCGACGTTCGAGCTGGATCCGACGCCGCTCCTCGGCATGCCGATCGCGATCGCCTTCGGCATCGGAGAGGCGTTCTAGTGAAGAGGCGCGCCCTCCTCGCCCTCGCGCTGTCCCACGCGAGCGGGAGCGTCGGCGTCGTCGCGACGTTCGCGGGCGCGCTCGTCGCGGGGGTCGCGCTCCACGCCAACCTCCCCGCGTCTCGACGCGTCGCCGGCGACGTCGGCAACCGCGTCACGAGCCGCGTGTTCGACGGCAAGATCGCCGTCGGCGAGGTGCGGGCGCTCTCGCTCGGCGCGATGTCGAAGGTCCGCGTGCGCGAGGTCGAGGTCGTCGATCCCGACGGCCGGCAGGTGATCCTCGCGCACGACGTCGAGGCGACGATCGACCTCGCGCGGCTCTTGTCCTCGCTCGCCAAAGGCGGTCCGCCGGACGTCGACCTCGAGGAGGTCCGCGTCGGCAGGGCCGACGTGGTCCTCGACGTCGACGACGCGGGCAAGCCGCGGATCGCGCGGGCGTTCCACCCGCGCGGGGACGACGAGGACGCGGCGGAGCCGCCCGAGCCGACGCCGCGCGAGCGCGCGCCGCGCGTCCGGATCGGGAGCGCGAAGGTCGGGCTCGCGCGGGTCCACGGCGCGCTCGTGCCGCCCGAGCTCGACGGCGACGCCTCCGAGCTCGAGGCGCGCCTGCTCCTCGCGGAGAAGCGCCTGCGCGTCAACGTCGAGCGGAGCAAGGTGGTGCTGCGCTCGCCGAAGGTCCCGAACCAGAGGGCCCCGCTCGTCGGGGCGACCCGCGGCGAGCTCGCGCTCGACCTCGAGACGGCCGAGCTCGGCGGCCACGCCGAGCTCGAAGGCTCGTGCGGGAGCGTCCCCATCGCGGCGCGCGCGGAGCTCGTGGACGATCGGCTCGAGGCGACCGTCGACGTGGCCGAGACCTCTCCCGCGGCGATCGCGACGGCGTTCTCCGGCGTCCCGGTCACGCGCCCGGTCGAGCTCCACGCGCGCGCGCACGGGAAGCTCCCGACGATCGTCCTCGAGGCGCGCGCCCGGGTCGGCGCGTCGACGGTCGCGGCCGACGGCGAGCTCGACCTGCGCGAAGGGCACGCGTTCAAGCTCTCCGTCGACGCGACCGAGCTCGACGCGGACGCCTTCGGCGCGGGGATCGCGACGAACGTGTCGGGCAAGCTCACCGGCGAGGGCACGCTCTCGGGCGCGACGGGGGCGCTCGGCACGTTCCGCGTGACGACCGCCGAGAGCACCGTGGCCTCGGAGCGGATCCCGCCGGCGACGATCGAGGGCCGCTTCGAGGACACGCAGGTGACCGCCGTAGTCCGCGCGCGCGAGCCCGGGGTCGAGGGGAACGGCAAGCTCACGTTCGATCGAGCGACGAACCTCGTCACGTTCGACCTCCAGGCGCGCTCCAGCTCGCTCCGCGCGCTCCAGCGCGCGCCGAACGTCGTCGGCGGCGCGGCCTCGGCGCGCGTCCAGGGCAAGATCGACCTCACCAGGTACACGATCCAGGCGACCACGACCGCGTCGGCCGACGGCGTCGCGGCGGGCGCGTTCTCGGCGCGGCACCTCAGCGCGAGCGGCGGGCTCGAAGGCCCGCTCGTCGCCCCCGTCCTCTCCGTCGGCTTCGCCGGCGTCGACCTGCGGGTGAAGTCCGGCGACAAGGCTCCGCTCGTTTATCCGAGCGCGGCCGGACACGCGCGGATCGCGCTCGTACCGTCCCCGCGCGTGCTCGACGCCTCGATCCACCTGGGCGCCGCGGGGGCCGACGGCGTCACCGTGTCCGCGGACGCCGTCCAGGTGAGCGGCGGCGTGGTCGAGGCGCGCGGCCTCCGCGTCACGGGGCTCGGCGAGCCGCTCACGCTCGACGCGCGCCTCGGCGGCGGCCGATGGAGCCTCCGCGCGAAGAGCGCGGGCGTCGACCTCCACCGCGCCGCGGCCGTCACCGGCATCCGCGAGCTCGAGCTCGTCCCGGAGGGCACCACGGCGTCTCTCGACGTCGACCTGCGTCAAGAGGCCGAGGGCGCCGACGGCCACTTCGACGTCGTCGTCCGCGGCGTCGCGCGCGGGGAGTCGCGCGACGCCGAGCTCTACGCCGCCGCGCACGCCAAGATCGACCGCGGCAACCTCGTGGGCTCGGCCAAGGTCGTCGCGGAGGGGCTCGGCGAGATCGAGATCGTACGCGCCGAGCTGGTCGTGCCCAAGCGCCTCGACGCGCGCTCGCTCCAGCGCGCCACCGGCACCGTCGAGCTCCGCGGCTCGGTCGATCTCTCGCAAGGCGCGGCGTTGTTCGCCGGCGAGGGCGTCGAGCGCGTCGGCGGGCTCGCGTCGTTCAGCGCGCGCCTCGAGCGCGCCGACGCCGCCGCGCTCCCCACCGTCCGCGCGACCGTGCGCACCGAAGGGCTCGACGTCGCGCTCTCGGGCGAGCCGCCTTCGCGCACGGTCACGATCGCCGGCGTCGACGTCGTCACCCACCTGGCCTGGGACGGCCGCACCGACGACGCCGAGGTCGCCGTCGTCTCGTGGGACAAGCACGGCCTCCTCGGCGCCGCGTCGGCGAAGACGAAGCTGCCGCTCGCGGCGTGGTGGACCGGCGCCGCGAAGCTCGACTCGAACGCGCTCGGCGCGCTCGCCGTCTCCGCGATCGCCGACGTCCCCGCGCGCGAGATCTCCGAGCTGCCCTCGTTCATCGACGCGCCGCCGCTGCGCGGCCGCCTCGCGAGCCACCTCGAGATCACCGGCGCCGTGGGCCGCCCGATGGTCGTCGTGAGCGCGCGGGCGGAGAGCCTGCGCGCGGATCGCCCGCGCGTCCCGGGCGAGGAGGCGTTCGATCCGCTCGACGGCTCGCTCGAGGCGCGCTGGGACGGCGAGCGCGCGGCGATCACGTTCGCGTTCGACGAGAGACCCCGCCGGCAGCGCCCGCGGCGGCGCGCGAACCGCGACGGCGCTCGCCAGCCCGCCGCCCGGCCCCCGGCGCAGCAGACGCGGAAGAACCCCGGTCACCTCCGCGGTCTCGTGTTGATGACCGACCTGCGCGCGAGCGACCTCCTCCGCGGCAAGGCGCCGGCCGACCTGCCCTGGCGCGCGTCCGCGGAGGTCGAGGTCGAGAACCTCATGCTCGGCGCGCTCCCGATGGTCGACGGCGTGAGCGGATCGCTCGGCGGCCGCGTGCGCTTGAAGGACCTGAACGGGAGCCCGTCCTTCGAGGCCAAGGCGCACATCGACGATTTCGGCGCCGGCGGCGCCGTGGTCGAGCGGCTGGATCTCACCACCGGCGGGCGCGACGCGTCGCTCTTCGCCCACGCGTCGATCACCGATCAAGAGAGCAAGGCCACCTTCCAGCTCGCGTCCAAGAGCCTCCGCATGAAGGGCCTCGACGTCTCGTGGGAGCCCGTCGCGCCGACGCGGCTCGACTACGCGGTGCAGAACGGCCGCCTCGCGCTGCTCGCGCCGCTCGTGACCGGGGTCATGTCCGAGATGGACGGCCGCGTGGACGGCGCGGGGAGCGTGACCATCGACGAGAGCTCGCAGGTGTTCGAGGGCGGGCTCGCGCTCCAGGACGCGCGGGCCTACGTGAACGCGGTCGGCGAGGAGATCTCGTCGCTCTCCGCCATCGCCAAGTTCGAGCGCACGGGCGTGTTCCGGATCGACGACGCCAAGGGGAGGCTCGGCGCCGGCGAGTTCCGCGCCGCGGCGAGCGGGAGGATGAACGGGCTCTCCTTCGTGGGCGGAGACGCCACGATCGTCGCGACGAAGGACGTCCCGATCAGCGCGGAGGGCGCCACCTTCGCGTCGGCGACGGGCGAGGTGAAGGTGTCGGCGAAGATGTCCGACGACCGGAGCGCGCTGCTCGTGACGGTCGACGTCCCGCGCGCGGACGTCCAGCTCCCCGACCGCAGCACGCAGTCGCTCCAGCCGCTCGATCCGGATCCCACGGTGGCGATCGGCGTCCGCGGGCGCAACGGCAAGCTCGATACGACCGCCGTGCGGAAGCACCGCGGCGGGACCGGGCGGCAGACCGCGGCCTCGAAGACCAACGGCGCGGGGCTCGTCACGCGCATGACCGTCACGCTCGGCAACGCCGTCCAGCTCGAGGGGCGCGGGCTCGACATCGCGCTCGGCGGCCGAACGCTCGTGGAGATCGCCGACGAGGTCAGGGTCACCGGGCGCATCGATCTGCGCGGCGGGACGATCGAGGTCCACGGGCGCCGCTTCACCGTCGACCGCGGGACGGTGACGTTCCCCGAGGGCGGCGACGCGGCCAACCCGACCATCGTCGCCGCGGCCTACTGGGACTCGCCCGATCGCACGCGCGTCTGGGTCGAGTTCACGGGCCCGCTCAAGTCCGGCAACCTCGCGCTCCGATCCGAGCCGCCGTACTCGAAGAACGAGATCCTGAGCGTCCTGCTCTTCGGCCGTCCCGACCCGAACATGGCCGCCGCGGACGATGGCACGCAGACCGGCGACACGTCCGGCGCGACCGCGGTCGGCAGCGGCTTCATCGCGAGCGACCTCAACCGCGTGCTCTCCGAGATCGACGAGAGTCTCGACGTCGAGACCGACACGCTGAGCGGCAACCGCACGCGCGCCAAGGTCGGGCGGAGCTTCTTCGATCGCCGCTTGAAGGTGCAGTTCGGCTACGCGCCCGGGCGCACGACCTACCGCGAGCCGGACACCGCCTACGTGTTCCTCAACTGGCAGTTCGTCCCGAAGTGGTCGCTCGTCGCGACGCGCGGCGACCGCGGCACGTCGATCCTCGACGTGCTGTTCCAGCACCGCTACTGATCCGTCCTCGCGGCCGGCGCCGGGGGCCTCCGCCGACGCTTCGCTCGGCGCGCGCGCTCAGCCGCCGTCGGCGCCGCCGCCCTCGGCGGCGACCCACCGGTCGACCGCGGCGCGCTGGTCGGCGGTCAGCTCCGGCCCGAGGTGGACCCCCTTGTTGACGAACGCGCTGTCCGGAAGGTGGTAGTTCTTGGCCTTGAAGAGCGGGTAGGTCGCGGCGGCGCCCTCGCCGAAGAAGATGGGCGCGCCGCTCGTCCCCGCGAGGTGGCAGCTCCCGCACGCGGGGTTGATCGCCGGGAAGGCGTCGCTCACGAACACCGGGTTCACCTGCGCGGTCGAGCCGGTGCTGGTCGGAGCGGGGTCGGGCGTGTCCCCCGTGTTCGAGCCGGAGCCCGTACCTTGGGACGGCCGCTCGGAGAAGGTGATGACTCCCTGATCCGGCCCGCTGCACCCAGGCGTCGCCGTGAGGCCGGCCCCCAGCATCCCGAGCACGACGAGAACGCCGCGATAGTCCATCTCATCCTCCGGGAGCGGAGCGCCGAACGCGGAGCGGGCCGGGCCGATCGCTTCTCGTCCCGCGTCGCCGCTGCAAGCGATGCGCCTCGTCAGGGCACGTAAACACGGCCGGTGCCGTCCGTCCCGTGACAGTTCGCGCGCGTGGCGCTGCACCCTCGGTCCGTCGGCTGGAGCGGCGTGGCCATGTACTTGGGCTCCGCGCCGCCCTCCCGGCGGACGCCGACCTTGCTGCCCGCGGGGATGGTCGTCCCCTCCTTCTCGAGCCAGAAATTGCCGTTCGCGTCCGTGTACGTGGTCCCCACCTCGGCGCCGTTGGGACCGACGATCCGGATCTCGGCCTTCGTCACGACCTGGTCACCTTGAGCCGCGTTGTAGACTGTGCCACCGAAGACCCAAGGCCGGCCGCCCTCGAGGTGGCAGCCGGCGACGATGCAGTCCTTGCCCTCGACGCTGCCGCCGTGCGCCGGGTTCGCGTCGTTCGCCGCGACGCCGGGGTCCACGTAGTTGAAGGGCGTCGTCCCGAAAACGGGATCGGCCGCCGCACCTCCCTCGTCGCCCCCGTCCGTGCCACCCGTGCCACTCGTGCCACTCGAGCTCGGGGTGTCGGAGGTCCCCTGCGTCTGGCGCTCGGCGAAGTTGATGGCTCCCGGATCCGGGCCACTGCACGCAGTCGCGGAGGCGAGCGCCCCCGCCCCGAGCACTGCGGTGATAAGGAGAACGCCGCGATAGTCCATTCAACCTCCGCCCGCGGAAATACGGGCCGTCCCTCGGTTTCGTCGTCCAGGACGACCTTCCGCGCGAGCCTCCGACGCGCCGAAGCCGCGGCACGCCGGGGGACGAGCTGCAAGCCGTGCGCCTTCGAAGTTCAGCACTCCCGGCCGAACTCGACAAGTCGACTCGACGAAGAGACGAGAACCGCCGCCGGAGCTCGGCGGCGACGCGGAGCGCTTTACAAACGCGGGCGCACGCGTATAGTGCCGCGTCCCACGCCCTGGAGCGAGGCAACGAATCCGAGCTTTTTCGAGAGCTTGTCCTTCGTTCCGCACCGCTCCGAGGCACGGCAACCCCGCCGTAACGGTCTCGGCGAAAGGCTCCGAGGCGCGCACGGCTCAAGAAGAGGGCGATCCATGTACGCGGTCATCAAAACGGGCGGAAAGCAGTATCGGGTGGCGGAGGGCGATCGGCTCCGCGTCGAGAAGCTCACGGGCAACGTCGGCGACACCGTGACCCTGGGCGAGGTCCTCCTCGTCGGCAGCGGCGACGGCGTGAAGGTCGGCGCTCCCCTCGTCGGCGGCGCGAAGGTCGAGGCGAAGATCGTCGGCCAGGACCGCGCGCCGAAGGTCATCATCTTCAAGTTCCGCCGTCGCAAGAACTACCGCAGGAAGACCGGTCACCGGCAGCCGTTCACGGCGCTCGAGATCACCGGCATCACGGGCTGAAGAGGAGAAGAGGACCATGGCTCACAAAAAAGGCGCAGGCAGCACGCGCAACGGTCGCGACTCCAACTCGCAGCGCCGGAGCGTCAAGGTGTACGGCGGCGAGACCGTCCGCGCGGGCAACATCATCGTTCGCCAGGTCGGCGAGACGATCGCCGCGGGCAAGAACGTCGGTCGCGGCAAGGACTTCACCATCTTCGCCCTGATCGACGGCGTGGTGAAGTACGAGTGGAAGACGAAGGACAAGAAGAAGGTCTCCGTCTACGCCGAAGCTTCCTGATCCGTCGGATCACGGGCGCGAGGTCGCGATGGCGGGGAAGCGAACGAGCCGAAGCCCGTCCGAGGGACGAGGTCGAACCAACGGGAGCACGCCGGCAGCACGGCGGAGCTCCCGTGTCGTTTCTGCGAGCAAGCTCGGGAAGTACAAGCTGCTCGCGCTCGATCTCGACGGTACGCTCCTGAACCACGCAGGAGCCGCGAACGACGCCGACGTCACGGCCGTTCGCAAGCTGCGCGCGCGCGGCGTCAAGGTGACGATCCTCACCGGCCGCCTCTACTCCGGCACGCGCGAGTCCGCCGAGCTGCTCGGCATCGAGGGGCCCGTCGGCTGCGCCGACGGCAGCCACATCGTCAACGTCAAGAACGACAAGACGCTCTTGCACCACGGCATCCGCGGCCGCGCCGCCGACCGCCTCCGCGCGAGCCTCGAGCGCAACGACCTCGTCGCGTTCCTCTTCGCCGAAGACGCGATCGTCCACGACGAGCGCGGCGCCGACTACCTGCCGTACGTCCGGACGTGGTCGACCGACCTGCGGTACGCGCACCGCGTGACCGAGCACGCGCTCTGGGACTCGGACGACGGCATGACCGCCGTGGTCGCGCTCGGGAAAGAGGCGAGCATCGGCCGGACCGTCGCCGACATCCAGCGCGACTCGACCGAGTCGATGCAGGTCGCGATGTTCCCGTTCCGGCGCGATCCCGAGCACTGGGGGATGGTCGCGCGCGCGTCGGGCGGCACCAAGGGCACCGCGCTCGCGTGGATGTCCGCGCACTACGGCATCGACATCTCCGAGACCGTCTGCGTCGGCGACTGGCTGAACGACCTCCCGATGATGTCCTGCGCCGGGCGCTCCTTCGCCATGGGGCAGGCCCCGCCGGAGGTGAAGGCGGCCGCGACGGATGTGCTCGAGGGGACGATCGACGCGGGCGGCGCCATCGCCGAGGCCATCGGACGTGCGTTCGGCACGAAGCCGTAGGTCCGAGTAGACTGGCCGCATGGTCGTCGAAGCGAAGCGCTCGATCGACGCGGCCGCGGCTCCCAGCGGCGGGCCCCTCGCCACGGCGACGTCGGGCGCGCGCGTCCGCGTCGTGGCGGTGCGCCTCGACGCCGACGTCGCGGCGTGGCTCGCCGCGGTCGGCCTCCACGTGGGAGAGGAGGTCGTCGTGCTTCGCCGCGCCGTCCTCGGCGGCCCGCTCCACGTTCGGACCTCCTCGGGGGGCGAGTTCGCCGTCGCGCGCGAGCTCGCGGAGAAGCTCGACGTCGTCGCCGCGCGCGAGGCGGAGTCATGAGCGAGGCGACCGCCGGGCGCGCCGACGCCTGCACGATCGCCCTCGTCGGGAGGCCCAACTCGGGCAAGTCGTCGCTCTACAACCGGATGACGGGCGGCAACGCCCGGGTCGGCAACTACCCCGGGATCACCGTCGACGTGCTCGAGGGCGCGGTCGAGCTCCCGTCCGGCGCGCGCGCCGTGGTCGCCGACCTGCCCGGGCTGTACTCGGTCGAGGCCACGGTCGCGCGCGACACGGACGAGGGCGTCGCGCGGAGCTTCCTCGATCGACTCAGGGAGAGCTCCTCGGAGGGAGACGCCACGCCGGGGCGCTTCCTCGTCGTTCAGGTGATCGACCCGACGCGGCTCGCCCTCGGCCTGCGGCTGACGCGCGAGCTCGCCGCGGCGAAGCTCCCGCTGCTCGTCGCGCTCACGCACGCGGACGTCCTCACGTCCGAAGGACGCGAGATCGACGTCGCGCGCCTCGAGAGCGAGATCGGCGCCCCGGTCGTCCTCCTCTGCGCCCGGGATCCCGACGCGAAGGGCGCGCTGCTCGCGGCGGTGGACGACCGGCTGCGTGACCGCGATCCGCCGGAGCCGCGCGCGTCGTTCGATCCGGCGGCGCTCGCCCGCCACGTCGTGCGCGACGTGTCGACGAGCGAGGCGACGAGGCGGCGCCGACGGTTCACCGAGCGCGTCGACGCGGTGCTGCTCCACCCGCTCCTCGGTCCGCTGCTCTTCGTCGGGCTCATGGCCCTCGTCTTCGCCGCGGTCTTCCTCGTGGCCGACCCGGTGACGGGCGCGTTCGACGCCCTCGTCGGCGTGGCGCGCAACGGCCTCGGTCGCGTGCTCGGCGAGGGCCTCGTCGCGTCGTTCCTCGCGGACGGGATCCTCGCCGGCGCCGGCACCGTCCTCGCGTTCATGCCGCAGATCGTGATCCTCACGGTCGCCCTCGAGGTGCTCGAGGCGAGCGGCTACCTCGCGCGCGGCGCGTTCCTCGTCGATCGTCTGCTGCGCGTCCTCGGCCTGAGCGGGCGCAGCTTCCTCCCGCTCTTGATGGGGCACGCGTGCGCGGTCCCGGCGATCTCGGCCACGCGCGTCGTGCGCGATCCGCGCGAGCGCCTGACGACGATCCTCGTCCTGCCGCTCATGACCTGCTCCGCGCGGCTCCCGACCTACGCGCTCGTGCTCACCGCGTTCTTCTCGGGTCGCTCGGCGCTCTTCCGCGCGTGCCTCTTCGTCGGGCTCTACTTCGCCGGCATCTTCGCGGCGCTGGTCGCGACCTTCGTGCTGCGGCGAACGGCGACGAAGGGCAAGAGCTTGCCGCTCGTCCTCGAGATGCCCTCCTACCGCGTGCCGCAGGCGAGCGTCGTCGCGCGCAAGGCTTACCGGACGGCGCGGCGCTTCCTCCGCGACGTCGGGACGACGATCGTGATCGCGTCCGCGGTGCTCTGGACGCTCCTCTCGATCCCGATGCCCGGCGTCCATCGCGATCCCGACGCGCCCGCGATCGAGTCGAGCGTCGCCGCGACGGTGGGGCGGACGATCGAGCCCGTGACGCGCCCCGCCGGGTTCGACTGGCGGATCGACGTCGGGCTCATCGGCTCCTTCGGCGCGCGCGAGCTCATGGTCGCGACGCTGGGCGTCGTCTACGGGGTCGAGGACGCCGAGGACGACGCCGCGCCGCTCGCCGAGAAGCTGCGCGAGGCGAAGCGGCCCGACGGCGCGCCGGTCTACGGCGTCCGCACCGGGCTCGCGCTGCTCGCGTTCTTCGTCCTCGCCTGCCAGTGCATGAGCACCGTCGCGGCGATCCGCCGCGAGACGTCGAGCTGGCGCTGGCCCGCGTTCGTCCTCGGCTACACCTACGCGCTGGGGTACGCCGCGGCGGTCCTCGTGTATCAGATCGGCGGAGTCCTCGGGCTCGAATGAGCACGGCCGACGACCGACTCGAGCCGGCTGGCGAGATGAAGCGGTCGGCCCGGACGGGCCCCGGTCTCCGCGTGCAGATCGTCCTCGCCCTCGCGGGCGTGATGCTGCTCGCCTACGTCCCGCTCTTCTTCGCGATCGCGCAGGTGACGCGCGGCACGTCGCTCGCTTACCGCGAAGACGCCGCGCGCAGCCTCGGCCGCGCCGTCGCCGCGCACGTCGCGGAGGTGCGGACCAACGATCCGGCGGCGCTCGAGCGGACGATCGCCTCGCACGTCGGCGACGGCGGCGCCCTCGCCGTCGGCGTTTACGGTCCCGCGCGCGAGCTCGTCGCGCGCGGCGGGCCGGAGGCCTCGCTCCTGACCGCTCCGCCGCTCCCGTACGGAGAGGCCGCGCGCCGGGTCTCGTCGTCGTCGGGGCGCGCGATCGACGTCGTCCTCCCGAGCGGACGCGACGGCGCCGTGCTCGTCCGCGTGCAGGCGGAGGACGATCCCGCGCGCACGTCGCAGCTCGTGCGCGGCGTCGCGCTCTACATGACCGTGTTCGCGATCGCGATCCTGGCGTTCGCGTACATCGCGCTGACGCGCGTGATCGTGCGCCCGATCGAAGAGCTCGCGCGCGCCGCGGACCGCGTCGCCAGCGGGGGGCGCGATCTCGATCTCCCTCGTTCGGGCGCGCGCGAGGTGGCCGAGCTCGGCGCGAGCGTGCGCGCGATGACGGCGCGCCTCCTGAAGGAGGAGCAAGCGCTCCGGAGCAAGGTCGAGGAGCTCACGACCACGACCCGACGCCTCGGCGAGACGCGCGAGCAGCTGGCGGGGAGCGAGCACATGGCGAGCGTCGGAAAGCTCGCCGCCGGCGTCGCCCACGAGATCGGCAACCCCATCGCGGCGATCATGGGGATGCACGATCTCATCGAAGACGCCGAGACGAGCGACGAGGTGCGGGCGGACTTCTTGAAGCGCATGAGGAGAGAGACCGAGCGCATCCACGTCGTCGTGCGCGATCTCCTCGACTACGCCCGCCCGGAGAACGGACCGGCGTCGGTCCGGCCGGCGCGCGCCGAGGTCGCGGAGGTGATCGACGACGCGCTCGCGCTCGTCCGCCCGCAGAAGGACTTCAAGGCGATCGAGACGCGCGTGGAGGTCGAGGAGGGGCTCGCCGTCGGCCTGTCGCCGCAGCGGCTCACGCAGGTGCTCTTGAACCTGCTGCTCAACGCCGGCGCGGCCCTCGGCGCGAGCGCGCGCCCGACGTCGACCGTCGTCGTGCGCGCGCGGAGGACCGGCGGGACCGTGCGGATCGAGGTGGAGGACGACGGGCCCGGCGTCCCGAAGGACGTCGCGCCGCGGATCTTCGATCCGTTCGTCACGACCAAGGACGTCGGCGCCGGGACCGGCCTCGGCCTCGCCGTGTGCCGCGGCATCGTCGAGGGCGCGAGCGGGCGGATCTTCGTGGACCCGACCTACGACGGCGGCGCGCGCTTCGTGGTCGAGCTGCCGAGCGCCTGAGCCCGCCGTCACGCCTCGCGCGGCGGGCGCGCCCTCCGGCGCACCGGACGCCGCCTCGCCGTGCAGGTCTCCGAGGCCCGGACGTCACGCCTCGAGCGCGGCCAGCCAGTCGGCGAGGCGCGCGACACGGAGGTTCTTCTCCTTCGCCGCGGCGAGGATCTCGGGCAGCGTCTTCGCGGCGGTCGGCGCGTGATCGCCGCGCTCGGCGGCGTCGTGCAGCAGGACGATGGCGCCGTCGTCGAGCCGGCGCGTGATCCGCGCGGCGACCTTCTTCGGATCCGCCCTCGCGAGGCCGTCGTAGCCGGCGACGGACCAGCCGACGACCGTGAGATCGAGCTGCTCGGCGATACGGGCGATCGTCGGGTTGGTGTGACCGATCGGCGGCCGGAAGAGCGTCGGGCGACGCTTGGTCACCTTCTCGAGCGAGCGGATCGCGCGCACGAGATCGCGGCGGACCCGCCGCGGGCCGCGCAACGCGAAGAGGCGGTCGTGCGCCCAGCCGTGGACGCCGACCTCGTGACCACGCGCGACGATCTCCTTCACCGTGTCGGGGTGCTCGTCGACCTTCCGCCCGATGACGAAGAAGGTCGCCTTCGCGTCGTGCTCGTCGAGGATGTCGAGGACCTGCCGCGTGTGGACCGGATCCGGACCGTCGTCGAAGGTGAGGACCACGCCGCGCGCGTCCTCGGGCCCGCGGACGACGGCGTCGGCGAACATCCGGAGCCGGAGGACGAACACGCCTGCGAGGACGATCCCGACGTAGAGACCGACGGCGGCGACCGCTGCCCAGAGCGGCGGCGGCGCGGTCGTCACCGCGTAGGCCGTGAGGCCGATCCCGCCGAGCGTCGCGGCGAAGAAGACGACGCGCGCGGGGGACATCAGCCGCCCCCCGGAGCCCGAGCGCGGGGCGACGACACGACGGCGGCGGCCGCGGAGGGCTCAGCGGCGCTTCTTGGCCGGCGCGGCCTCTTCCTCTTCGTCGGCGTCATCGGCCTCGTCCTCTTCGGCGACGCGCACCTTCTTGTCCTTGCCGGAGCTGGACGCGGCGAGGGCCCCCTTCTCCTCCTCTTTCGTCTCCTTGTCGCCGGTGTTGTCGAGCTCGAAGAAGCCGGCGAGGAGCGCGGCGATGAGCGGGAGGGAGACCGCCGGGAGCTGGCCGATCTCGGCGGGTCCGTTGCTCGCCTTGAGCGCGGTGAGATCCACGTCCACGTGAACCCACTGACGCAGCGCGAACATCCCGCCGAGCGCGAGGAGCGCGCCGAAGAACGCCTTGAGGCCGGCCTCGATCTTCCCGTCGGCCGACCAGATGGGCTTGCCGGCGACGAGCCCGGTGAGCACGCCCGTCAGCGCCGCCGCGAGGTAAGCGCCCGCGGCGCCGAGCGGAGACCCGTCGAAGGTCATCACGCCGAGCCCCTGGACGAGCGCAGCGGCGAGGATGGCGCCGACCACTGCTCCGAGGAAGAGGCCGACGAAGAGGCGCTTCAACATAAAGGCCTCCTGAGTCTACCCGGCCACCTCGTCGCCGCAAGCACCGCGGGTTCGCCTCCGCCCGACGACGTTCGTGTCGCCGTCACTCCGGAGAGGCCTCCGGCTCGACGCCCGCCCCGCCGCGAGCTCCGCGCTCGCTCTCCGCCCGGATCCGCGGAGCGAGCCGGGTCTGGCGGTCGTCACGCCGCTGCTCCGCGAGGGCGATCTGAAGTGCGCGAGGATCCGCGACGAGCACGACCAGGCGCTTGCCGCGCGTCACGGCGGTGTAGACGAGGTTCTTCGACAGCATCACGAAATGGCTCGCGAGCAAGGGGAGGACGACCGCGGGGTATTCGCTCCCCTGCGACTTGTGGACCGTACATGCGTACGCGAGCGCCAGCTCGTCGAGGGCGCGACCGTCGTAGGGCACCTCACGGGCGTCGGCGCCGTCGTCGAAGCGGACCACGAGCGCGTCGGCCTGCTCGTCGACCGACGCGACCACGCCGACGTCGCCGTTGTAGACGTTCTTGTCGTAGTCGTTCCGGAGCTGCATGACCTTGTCGCCGACGCGAAACGTGACCTTGCCGCGCGCGAGCCCGGGCGCCGAAGGGTTCAGCGCGGCCTGCAGCGCCTCGTTGAGCACAGCCGTGCCCGCGGCGCCGCGGTTCATCGGCGTGAGCACCTGGATGTCGCGGACGGGGTCGAGGCCGAACCGACGCGGGATGTGGCGCGTCACGAGGTCGACGATGACGCCGCGCGCGTCGTCCGCGTCGCGCCGCTCCATCATGAAGAAGTCCGCGCTCGGATCGCCCTTCTCGGGGACGACGGGCGCCTCGCCGGCGTTGATGCGGTGAGCGTTCTGCACGATCAGGCTCTTCTCTGCCTGGCGGAAGATCTTCACGAGGCGGACGCACGGGACGATGCCCGACGCGATCGCGTCGCGGAGCACGGAGCCCGGACCGACGCTCGGGAGCTGGTCCACGTCGCCGACGAGGACGAGCCTCGCCCCCTCCGCCACGGCCTGGGTGAGCGCGTCGGCCATCCAGACGTCGACCATCGAGCTCTCGTCGACGACGATCGCGCTCGCGTCGATCGGCCTCTTCGCGTCGCGCTTGAAGGCGCCGGTCTTCGGATCGAACTCGAGGAGCCGGTGGAGCGTCGCGGCGACACGACCGGTGGCCTCGCTCATGCGCTTGGCCGCCCGCCCCGTAGGCGCGGCCAGGCGGGAGACGACGCCGGCGCGCTCGAACACGCTGAGGATCGCCTTCACGATCGTCGTCTTGCCGACGCCGGGCCCGCCGGTGACGACCAAGAGCGGACAGCGCGCCGCGCGCTCGACCGCGAGGCGCTGCTCGTCGGCCAGCACAGTCCCGGTCTCGCGCTCGAACCGCTCGACGGCGCCCGCGAACCCGGCGAGCGCCGCGCTCTCCGCGATCGCGAGCGTCGCGAGCCGCGCGGCGAGCCGGGCCTCGGTCTCGTGCATCCTCGCGTCGTAGATCGCCGCGCCCCGGAGCGACCGGCCCGCGCGCAGGCGGACGAGCGAGTCGGCCTCCTCGGCGACGACGTAACCGCCCGCGAGCGTGTCGGCGAGGGCCTGCTCGAGCGCCTCGAGGAGCGCAGCGCTCGGAGCCTCCCCCGAGCTCGCGTCGAGCTCGAGCAGGCGCGCCGCGCGCGCGATGAGCTCGTCGGCGACGAGGTAGCAGTGGCCCGCTTCGGTCGCGTCGCGGAGCGCCTGGAGGAGCGCGGCCTGCATCCGCTGAGGCGAGTCCTTCGCGATCCCGAGCTCCGACGCGATGCGATCGGCCGTGCGGAAGCCGATGCCCCAGACGTCGATCGCGAGGCGATACGGATCGCCGGAGACGACGCTCACCGCCTTCGGCCCGTAGCGCTTGAAGATCCGCGCGGCGAGGTGAACGCTCGCGCCGTGGGCCTGGAGGAAGACCATCACGTCTCGCAGGGCGCGCTGCTCGTTCCACGAGGCGATGAGCTGATCCGCGCGCGCTCGTCCCAGCCCGGGGACCTCGCGCAGCCGGTGCGGCTCTTCCTCGAGCACCTTCAGCGTGGCGAGCCCGAAGTGCTTGACGATGCGCTGCGCGGTCACGCCGCCGATCCCCTTGATCAACCCGGACCCGAGGTACTTCTCGACCCCGCCGAGCGTCGTGGGCGCGAGCTCGATCACGCTCGTCGCGCGGAGCTGCTCGCCGTGGTCGCGGCTCACCTCCGGGACGCCGCGGACGCGCACCCTCGAGCCGACGACGACGCGCGGGAAGACGCCGACGACGGTGAGGCGATCGCGGCGCTCCGGCACGTCGATCTTCACGACGCGGAAGCCGGACTGCGCGTTCTCGTAGGTGACGATCGCGACCTCCCCCTCGACGGCGATCTCCCGGCGCTCCGACACGGGCTCACCCTACTGCGTCCGTCCGCGGCGCGCGATGCCCCGCGACCGGGCGGACGGCGCGAGGCGCGACGGCGCCGTGGCGGATCCTCGCGCGGGCGGGAGCGAGCGCGGAGCGTCGGGGCGGGGAGCGAGCACAAAAGCGCGACGGCGCGGAGGGTCACCTCCACGCCGTCCGTCCACCCTCGCGGGGGAGCGCTACGTCACTGCAGCTTGTCGGTGCGGAGGTTCAGGATGAACGTCCCGTCCCCGGCGCTCGTGCTCGAGCCCCAGAGCGCGTTGTAGATGAGGATCTTGCCGCCGGCCGGGATGATGATCTTGTCGAGTCCGGCGAGGGTGTACGTGCTCGAGGCGCCGCACGGCGAGGGCGTCCCGGTGATGCACGAGTCGGCGACCCGGCTGGTGCACTGCCCACGGTCGGCGTCGGTCATCGGGAGCCCGTGCGTCGCGTAGGCCCAGATGACGGTGTCGACCTCGATGCCGGTCGAGGACTTGGTGTGGTAGGCCGAGATCTCGGCCTCCTTCGTCGTCCCGTTCGTGACCTCGACCGGAACGAACCGAACGTTGGTGCCGGTCAGGGTGCCGGTGCACGAGGCGTTCGGCTTGTTGAACGTCTCGGTGCCCAGCGTCCACTGCTGCGAGCGCACGGCGCCGACCGTCGTCTGGATCGTCATCTTGTTCGGCGTCGTCGGGATGTCACACGTGCTGGAGTAGTTTTCCCAGCCGCAGGTCAGGTTGCACGTACGGTTCTTGTAGCCGCCGCCCGGGCAACCGGCCGTCGTGTACTGGACCGTCCCCGGCGAGCAGCTGTTCGCGGGCTGACCGGTGCATCCGCCCCAGTTGCAGGAGTTCGAGCACGTCTGCGTCCCGCAGTTGCCGCACGCCTGCGTGGAGCCCGGGGTGCAAATGCCGGCCTCGCCGGAGCAGGGCCCGTAGTCGCTCCACTGGAGCTTGCCGCCGACCTGCTCGCAGATGGCCTCCTGCTTTCCGCACATGCCGCAGGTGCGCGACACGGTCTTGTCCGCGGTCGGACACGAGTCGCCCGGCTCGGGCGGCGGCGGACCGGCGTCCTTGGCCGCGTCCTTCCCGGCGTCCTTGCCCGCGTCCTTCTTGCCCGCGTCGACGGTCGAATCGTCGTCGTCGTCGTCGTCCGAGCTGCTCGGCGGAAGGACCGATCCCGTGCCCTCCGTGGGATCCGTCTCGCTCGCCAGATCACCGAAGTCCCCCGTCTCGCCGCTTGCACTGCATCCAACGACCGCGACGGTGCCAACGAGACCAGCGACGATGCAGCCGAGGAGGCCGGACTTGAGTGAACGCATTGGGCGGAAACGCTCCTTCCCTCGCCAATCTCCGTGGCGAGTGGACGGCCGCTCTAGCGCTCTGTGGTGGGGTGTGCAAGTCCCACCCCTCGACATACAGCCGTCGTTGCCGCGGGCGCCCCGCGTCACCATGACGTCAAAATGTCGTAACCACTGGCCAATCGGCTGTGCTTCGCCGACGTCGGCTCATGTGAGGATTCCTGGTCTCGGCAACGTCTCAGAATCCGGCCGGAGGAGGTTGGCTGGAATCATCAATGATTTCCGAAGGCGCGGAGCGTCATCTCTACAAAAGACCTTCAAATCGCGAACCCACGGAAGACGAACGCCAGGGCTCGTGGAGAGGCCCACACGCGCTCGGAGCGCTCTCTCGCGTGCCGTGCACGTCCCGGCGCGTTGACGCGCCCGGCCAACGCGTGACGCGCCACGGCGCGCCCTGACACCCGACACACGCGCGCCCCGCTCCCGTCGCGGCGCCCGCTCGAAATGGGTCACACGGCCCGATCGCGAATGGACGATGATCGCCGGCATGCGTCGCGCGCTCCTCGTCGTCACTCTCGGGATCGTCGCCGCGCAGGCGTGCAAGGTGAGCTCGTCATCCGCTCCCCCCCAGCCTGCGCCTCCGAGCTACGCGGGCGCTCCGCCCGGCGCGCAGTGCGCGGACGGCCCGCCGATGTGCGGCGCGGACCGCGCGTCGGTCGTGCAGTGCCAGCGAGGCGCGTGGGTGTTGCTCCAGCCGTGTCCCGGCGCGCGCGGCTGCTCGATCGCGGGCGGCAGCATCCAGTGCGATACGAACGCGTCCCCCGCGGGCGCGCCCTGCGAGCCCGAGGGCGGCTACGGCTGCACCGCCGACCGCCGCAACCTCACCGTGTGCCGCGGCGGGCGGACCGCGATCGCGTCGACCTGCCGTGGCGTGCGCGGGTGCTCGGTCGGCAACGCGGTCGACTGCGACCACTCCGTCGCGCTCGTCGGCGACCCGTGCGACGGGCCCAAGGAGATCGCGTGCTCGCAAGACGGCAAGGCGCTCCTCCGCTGCGCGAACGGCGTCTACCAGTTCTCCGAACCGTGCCGAAACGCGTGCCTGTCGACGAGCGGGCGCGTGCTCTGTCAGTGAGCTCGTCGCGCGCTCGGTCCGGAGGACCGCTCAGTCGTCGTCTTCTTCTTCGTGCTCTGGGCCGTGCGCGGGCTCGAGCACGCGCGTGCTCAGATCGAAGCGGATGATCCCGATCGGATCGCCGATGAAGCGCTCCGTGACCGCGACGCGATGCTCGACCGGACCGGCGTACTCCTCCCGCGCGATCGCCTCGACGAGCTCCATGTCCACGTCGATCGGGAGGAGGCCGGGCATCGTCTCGGTGCAGGACACCGCCGTCGCCGTCGCGACGCACTCGGAGGTGCCGGCGGGCCCCGTGAGCGTGCCGCGGTTCGTCGCCGTATCGAACGGCCCCGTGAAGTCGACGCGGATCGAGTCTCCGACGAGCCCCTTCGGGAGGTTGTACGCGAGGCGCGCCGTGCCGTTCTGGACCTCCCAGCGCACCTCGGACGTCTTGTAGGTCGCGGCGGCGGCCAGCTCCGGCGGGACCGGCACGTCGTAGTCGCCGCTGTACTTCGCCTCTCCCTCGACGGCGCCGGGCGCCGCGCCGTCTCCGGGGGCGTCGGAGCCGCCGCGCGCGCCTCCGGAGCCCGTCCCGGTCGGAACGCTCGAGGTCCCGCCGCCGCACGCCGCGGCGAAGAGGAGAAGCCCACTCAGAACCGTGAACGTCTTCATCGAATCACTCCCTGACGATGGTCCGCGACGATTTCACGCGCCAGCACGACCGCGCCGTTCAATTCTTGCCGCTCTTGCTGCCTTTGCCGCTCTTGCCGCTCCCGCCGCCGTGCGGCTTGCAGAACGACGTCGTCACGCCGTGCTC
>JAHBWF010000079.1 GCA_019637105.1 Labilithrix sp.
GACAACAGCTCGGGCGGCTCGAGCTCCGGCGGCTCGAGCTCGGGCGGCTCGAGCTCGGGAGGCTCGAGCTCGGGAGGGAGCGATCTGCCTTCCTGCGGATCGATCTCCTCGATTTCGTGTCAGTGCACGGGCGACTGCGTCAACAACTGCCCGACCGGCTCGTGCACCTTCGTCGTGCGCGACGGCGCGGACGCCAACAACGACTGCGCGGGCGGCTCGTGCATCATCCGCTGCGAGTCGGGCGCGACGTGCAACAACTCGTGCTCCGGCGGCGACTGCACGTTCGAGTGCCTCGCAGGTTCTCGTTGCGACAACTACTGCTCCGGTGGAAACTGTGAGTTCAAGTGCGCCGCGGGGGCGAGCTGCGACAACAGCTGCAGCGGCGGCAACTGTTCCTGAGCGAGGTCGGCGAGCAGCCCGCCTCCCGACGTGGACGGGGTAGGACGAGGCGGGCACGAGCGGAGAGGGCGAGACGCCGATGCACTCATGACGTGGCAAAGCCGGGCATCGATCGTCGTCGTCGCGCTCCCGCTCGTGTGCGCGTGGTCGGCCTGCACGTACGACTTCACCGTCGGCGACGGCGACGGCGGCGGCTCCGCCGGGGGCGACGCGGGGCCCCCCGGCGTCCCGTCCTCCGAGCGCCGCGGCGTCACCTGCCGCAACACCTGCGCGTGCAACCAGAACGAGTCGTGCGAGCTGAACTGCTCCGGGGCGAACGCGTGCGTCCCGACCTGCAGCGCCGGGAGCGACTGCGTCGTCAACTGCGCCTCGGGCGCCTGTCAGATCGCGTGCGCGGCGAACGCGACGTGCACGATCCACTGCAGCGCCGGCGTGTGCTCCGCCGACTGCCAGGGCAAATGCACGATCCACTGCGGCGCGGGCTACTGCACGTGCGAGGGCCCGGGGTGTCCATGATCGCCCGCGTACGGCGGCTGCCCACGCTCGTCGCGCTCGCGCTGGTGTTGACCGCCGCGAGCGCCGAGGCCGACTCGACCGACGCGGATCGAGCGCGCGCCAAGGACGCGTACGCCCGCGGAGTGCGCGCCCACGACGCGGGCGACCTCCGCGCGGCCGCGGCCGCGTTCGCCGAGGCCGACGCGCTCGCCCCGAGCCCGGTCGCGCTGATGGCGGCGCTCGACGCGGCGGTCGACGCCGACGATCCCGTCCTCGGCGCCGAGCTCCTCGAGCGGAGCACGCGCGAGCCGCCGACCCCCGCGCTCTCCGCCAGCATCGCCGCGGCGCGCGCGAAGCTCGGCGGCCGCGCCGGCAAGGTGCGGATCGCGTGTCCGGCGTCGGCGACGTGCGCGTCGACCGTCGACAGCCGAGCGCTGAACGGGGACGGCCCCGCGTGGGTCTCGGTCGGGCGTCACACCGTGGTCGTGCGCGTCGACGGCGATCCCCGCGAGCACGTCGTGGACGTGCGCGCGGGCGAGACGTTCGTGCTCTCGCCGATGGAGGCCAAGCCGGCGCCGCTGCCGGCGCCCGCGCCGGAGAGCGCTCCCGCTCCCGCGGTCGCGCCGCCGCCGAGCGGCGGGGAGCCGAGCCCGGCGCCTCGCTCCGGCCTCTCGCCCGTCGCGTTCTTCGTAGGCGCGGCGGTCACGGTCGGCTTCGGCGCCGGCGCCGCCGTGACGGGCCTCCTCGCGAAGGGGAAGTACGACGACTTCGTCGCGAAGAAATGCGACCAGGGCCCGGCGCCCGGGTGCGCGGCGCTGCAGGACGACGGCGAGCCGCTGGTCGTCGCGACGAACGTGCTCCTCGCCGGCGCCGCCGTCTCGGCGATCGCCACCGCGGTCATCGGAGCCGCGTTCACCGACTGGGGCGCTCCGCGGGAAGCGCGCGGCGGCGCGGCGCGTCCGCCCACGGCGCCACGCTTCGCCGCCGCGCCGCTCCCGGCGGGCGGCGCCGTGGGCTCCCTCTCGTTCCGCTTCTGAGATCGCGCTCCTCGAACCCGAAGCGCGCGGAGCGCCCCGAATCGCGCTTCTCGAACCCGAATCGCGCGGAGCGCCCCGAATCGCGCTTCTCGAACCCGAATCGCACGAGCGGCCCCGAATCGCGCGGCGCGGCTCGAGGAGGGCCCCGAAAAGACGTTCGCTTTTTCGAGCCGAGGGGCGCGAGCCTCTGGGAGGCCAAGGTCCTCGATGGGCCGAGCGCGCGCGACGAGCGCTCGGTCAGGGATCGCGCGGGCGCCGAGGCGCGGCGCGTCAGGCCTTCTTCGCCGGCTTCGCGTCCGGCGCCGTCGCGCTGTACCCCTCCGGGTGGACGGGGAACGCGGGCGTCCCGAGGCGGCGGCGGACGCGCTTGTTGCGCTTGCCGGCCGTCGTCTGCTTGCGCTTGCGGATACGCTCGAACTGCTGGGTGGACGAAACCATCTCGAAGATCCTCGGTGAGGCCCCGCCGTGGAGCGGGAGAGGCGGGAAGAGAACCCGGGGGGCGCCCGCGCGGGGCGGGACAACCGGGCCGCGCACCTTGGCGAAAGTAGCGCGGCCTGTCAAGCGAGGCAGGCCGCCGGCGCATGGCCGCGCCGCGGCCGCCACCGACGCGCGGGGATGCACCGGCCGCGGCCACCACCGGACACGCCGGCCTCGGACGCCGCGTGAAGGCCGGCGCACCGAAAACGCGAAGAGCGACGCGGCTCGTGCGGCGTCGCTCCTCGATGCGCCTGGGGAGGCGATCAGTTGTGGCGGACCGTGATGTTCGCCGTGTAGCTCGGCTCGGCGAAGGGCTGGACCTTCGCCTTCGTGAGCGCGCTCTTGATGCACGCCTCGGCCGGCTTGCCGGCGGCGCTGCCGGAGACGTTCACGCTCTGGACGGTGCCGTTCGAGGAGAACACCACCGAGGCGCGCGAGATCGGATCGTCCGGGCCGAGGCACGCGCGCGCGCCCGGGAGGACCGCGCCGAGCGCGCCGGTGACGGCGCCCTGCGAGGGCTTCTGCGGGACGTTTCCGACCGGCGCGCTCACGCCCGTCGTCGCCGCGGCCGGCGTCTTCGGGGCGTCGTCACCGACCTCCTTCTTCATCGCCGCGCCGAGATCTCCGGCGGGGCCGCCCGCGACGGCGCCGAGGTCCTTCTCGGTCATCTTCGCGGGGCCCTCGGCCTTGGCGGCCGGGGGCGGCGGCTCGCTCTTCGCGCTCTTGGCGGCGATCTTCGGCGTCATCGCGCCCTTGCCGCGCGGGGCGGTCATCGGCGTCGGGGTCGCCTCGGCCGCAGGCTCCGCGGCCTCGACCGGGTCCGGCGTGGTCTCCTCCGCGGGCGTCGCCTCCGCGGGCGTCGCCGGCGCCGGGTCGGCCTGCGCGACGATCGCCGGCTCCGTCGTGGCGACGGCGGCCGCCGGCGCGCTCTCGACGTTCGCGCGCGACCTCAAGAAGAGCAGGCCGCCCGCCGCGGCCGCGCTCAGCGCGACGACGCCGCCGAGGACGAGCGCGATGACCGCGCCGCCCTTCTTCTTCGGCTGCGGGTACGCTTGAGCCGTCGCCGGGGCGAAGGCGGCCGGCGGCGCGGACGGCGTGAGCGCCTGCTGCGGCGCGAGGCTCGGCGGCGGGAGGGACGGCGCCAGCGGCGGGAGCGACGGCGCGGGCTGCGCGTGCGCCTGAGCGCCGAGCGGCGCGGTGACGGGAGCCTGGCTGAGCGGCGCCGCGCGCTGCGAGAGCGGCTCCTCGTCGAACAGACCCTGGCTCGCGAGCGGGGTGCTCTGCGCGCGGACGGCGGCGCCCGGATCGGCCGTCGAGGCGGCGGCGAGATCGACGATGCCGGAGTCGTCGGCGCTGCTCTGCGCGCTCTCGACGGCGCGCTGGACGCTCGGCACCGGCGCGATGGACGACGGCGGCGGGGTCAGGCCGTGGGCCATCTTGGCCAGGTCCTGGAGGCTTCGGCGATCGCGCTCTCGGTCAGCAGGCATCGTCATCGGTGTTCCCTCGCGCTTCAGGGGGTGGGTCACAGGCGATCCCCCAGGGGCCGCGGAGTTATGACCGTCCTCGGGAGATTGTCCAAGGGGCCCTTCGAATAATTTTTCGTCGGAGATGTATGCAGCGGATGCGCCACGCTCGCCGCGCGCGACGAGCTCCATCACGGCGTGGGCTCTGTCGTCCCAGTCTCCCTGGGGTTTTTCGACTTCGGGCCACGCACGCAGCGCTCGGTCGATGTCGACCGATCCCTTCTTGCTCCCTCTTGTCTCACTCACGTCCCATCTCCCTCGGGGTCGAAGCCCCGGGTCTGCATGAAGTCCTTCAGCTTGCGCCGCGCTTCGTGAATGCGCCACGCGATCGTACCCTCGGGCGCCCCGAGGATCTGCGCGACGTCCTCGTGCGATCGGCCGTCGATGCACACGAGGATGAGCGTCGTCCGCAGCGTCTCGCTGAGCTGGTCGATCCCCCTGGCGAGGGTCTCGTACAGCTCATGACGTTGGGCGCTGAGCGCGGGATCGCCGGACTCGGGGCGCTTGTCGACGAGCACGCCGTCGAGGCGGGGATCGTCGGTGTCGTGCGTGGTGCGTGAGGTCTTTCTCGAGCGGATCCGGTTGAGCGAGAGGTTGATCGTGATGCGGTAAAACCAGGTGTACGGCTCGCTTCGACCGTCGAAGCGCGCGAGGGCCTGGTAGGCGCGGATGAACGTCTCCTGCGCCACGTCCTCGGCCTCGGCGCGGTCGCGCAGCATGTGGACGGCGAGCCGGTGGATGCGCTGCTGATGCCGGCGGACGAGCTGGCCGAACGCCTCGGTATCCCCTTGGTTTTTGGCGCGCTCGACGAGATCGCGGTCGGTGGGTTTCATCGATGTCGTCGAGCGCGAGCGCTTCGGCGGTGGTGCAGCCGGTCGCGCGTGCGAGACCGGCGGGGCCTCGGGGCGACTCGTTTCCGAACTGCTCGAGCCGCCGTCTCCACCGGCGAGAGAGAGCAGACCGAAGAACGGCTCGGTCTCTCCTTCCGCCGAGGCGGTGCCGTCCAAGGTCAGGGCGGCAAGCGACGATACCGTGTCCACGGGGCCTCTGACAAAAGGACAGTGGGGTTCTTTGGGTACGGGCGCGTCGAGGCGTCGACGCGCCCGGGAGAGGCGCGCCCGAGCCGGGACGGTCGCGATCGCGAACGTGCCGCGCCTCGAGCGCGCAGCGACCGAGCGGCATCGGAGAGAAAATGTGCCCGGCGGAGCTGGACAGCGGCCGGGGAATATCTATGGTCCGCGCGAGCTTATGGCGCGCGGCGACTCCCCCGAGCCTTCTGCTGTCCCGGGGCCCCAGGAGCCGGCGCGACCCATGACCGAACGTGCTGCGATCACTCACGATGTCCGCCGCGCCCTCGCCGCCGAGGAGGGCGGGCGTCGCTGGCTTCGCCGCGTCGCCGCGCTGGGCGTCGTGACCGCGCTGGTCGGCGGCGGGCTCGCGTACCGGGCGAAGAACCGGCCCGCGCCCCCGGCGAAGTACGTGACCGCCCTCCCGTCCAGCGGGGACGTCGCCGAGAAGGTGCAGGCGACGGGCGCGGTCCAGCCGCTGCTTCAGGTCCACGTCGGCTCGCAGGTGAACGGTCGGGTCGCCAAGGTGCACGTCGACTTCAACTCGGTCGTGAAGAAGGGCGACATCCTCGCGGAGATCGACCCGATCCAGTACGGCCAGCAGGTGAGCCAGGCCTCCGCGCAGGTCCTGGCGCAGAAGGCGCAGGTCGAGAGCGCCAAGGCGAACCACGCCGCCGCGAGGGTCGCGTACGAGCGGACGCAGCGCCTGTTCCAGCAGGGCCTCGCGAGCAAGGGCGAGCTCGACACGGCGCAGGGCCAGTACGAGGTCGCGCGCGCGCAGCAGGCGGCGGCCGAGGCGCAGATCGGCGCGATCCAATCCCAGCTCCAGCAGTCGCAGACCAACGTCGGGTGGACGAAGATCTACTCCCCCGTCGACGGCGTCGTCGTCTCGCGCAGCATCGATCCGGGCTCCACCGTCGTCGCCAGCTTCCAGGCGCCGGTCCTCTTCGTGATCGCGCAGGACCTCCGGAAGATGCGCGTCATGGCCGACGTCGACGAGGCCGACGTCGGCAAGCTGAGGGAGGGGATGGAGGCCGAGGCCGTCGTCGACGCGTTCCCCGGCGAGGCGTTCAAGGGCAACGTCCAGCAGGTCCGCTACAGCCCGAACAACGTCCAGGGGGTGGTCACCTACTCGGCCGTCGTCGAGGTCGAGAACCCGGACGAGAAGCTCCGTCCCGGGATGACGGCCACGGTCACCATCAAGACCAAGGAGGCGAAGGGCACGCTCCGCGTGCCGAACGCGGCCCTCCGCTACAAGCCCACGCCGCCGATGGGCCCGAACGGCAAGCCCGTCCCGCAGCCGCCCGAGCCGCCGCTCGCGAAGGGCACCGGCCGCGTCCACGTCCTCGTGGACGACAAGCCGGGCGACGAGAAGACGGAGACGAAGATCATCCGGGTCGGCGTCACCGACGGGATCTACACGGAGGTCGTGGGCGACCTCGCGTCCGACGCGAAGCTCGTCACCGACGAGATGGACGACCCGGAGAAGAAGAGGAAGGGCAAGGTCTTCTGAAGAACCGTCCGAAATTCGAAATCGGCGACGCGCAGCGGAGCCACGCGGAGGGTGGGGACCCCGAAAAATCCGCGCTTTTTCGGGGAGGGAAGGCGCGAGCCCTCCCGAGATGACATCGAGGAGAACCTGGCCACGAGAATTCTTGGCCAGATTCTGAGCCCGCCGCGCGCCGGCGACCGAGGACGAAACCGAGCATGATCTCCCCGCCGTCACCCTTGCCGTCGCTCGACTGAGGAGCTCCGCCGATGGACGTCCTCATCGCGTGCCGCAACCTGTCGAAGGACTACGAGTCCGGCGCGGGCGTGGTGCGCGCGCTCCGCGAGATCGACCTCGAGATCGAGCAGGGCGAGTTCGTCGCGATCGTCGGGACGAGCGGCTCCGGGAAGAGCACGCTCATGAACATCCTCGGGTGCCTCGACCGGCCGACGCGCGGAGCCTACGAGCTCGCGGGGTTCGACATCGGCGGTCGCTCGAGCGACGCGCGCGCGATCCTGCGGAACCGCCTCATCGGCTTCATCTTCCAGGGCTTCAACCTCCTGCCGCGCACGACGGCGCTCGAGAACGTGGAGCTGCCGCTCGTCTACCGCGGGGCGGGCGCGCGCGAGCGGCGGAGGCGCGCGCTCGAGGCGCTGGCGTCGGTCGGCCTCGCCGACCGAGTGCATCATACACCCAATCAGCTCTCCGGCGGCCAGCAGCAGCGCGTCGCGATCGCGCGGGCGCTCGTCACCGGGCCGCCGATGCTCCTCGCCGACGAGCCGACGGGCAACCTCGACACGCGGACGAGCCTCGAGGTCCTGGCGCTCCTCCAGCGGCTGAACCGCGATCGCGGGATCACCATCGTCCTCGTCACGCACGAGCACGACATCGCGGCGTGCGCGTCGCGCGTGGTCACGTTCCGCGACGGGCGCATCGTGAGCGACGTGCGGGAGACGCCCGTCGACGCCGCCGCGGAGCTCGAGAAGCTTCCTCCGCCCGAGGCGGGGCTCGCCGACGACGCGGCCGGCGCGCTCGACCCCGCCGCCGCCGAGCGTCTGCGCCTCGGCGGCCCGGTCCCGCGCGGGCTCTACGCGATGATGGCGATCGGCGGCGCGCTCGGCCTGCTCCTCGGGATCGCCTACTGCCGGGTCGTCCTCGACGTCACGTCGACGGCGATCCCCGCCGCGTTCGGCTTCGTCCTCGAGTCGATCATGGCGGTGCGCTACGCGAAGAAGCACCTGGGGCGCCCGCTCACGAGCGATCAGCGCGTGCGCGTGTCGCTCGCCTACACGCTCGCGGTCGCGCTCGTCCTCGCGCCGCTCACCGCGCTCGGCTGGACGCCGTGGAGCGAGACCGTGCTCGATCGGCTCGTCGAGCTCGAAGGCGGTCGGCTCGCGCTGGCGCTCGCCGGCGGCTTCGTCGGCCTCGCCGCGGCGGCGCTCGCGCGGTACCTCGTCCTCGCGCTGCTCGCGCCCCTCGTCGCGCCGGCTCCGCCGGCGAAGAAGAAGGCCGCGTGATCCTCTTCTTCGGCGCCGTCCGGCTCGCGCTCTCGGCGATCGTCCGCAACAAGCTCCGGGCGGCGCTGACCGTGCTCGGCATCCTCATCGGCGTGACCGCGGTCGTCATGGTCACGGCGCTCGCGGGCGGCGCGTCGGCGAGCGTGGGCGATCAGATCGACAGCTTCGCGTCCAACGCGCTCTTCATCAACCCGGAGAGCGTGCAGCAGTCGGGCGTCCGCGCGAAGACGCCCGGGCGCCTCACCGAGGGCGACGGCCGCGCGATCGCGCGCGAGGCGGTGAGCGTGACGCACGTAGCGCCGTGGCTGTCGACGATGGGACAGGTGGTCGCCGGCGACCGCAACGTCGCGACGCTCGTCGTCGGTACGACGACGAGCTACTTCCCGGTCCGCCGCTTCCGCGTCGCGAAGGGCGAGCTCTGGACGGAGGTCGACGAGAGCGTCAGGTCCAAGGTCTGCGTCCTCGGCCAGACCGTCGCCGAGAAGCTCTTCGGCGATCTCGATCCGGTCGGGCGCACCGTCCGGATCGGGAGCTCGCCGTTCCGCGTCATCGGCACCCTCGAGCCGAAGGGCAACTCTCCGTTCGGCGAGGACCAGGACGACCGCATCCTGATGCCGATCGGAAGCTTCCGCGGGCGGGTGATGAGCACGTCGCCCGGCCGCGTCGACATGCTCCTCGCGAGCGCGAGCTCCGAGGAGACGGCCACGCGCGCGCAGGCGCAGGTCACGAGCATCCTCCGCCAGCGGCACCGCATCCCCGACGGCAGCGAGCCCGATTTCAGCGTCAACACGCAGTCGGAGATGAGGGAGACGCAGCGGGCGATCGCGAGCGTGCTCTCTTCGCTGCTCCTCTCCGTCGCCGCGGTGAGCCTCGTCGTCGGCGGGATCGGCGTGATGAACATCATGCTCGTCAGCGTCGCCGAGCGGACGCGCGAGATCGGCATCCGCCTGTCCATCGGTGCGCGGGAGCGCGACATCCTCGTGCAGTTCCTCGTCGAGGCGGTCGTGCTCTCGCTCGCCGGCGGCGTCCTCGGGATCGTCGTCGGGTCGGCCGCCACGCTCGGGCTCGGGCACGCGCTCGGCTGGAACGCGACGCCGACGCCCGCCGCGATCGGCGTCGCGGCCGTGACGAGCGCGGTCATCGGCGTCGTGTTCGGCTTCCTCCCCGCGCGCCGCGCGGCGTCGCTCGATCCGATCGACGCGCTGAGGACGGAGTAGCGATGCTCTCCGCGTTCGCCACCGGCGTCCGGCTCGCGCTCTCCTCGATCGCGCGGAGCACCCTCCGCGCGTCGCTGACGATCCTCGGGATCCTCATCGGCGTCGCCGCCGTCGTCACCGTCACCGCGCTCGGCGCGGGCGCGCGCGATCGCGTCTCGAGCCAGATCCAGAACATGGGGTCGAACGTGATCCTGATCGCGCCGCAGAGCGCCGCCGCGTCGGGCGCGAAGGGCGCGCTCGGCGCGGGCGTGCGGCTCACCGAGGACGACGGCCGCGCGATCGTCCGCGAGGCCGTGAGCGTGACCGCGGCGGCGCCGGCGCTCCGCTCGCGCGCGCAGATCGTCGCCGGCGAGAAGAACTGGTCGGCGCAGGTCATCGGCTCGACGCGCTCGTTCTTCCCGGTGCGGAGCTGGAAGGTCGCGCGGGGCGCGGAGTGGGACGAGCACGACGAGGCGACCAAGGCGAAGGTCTGCGTCCTCGGGACGACGGTCGCGACGCGGCTCTTCGACGCGGAGGACCCCGTCGGCCGCTCGGTGCGCATCGGCCGGTACTCGTGGCGCGTCGTCGGCGTCCTCGAGTCGAAGGGCGAGGCCCCGTTCGGGGGCGATCAGGACAACATGGTGCTCATGCCCATCGGCTCGATGCGCGATCGGGTCATGCGCACGGCGCCGGGCTTCGCGGGCGTGCTGCTCGTCTCCGCCACCAGCGCGGACACCACCGATCGCGCCGTGGCGCAGGTGGACGCGATATTGCGGCAGCGCCACCGCATCGAGGACGGTCGCGAGCCCGACTTCTGGATCCGCACGCAGCAGGAGTTCCAGCAGATGCAGACGGCGATCTACTCGCTGCTCACCGCGCTGCTCGTCATGATCGCGGGCGTCAGCCTCGTGGTCGGCGGCATCGGCGTGATGAACATCATGCTCGTCAGCGTGACCGAGCGGACGCGCGAGATCGGCATCCGGATGGCGATCGGCGCGCGGGCGGCGGACATCATGACCCAGTTCCTCGTCGAGGCGGTCGTGCTCGCGCTCATCGGCGGGCTCGCCGGCGCGCTCGCGGGCGTCGGCGTCATCGGCCTCCTCGGCGAGACGCTCGGCTGGCCGATGAAGCTCGATCCCGTCGCCCTCACCGTCGCGATCCTGACGAGCGCGCTCACCGGGATCGCGTTCGGCTTCTTCCCCGCGCGGCGCGCGGCGACGCTCGATCCGATCGTCGCGCTCCGTCACGAGTGAGCGCGACGGCGGCGCGTCGGTTCAGCGGCACCAGTAGCCCTGGATCTTGAGCGCGGCGGCGGTGCCCGAGCGGCTGTTGCAGCGGCGGCCCCAGTTGCCCTCTTCGATGTAGACCGTGCTCCCGCTGACGCGCTTGACGTAGGCGACGTGGCCGTACGCGCTGCCGGTCTTGATGACGGCCACGCAGCCCGCGCGCGGAGTGCGGCTGTTGATGATGCGGAGCTTGTCCCGCCAGTACGTCAGGCCGTAGGGGAGGCGAGGCTGCTTGCAGCGGGCGAACTTCACGCAGTTCGTGCACTGGTTGCAGCCGCCGAGCTCGCTCGACGTCGTCGCGGTCGCCTCGTCGTCGTCGTCCAGATCGTCCAGCGAGACCTCGTCGCCGTCGTCGTCGTCGGACGCGTCGACGGCGCAGCCGCCCACGCCGATCGTGCAGCCGGTGACGACGCCGAGGGTGAGGATGATCTTCGTGAGCAGCGAGCAGCGCTTCATGGGGCCTCGTGGGGTGGCGGGGACACTTACTCGGCAGCACATGGTGTGCCGACCGGGCCGCCGCGAGGCAAAGAGCTCGATTTACGTCGATCGCGGCGCTCACCCGGAGCGGATGACCAGTGATCCCGCCCCCGCCTGGGCAACGGCTTCTGAGGAATCAGCCCACCAGCCGTCGCCGTCGTTCGCGCGAGCCATTGCTCAACGGAGACGCCGACTTCGAGAGTGTCGGCGCCGGCGGACGGTGCTCGGTTCGTCGGTTCGCCGCGCGTCGATCGCGTTATGATGCGATTTGATGTCGCGATGTCGGCGCCGCCGACCCTTGATCTCCCGAGGTGCCGGGAGGAAAAGCGGCGGGGTGATGGCGACCCCCCAGACGACGTTCGAGCTGCCCGTTCGCGGGACGATCACGAGCTGGCTCCCCGACGACTCGATCGGACGGATCCGTCTGCCGTCGGGGGAGGAGATCCGCTTCGGCCACTCCGCCTGCGTGGGGCTGCGACCGTCCGTCGGCGTGGAGGTCTGGGTCGTCGAGGTCGCTCCGCATCCGCTCGGCGGCCTCCGCGCCAAGGTGCTCAACGCCACCGGCAAAGCCACGCCGGACCGCGCCACCGCGGCGCTCGCCGCGCATCGTGAGCGCGAGGCGCTCCGTCCCGTCGTCGAAGCCGAGGTCGACGCGATCAAGAAGGAGTGCGAGGCGGCCTTGACGTCCAGGCTCCCGCCGTGGGCGGTCGCGGCCGCCGCGGGCGTCGAGGGGATCGCCGACATCGAGGCGCTGCGCGAGCGCATGCCGCGCGACGAGGTCGCCGCGTTCGTCTCGACCATCCCCGCGCTCCGTGACGCCGAGCCCGCGGACGATCTCCGCCTGTTCGATCTCGAGTGGGCCGACGCGTGGGCGCACCTCGAGATCTGGACCGACCCGTGCTTCGTCCCGTTCGCCATCGAGGGCGGCAATCACCTCGGCCTGTTCGCGCACCCCACCGCGCTCGCCCAGGGCGCGCCGGCGCCCGTCCTGTTTCGCTTCCACGAGCACGACCCGATCTTCGCGTGGGTCGCCGAGAGCGCCGAGCACTTCGTCCGGATGATCGACGCGGCCACGCGCGGCGACGACGTCGAGGCGCTCCGCGGGACGTACCACGACGTCGTCGCGTCGCTCGTCGAGGCCACGCAGCGCGAGGAGGCGTTCGAGGACGTCGAGCGCGAGGACGTCCACGCGCTCTTCTGGAGCGGCGCGCGCG
Organism: Labilithrix sp.; assembly: GCA_019637105.1. Classification (GTDB taxonomy): domain Bacteria; phylum Myxococcota_A; class Polyangia; order Polyangiales; family Polyangiaceae; genus Labilithrix. Next base: position 12,178 of record JAHBWF010000079.1, read on the forward strand.
TCCTCGAGTCGGCCGCCGCCGAGCGCCTGCTCGCCCGCTACCGCGATCGCGGCTGGTCCTTCGCGCGCGCGTCGATCGAGGCGCAGATCGCGATCTCGGGCTGGCAGGATCGCATCGACGCCGCCTGGGCCAAGCTGCGCTGACGGCCCGCGGTCCGTCCTCCGCGCCGCGTCCGCGCCCGAGCGACGACCCCGAGCTCCGCCCGCGGGCGCGCTCGTCTCGGTCGACTCGAAAGACGCCGTACGCCGCCGCCGCGTCCTGTGGCGCGCGGGCAGCGACGGAGTAGGATGGCGCCGTGATCGGCTCTCGGGAGTTCAAGGGGCGGTCCGGCCAGATCGTGGCCGGTCGCTACGAGCTGCTGGAGATGATCGGCAGCGGCCTGCAAAGCGTCGTCTACAAGGCGCACGACCGCGTCGAGAACGACTACGTCGCGCTGAAGGTCTCCGAGTGGAGCGATCCCGACGCGAGCGAGCGGATGTTCCGCGAGGCGTTCGTGATGTGTCAGCTCCAGAACACGGCGGCGGTCCGTGTCCTCCACCAGTGCGAGACCGACGACGGCGCGACCGCGCTGGTGATGGAGCTCCTCCACGGCGCCGACCTCGGTTCGATCCTCCACCTGCGCGAGGGCCGCGGGGAGAAGGCCTCGCGCTCGTGGTTGACGGCGCTCCTCGAGCCGATCGTCTTCACGCTCGACGCGGCTCACAAGAACGGCATCGTGCATCGCGATCTCAAGGCAGAGAACGTCTTCGTGATCGATCCGCGCGCGGGCGGCGGCGTGCGGCTCCTCGACTTCGGCTTCGCGAAGCTGACGCGCAGCCCCAAGATCACGTCACCGGAGGCCTTCGCCGGGTCGCCCGGCTACATCGCTCCGGAGGTGTGGCGTCGCGGGGCCTGGCGCGCCGACGCGCGCGCCGACGTCTACGCCTTCGGCGTGCTCGCCTTCCGCATCCTCGCCGGGCGCATGCCCTTCGAGGGCAGCCCGATCGAGCTCGCGCGCAAGGCGACCACGGAGCCGCGCCCGAGCCTCCACGCCCTCCGACCCGACCTGCCGGCGGACCTCGACGCCTGGGTCGGCCAGGTGCTCGCCGTCGAGGTCGACGAGCGCTTCGCCAACATCAACGCGGCCTGGCGCGCGCTCCAGGGCTGCCTCGAGGGGGACTGACGGCGTCGATCTCGAGGCGGCCTCGCCGAGCGCCGCCCCGGCGAAGGCGGCGCCCTCACGCGCGCTCGCGTCGAAGAGCTGCTCGACGCAGGCAACTCGCCTCGGCGCCGGGTGACGAGGCGCGCCGCGTTCGAGGAGCTCGCGAGGCCGGGCGCCGCCGCCCGATCAGTCGCTCCACACCTGCGCCGCCCACGCGCCCTTGCCGCCGCCGACGGCGACGAGCAGCGAGACCTCGTCGGCGATCGTGAAGCAGACGGCGCCGCCTTCGGGCGCGGCGGGGCCGGGCGACTCGGCGACGACGTCGCCGGCGGAGTCGCGGAGCACCGCGACGATGTCCGTCACCGCCTCGTCGCCGGCGAAGTAGACGCGGTAGCACCGGTTCGCCTCCGCGCGGAACGTGCTCGCCTGGTGCGGCTCCCGGTCGGCCTGCTGGCCGCGGAGGACCGCGCCGACGGGCTTCATCTTCGACGTCGCCGCGCACGCCTCGCCGAGCTTCTTCACGAGCTCGGCCGGATCCTTCGCGCGCGCCTTCGACGCCCCGCCGCACGAGGCGAGCGCCGCGTCGCTCCGGAGCTTCGCCTTCTTCGACCCGGCGACGCCCGGCGGAGGCATCGCCGCCATCGGCGGGAGGCCCGTCGGCGGCGGGCTCGTCGCGAGCTCCACCGCGGCGCCGCCCTCGATCCCCGCGTCGGCGACGGGGCCGCTGGCCGGTGTCTTCGCGCCGCCGCCGCCGCACGCGAGCGTCACCGCGGTCGCGACGACGCTCACGAGCGCGGAGGCCCCGATCCTCGACGACGACCCGACGCGCGAATGGTCCATGGAGCTCGGCAAGGTAACCCGGGATCGCGGCCTTGGGGATCCTCTCGTGCCGCGAGCGCCGGAGAGCGCGCTATGGTCTCACGCCGTGCCGCGCGTCGTCCCCGTCGATCCTGCCGAGCCCGATCCCGCTGCGATCGCCGACGCCGCGGGGGTAATGCGGCGAGGCGGCCTCGTCGCGTTCCCGACCGAGACGGTCTACGGCCTCGGCGCGCGCGGGCTCCGCGCGGAGGAGGTGCGGAAGATCTTCGCCGCCAAGGGCCGTCCGCCCGGCCACCCCGTGATCCTCCACGTCGACGGCGAGGCGATGGCGCGTGAGCTCGCGGCCGAGTGGAGCTCGAGCGCGTCGCGCCTCGTCGGCGCGCTCTGGCCGGGGCCGCTCACGCTCGTCGTCCCGCGGGCTCCGGCGGTGCCGCCCGAGGTGAGCGGGGGCCTGGACACGGTCGGGATCCGCGCGCCGGACCACCCGGTGGCGCTCGCGCTGATCCGCGCCGTCGGCGAGCCGCTCGCGGCGCCCAGCGCCAACGCGCACACGCACGTGTCGCCGACGACCGCCGAGCACGTCGTCCGCTCGCTCGGCGACCGCGTCGATCTCGTGCTCGACGCGGGGCCGACCGCCTTCGGGATCGAGTCGACCGTGCTCTCGTTCGGGCACGATCCGCCGCGCGTGCTCCGGCCCGGCGCGGTGTCGCTCGAGCGGCTCCGCGCGCTCGAGCCGCGCGTCGTCCACGAGCGCGTGAGCGTCGAGGGGGACGAGGCGCGCGCGGCGCCGGGGATGGCCGCGAAGCACTACGCGCCGCGCACGAGCGTGACGCTCGCCGCCCGAGGACAGGAGGGCGTGGCGCGGGCGATCGCCCGGAGCGGCCTCGCCCGCGCGCGCGTCGCGGCGATCGTCGTCACCGACGGCGCGCGCGACGCTGCGGCCGGGTGCGCGCCGGTCGTCGTCCTCCCGGGCTCGCCCGAGGGATACGCGCGCGGGCTCTTCGCGGCGCTCCACGAGGTCGACGCGGCCGGCGTGGACCTCGTCGTCGTCGAAGAGGTCCCCGCGGAGCCGGCGTGGTGGGCGGTCGCCGATCGCCTCGCGCGCGCGGCGCGCCGGTAGCGGCCGATCCTTTACAACTCAAGCAATCGCGCCTAAGCCTCTTGCCGCCGCTACTCTCGGCTGACGGCTCGGCGGCAGGGAGCCTTCCATGGGATATCAGGTCATCACGCCGGCGCATTTTCCGAAGCCCCGCGGGTACTCGAACGGCATCGTCTCGCAGGGGCGCGTGCTCCACATCGCCGGGCAGATCGCCTGGGACAAGGACGCGCGGATCGTCAGCCCCGACTTCGCCACGCAGTTCCTCCAGGCGCTCGACAACGTCATCGCCGTCGTCCGCGAGGCGGGCGGCGCGACCGAGCACCTCGTGAAGCTCACCGCGTTCGTCACCGACCTCGACGCGTACCGCGCGGCGACGCCGGCCATCGGAGAGGGCTGGCGCGCGCGCCTCGGCAAGTACTATCCCGCGATGAGCCTCGTGAAGGTGGCGGGGCTGCTCGAGCCCGGCGCCCTCGTCGAGATCGAGGGCGTCGCCTCGCTCCCCGGCTGAGGCCTCAGCCGCGAGGGAGCGAAGACCCGGAGCCGCGGAGGCAGGGAGCGGGGCGGCGACTCCGTCAGCCTCTGGTTCCGCTTGCTCGGCTGCCACGCGATGATGCTCGCGGAGCTCCGCCGCGAGCTCGAGGACCGCACGACGCTCGCGCGCTTCGACCTCCTCGCGAGCCTCGAGCGCGACGACGGCCAGACGCTCGCGGGGCTGAGCCGCGCGCTGCTCGTGACCGCGGGCAACGTCACCGGCCTCGTCGACCGCGCGGAGCGCGACGGCGTGGTCGAGCGGCGCTCGGAGCCCTCCGATCGCCGCGTCGTCCGCGTGTGGCTGACCCGCGCGGGGCGCGCGCTCATCCGCGAGCTCTTGCCGCTCCACGCGAGCCAGGTGCGGGAGCTCATCGGCGCGCTCCCGGCGCAGGACCGACGCGAGCTGCGCCGTCTCCTCGGCGCGCTGCGCGAGCATCTGCTGGCGCAGGCGCGCGCGCGCGAGGTAGGAGCGAGGGGCGCGTCGCGCGACGCCGACCCGACCGAACGAAGCTGAAGAGGACGACCCGATGACGATCCAGCCGAAGACCTTCGAGTACGAGCTCTCCCCCAGCGGCGTCGCGACGATCACGCTCGCGCGGCCCGAGCGCCTCAACTCGCTCACGTTCGAGGTCTACGAGGAGCTCCGCGACACCTTCGCCGCCCTCGACCACGAGGACGACGTCCGCGCCGTCGTGATCACGGGCAAGGGGCGCGCGTTCTGCTCGGGCGGCGACGTCGAGAGCATCATCGGCGAGCTCTTCGCGCGCGACATGAAGGGCCTCGTCGCGTTCACGCGCGTCACCGGCGCGCTCATCCGCAACATCCGCGCGCTCCGCCGGCCCGTCGTCGCGGCCGTCAACGGCACCGCGGTCGGCGCAGGCGCCGTCATCGCGCTCGCGTGCGACTTCCGGATCGCGAGCTCGGCGGCGAAGATCGGCTTCATCTTCCCGAAGGTCGGCCTGTGCGGCGCCGACATGGGCGCGACGTACCTCCTCCCGCGGGTCGTCGGCCTCGGGCGCGCGACCGAGCTCCTGTTCCTCGGCGACGTCATCGGCGCGGAGGAGGCCGAGCGCATCGGGCTCTTCGGCCGCGTCGTCGCCCCGGAGGCGTGCGTGGAGACGGCGCGCGCCCTGGCGGAGCGCCTCGCGTACGGCCCCGCCTTCGCGCACGCGATGACGAAGCAGATGCTCGAGAGCGAGCACGCGATGACGCTCGACGTGGCGATCGAGGCCGAGGCGCAGGTCCAGGCGATCTGCATGCAGCACCCCGATTTCCGCGCCGCCTACGACGCGTGGGTCGCCAAGCGCCCCCTCGTCTTCGAGGGCGCGAAGGCGCCGTTCGACGCCGGCGGGAGGCGCGGCACCGCCGACGGTCCGGCGGTGAAGGGCGGAGGGCAGTGACCATGTCCGAGCCGGCGCCCGCGTCGCGCAAGGTCCGCCCGTCGTGGGCGGCGCTCCCGATGTTCTTCGACGCGTCGCACCGCGCGCTCGGCGAGGAGTGCGACGAGATCACCGACGGCGACGTCGCGCTGCACGATCCGCCGCGCGTGATCCCGCGGCTGGGCGCGCTCGGGCTCCTCCAGCTGCTCGTCCCCGCGAATCAGGGCGGCGGCGCGTGGGGAGCGGGCGGCGCGGCCGTCGACGTCCGCGCGCTGTGCGTGGCGCGCGAGGCGCTCGCGTACTCGTCGGGCCTCGCCGACTCGATCTTCGCGGTCCAGGGCCTGGGCTCGCACCCGATCCTCCTCGCCGGCGAGGGGGCGAGGCGCGCGTCGGTGCTCGCGGAGGTCGTGCGCGGCGAGCGCGTCTCCGCCTTCGCGCTCACGGAGCCGGAGGCGGGCAGCGACGTCGCCTCGATGCGGACGACGGCGCGGCGCGAAGGGGACGCGTGGATCCTCGACGGCGAGAAGGTGTTCATCTCGAACGTCGGCATCGCGCACCACTACGTGGTGTTCGCGAACGCCGATCCGTCCGCCGGCAAGAAGGGCATCAGCGCCTTCCTGGTCGAGGCGAGCTCCGAGGGGCTCCTCACCGAGCCGATCGCGATGAGCGTGGAGCACCCGCTCGGCCGGCTCGCGATGAAGAGCTGCCGCGTCCCCGCGTCGGCGCTCCTCGGCGAGGTCGGCATGGGCCTCCGCCTCGCGCTCGGGACGCTCGACGTCTTCCGGACGTCGGTGGGCGCCGCGGCGGTGGGGATGGCCCGGCGCGCGGTGGACGAGTCGATCGCGCGCGTCACGCGGCGCGTCCAGTTCGGCAAGCCGCTCTCCGACTTCCAGCTCACGCAGGCGGCGCTCGCCGACATGGCGACGGAGCTCGACGCCGCGCGCCTGCTCGTCTGCCGCGCGGCCTGGGAGAAGGACCAGCCGCGCGACGACTCCGCGAGAGGGCGCGGCGACGGCGTCTCCGTCGCGATGGCGAAGATGTACGCGACCGAGGCCGCCCAGCGCATCATCGATCGCGGCGTCCAGCTCTTCGGCGGTCTCGGCGTGACCGAGGGCAACGTGCTCGATCGGCTCTACCGCGAGATCCGGCCGCTTCGGATCTACGAAGGGACGACGGAGATCCAGAAGCTCATCATCGGAGGAGCGCTCACCGCGCGGCCCGGCTGAAGGCCGCCGGGGGATACCCATGAGCGTCCTCTTCGAGCCCTTCCCGCTGCGGAGCGTCGTCCTGCCGAACCGGCTCGTCCTGCCGGCGATGGTGACGCGGCTGTCGGGCGAGGACGGGCTCGTCAACGACGACGTCCGCGCGCGCTACGTGCGCTTCGCGCGCGGCGGGGTCGGGCTGATCGTGCTCGAGGCGATGGCGGTCCACGGCGCGAAGAGCGGCCCGCTCCTCCGCATCTCTTCGGACGACTTCAAGCCCGGCCTCGCCGATCTGCGCGCGCGCGTCCACGACGCCGGGCCGAGCAAGGTCGTCCCGCAGATCATCCATTTCCTCAAGATCGCGCGCTCGGGGTGGCGGCAGACCGTCGACATGCTCTCGCTCGAGGAGATCGACGGGATCGTCGACGCGTACGGCGCCGCGGCGTCGCGCGCGCGCGAGTGCGGGTTCGACGGCGTCGAGCTCCACATGGCGCACGCGTACACGCTCTCGTCGTTCCTCTCGCGCCTCAACCCGCGCAAGGACGAGTACGGCGGATCGCTCGCCAACCGCCTGCGCCTCCCGCTGCGCGTCGTGCGGAGGGTCCGCGAGCGCGTCGGCGACGACTTCACGGTCGGGGTCCGCTTCCTCGGCGAGGAGTGCATCCGCAACGGGTACACGGTGCTCGACGCGGGGCCGATCGCGATCGAGCTCGCGCGCGCCGGCGTCGACTACGTGTCGCTCTCGGCCGGCGGGAAGTTCGAGGACGCGCGCGTCATCGAGGGTGAGCCGCTCTACCCCTACACCGGCTACTCGGGCGATCGCTGCATGCCGGGCAGCGCCTACCCCGACGGCGCGAACCTCTACATCCCGGAGGCCGTCCGCGCGTCGCTCCGGCGCGCCGGCCTCGACACGCCGGTGATCGCCGCGGGCAAGCTCGGCTCGCTCGAGCTCGCCGAGAAGGTCGTCGAGCGGGGGCAGGGCGATCTCGTCGGGATGGCGCGCGCGCTCCTCGCCGATCCCGACTTGCCGAACAAGTGGCGCGCGGGGCGCGAGGACGCGGTCGTCCGCTGCGTCTACGGCAACGTCTGCAAGGCGCTCGACGAGAGCTTCCGCCGCGTCGACTGCACGCTCTGGCCGAAGAAGCTCGGACAGGCGCCGTCGAGCGCCGACACGGAGCCGCCGTCCTGGCCCCCCGAGGGCGCGGGGCTGCGCGCGGAGTGCAAGGACGGGAAGGTCCTCCTCCGCTGGCAGGCCGCCTCGGACAACGAGGCGGTCTACGGCTACCAGGTGTTCCGAGGCGAGCGCTCCGCGACCGGGGGCGCGCTCGTGCATCACGCGAGCGTGCGCGCGCTGTCGACCCGCTACGAGGACAGCCGCGTCGTCGCGGGCGGCGACTACCGCTACGCGCTCCGGCCTTACGATCTCGCCGGCAACCGCGGGCCGATGACCGACGTGCTCGACGTCCACGTCCCGAGCTGAGCTGCGGCGCGCGGGCGCGCGGCGCCTCGACCAGGAGCGCCGGAGCGCGCACCTCGCGACCCCGGGACGCTCCCCGGAGCCCGAGCCGCTCCCGCTTCTGCCCTCGCTGCTCGACGAGCCCATCTCGGTGACGAGATGTGCTCTAGTCGTCCCGGCGTGAGCGCGGCCTCGGTCTTCGGCGTGATCCTCGTCCTCCTCGCGGTCGGCCGCGCGCTGCGGGCGCGCGGCGTCGTCCCCGAGGGCTCCGCCGATACGCTGAACGTCGTCGCGCTGTACGTCTCGATGCCGGCGTCGATCCTCCTCAACGTGCCGGAGCTCACGTTCCACCGCGAGCTCTTGGGGCTCGTGGCCATCCCGTGGATCTTGCTCGCCGCGAGCGTCGCGCTCCTCGCGCCGATCGCGCGCGTCCTCCGCGCCGATCGCGCGACGTCGGCGTGCCTGCTCATGCAGACGCCGCTCGGCAACACCGCGTTCATGGGCTACGCGCTCGTCCCGGCGCTCGCGGGGGAGGGCGCGCTCCGCTACGCGGTCGTCTACGATCAGTTCGGGAGCTTCCTCATCCTCGCCACCTACGGGCTCTTCGTCGTCGCGTCGAAGAGCGGAGCGGCGCGGCCGACGCTCGGGGCGGTCGTCCGGCGCGTCGTGCTCTTTCCCCCGTTCATCGCGCTGGTCGTCGGCGTCACGATCGTGCCGCGCGAGCTGCCTCCGTCGGTCCGCCTCCCGCTCGAGATGGTCTCGGGGACGCTCCTGCCGCTCGTCGGCCTCGCGCTCGGCATGCAGCTCAAGCTCGCCCTGCCGCGGCGGCACCTCGGGCCGCTGGGGGTGGCCGTCGTCGGCAAGCTCGTCGTCGTCCCGCTCGGCGCGCTCGGGCTGTGCGCGCTCTTCGGCGTCGGCGGCGAGATGCGCGCCGCGGCGATCCTCGAGAGCGCGATGCCCACGATGATGACGACCGCCGCGCTGCTCTCGATGGCGGACCTCGCGCCCGACCTCGCCTCGGCGATCGTCGGCTACGGCACCGTCGCGTCGATGATCTCGCTGCCGCTCTGGAGGAGCGCGCTCTGACGGAGCTCGAGAGCCCGCCTCACGCGGCGGTGGAGCGCGCGCTGCGCCGCGCGAGGAGCTTCGGATCGCGCGACTGACCGACCTCCATCCGGCAGAGGAAGCAGCGGAACGAGATGTGGTGCGGGCGCGGCGTCATGCCGAGCATGCTCAGCATGATCCATCCCCACGTCGTGTACTCGGGCTCCTCTTGGATCGCGGCGTCCCCGAGGCGGTGACCGCAGTGGCAGGTTCGATCGCGCATGCCCGTCACGGTGCACCGGGGGTGCCAGGCTCGAACCCGCGTAAATCCGCGGGGACGTCGCGGCGTCTCCCCGCCGAAGACCTGGCAGGTGCCGAATCTTCGGCGCACGGGGCCCGCGATCAGAGCCGGTAGAGCTTCATCTTGTACTGCAGCGTCGCGCGGCTCGTCCGCAGGAGGCGCGCGGCCTCCGACTGGTTGCCCTCCGCGCGCTGGAGCGCGTCGGCGACGAGCGAGCGCTCGAAGGCGCTCACGCGCTCCCTGAGCGGGGCGTGGGGCGGCGCGGGCCCGCGCTCGCTCTCGTCGCCGGCGGCCTCGGCGCGCGGCGCGAGCTCGGGCAGATCGGCGACGCCGATGCGGTCCGAGCGCGCGAGGATCGACGCGCGCTCGAGGACGTTGTGGAGCTCGCGCACGTTCCCGGGCCAGTCGTAGGCGGACAGGCAGGCGAGCGCGTCGTCGTCCACGGTCTTCGGCGCCCCGCCGCGCCCGGCGAGGGCCGCCATGAACGCCCCGGCGAGCGGCGGGATGTCCTCGCGTCGATCGCGCAAGGGCGGCAGCTCGATCGGGAAGACGTTCAGGCGGAAGAACAGGTCCGCGCGGAAGCGGCCCGCCTTCACGTCGTCGGCGAGGTCGCGGTGGGTCGCCGCGACGACGCGGACGTCGACGGGGATCGGCTGCGCCCCGCCGACGCGCTCGAGCTCGTGCTCCGAGAGGACGCGCAGGAGCTTCGCCTGCGCCTCGACGGGCAGCTCGCCGATCTCGTCGAGGAAGAGCGTGCCGCCGTGCGCGAGCTCGAATCGACCGATCCGGCGCTGCACGGCCCCGGTGAACGCGCCCTTCTCGTGGCCGAAGAGCTCGCTCTCGACGAGCGACGGCGCGATCGCGGCGCAGTTGACCTTCACGAGGGGGCCGGCGCGCCGCGGGCTCTGCTCGTGGAGCGCGCGGGCGAACAGCTCCTTGCCGGTGCCCGTCTCGCCGTGGAGCAGCACCGTCGACCGCGTCGGCGCGACGCGTCCGAGGGCGTCGAGCGCGCGAGCGAGCGCCGCGCTCCGCCCGACGATGCCCGTCCTCCCCGCCTCGCCGAGCTCCTCCTTGAGGTACGTGTTCTCCGCCTCGAGGCGCCGCGTGAGCGTCGTCACCTCCGCGAAGAGCCGGGCGTTCTTGATCGCGACGGACGCCTGCGCGGCGAAGATGCCGAGCCACTCGAGCTCGAGCTCCGTGAGCGGCCTCCGCGCGAACGTCGCGAGGACGCCGAGGACCTCGTCGTCGAACTCGAGCGGGTAGCCCGCGCACGTCACGAGCCCGTTGTCCCTCAGCCACGCCTTGTCGGTGAAGCGCGGATCCTCGAGCACGTCGTTGCTGCACACCGGGGCGCGCGTCGCCGCGATCTGCCCGATCTTGAGCGAGCCGATCGGGATCCTCGCGTACGACCCGTCGAGGCGGTCCGAGAGGCCCGCGCTGGCGACGAGGCGGAGGACGCCCGGCTCCTCGGCGCGGACGAGCCAGATGCGCGCCATCGCGGCCTCGAGGTCGCGGACGAGGCCGCGCGTGATCTCGCCCAGGACGTCGTTCAGGTCGAGCGACCTCGCCATTCGGAGGCCGACGCGGCCGAGCGTCGCCTCCAGTCCCGCTGCCGCCTTCATCCCCACGACTGTACCGCGCGTCGCGACGACCTGCCTCGCGAGCGCGAGCGCGGAGGCGTCAGTCGAAGAGCCCGTTCGCCGTGGCGCGCTCGAAGGCGCGTCGGAGCGCGTCGTGGCCCGGCTCGAGGCCCTCGTGCAGCTCCTCGCCGCCGAACACGGCGCGCAGGAGCTCGCGCGCCTTCGCGTCGTCGGCGACGCGTCGGAGCGCCTCGACGACGCGCTCGTGAGAGGTCGGGTCGAGGTTCCGGCGCACGGCGATCACGTCGGTCGGGATCGAGCCGAACGTGGCGAGCACGCGGACGTCGACGCCCTCGAGCTCGGACCACGCGCCCTCGGTCGCCTGCGCGTCGCCGGCGGGCGAGCGGGCGAAGGTCCCGGCGACGTCGCAGTCGCCGCGCGCCAGCGCGAGCAGGGCGTCGCGGTGCGTCCCGTGGAACGCCTCGCTGCGGAACGCCGTCGTCGGGTCGACGCCCGCGCGCGCGAGCTCGATGCGCGGCACGACGTAGCCGGCGGCGCTCCACGGATCGACCCACCCGGCGCGCGTCCCGCGGAGATCGGCGAGCGACGCGATCTTCGCGTCCTTCTGGACGACGAGCGCCGCCGCGTAGCTCGTCCGGCCCGCCCGCGCGATGCTGCCGATGGGCGTCACCGCTTCGGCGAGCCACGCGTAGACCACGGGCGGGAGCCACGCGACGTCGCTGGCGCCGTCGCGCACGCTCGCCGCGAGCTCCTGGTAGGTCCTCGCCGCCTTGCGCTCGAGCGCGAGCCCCGCGTGCACGTCGAGCCACGCCGCGAGCTCGTCGAACGCCGCGAGGACCTTCGCCTCCGGGGCGGCGGACAGACCGAACGCGAGGCGGAGGCTGCCGACCGAGCTCACGCCCGAACTATGCCGGAAATTCGACGCGCGCGTCGGCGCGGACGACGTCGCTCCGCGCGGACGACGTCCCGGCGAAGGGCGAGGCGCGCTCGTTTCGACGTCACGAGATCATTCTAGCATCATGAAATGCCTGCGCTTGTCGGGTGGGGATGACGCGATCCACCGAACGGGACAGGGCGCGTCGTCGGGAGGCCCCGAGCGGCGGTGTCCGTGTGCGCAGGCGTCGGCGAATGAGGTGGGTCGCGCTCGATCCATGCACCGGTGCGCTTCGTGCAGGCGGCTCGTTACGATGATCGGCATGAACCCTGTCGCCGCTCGATCCTCGCGCCTCTCGCGTATCGCGCTGGGCTTCGCTTCGGTCGTGAGCATCGTCCTCGCCGGCACGTCCGCGTGCACGAGCGAGACCGAGGCCGGCCCTCCGAACCCGGACGGCAAGGACCAGGGCGAGGAGTGCACCGACGACGCGGAGTGCAAGTCGCTCACGTGCATGGACGGCAAGTGCACCGCGTTCGTGCCCGGCGGCAACCCGACCGACGGGATCAAGAACGGCGACGAGACGGACGTGGACTGCGGCGGCGAAGCGGCGCCGAAGTGCGCCGACGGCAAGTCGTGCAAGATCGCGCGCGACTGCGAGAGCGCGTCGTGCGTCGGCGGCACGTGCAAGGCGCCGTCGCCCACCGACGGGATCAAGAACGGCGACGAGACGGACGTGGACTGCGGCGGCGCGAAGGCCCCGAAGTGCGGCGTCGACAAGGGCTGCAAGGCCGACGACGACTGCCAGAGCGAGGCCTGCTCCTACGCCAAGAAGTGCGTCGCGTTCAAGAGCTGCACCGGGCACTTCGGCGGCGACACGTGCGGCGCGGGCGAGACCGGCTCCGCCGACGCGAAGCACGAGAGCTGCTGCGCGACCGCGACGTTGAGCAACGGCACGCGCGTCGGCAAGTACCACGTCACCGCCGGACGCATGCGCGTCTTCGTCGAGCGCTTCGGCGGCAACCTGCAGCAGTGGGCGGAGACGAGCCCGGACGGCTGGAACGAGGAGTGGACCTCGATCCTCCCCGCGTCGATGAGCGACGCGCTCTTCATGCTCGGACCGAACGTCAAGCGCGGCTGCTCGATCACCTCGTCGGGCAAAGGCGCGCGGACGTACTGGCAGGACCTCCCCGGCGACACGAGCGACTTCTCCAAGGACGTGCTCGACGAGAAGGGCCTCAACTGCGTCCCCTGGCACCTCGCGCAGGCGCTCTGCGTCTACGACGGCGGGCGACTGACGACCCACGCCGAGAACATCGCGCTGATCACCAACGACGGCGACCGGCACACCTGGCCGTGGCAGTTCCAGGACGACACGCCCTACAGCGAGCGCGACCACCCCGCCGATCCCAGGCTGGTGCACCGCTACAGCTACGCGACGCCGAACCCGCCGGCGAACATGCGGATGGACGGGAGCGGCCCGTTCGATCGCAGCTTCTTCGTCGCGCCGCCGGGGCGGCGTCCGCTCGGCACGAACAAGATCGGCGTCGCGGACGCGGTCGGCAACCTGCTCACCTGGGCGAACGACGGCGTGCGCCGCTTCACGTACTCGATGTCGTGGGAGAACCACGAGAAGCTGAGCACCGTCCGGATCTGGGCGCAGGACTCGCCGAACGAGGTCAACGGCTACTACGCGATCGGCGCGCGCTGCGCGTTCGACTGATCGACCGCGCGGCGCTGCTCCCCCGGGGACCGGCAGAGATCGCGCTCCGCCCCTTGTCTCGGAGGCCGGCTCGGGGGTAAGCGAGAGCGGCCGTGATCACCTTCCCCGAAGACCTGAGCCTCGCGCGCTATTTCCTCTTCGATCGCCTCGCCGAGGGGATGGGCGCGCGGGTGGCCGTCCGCTTCGGAGACCTGCGCTACACGTACGACGCCGTCGCCGACAAGACGCGCCGGATGACGGGGCTGCTCGCGGCGGCGGGCGTCCGTCGCGGCGAGCGCGTCCTCATCGTCCTCCCCGACGTGCCGCCGTTCGCCTGGACGTTCTTCGGCGTGCTCGCCCGCGGCGCCGTCGTCGCGATGGGCAACCCGCTCGCGCCGCCGGAGACGCTCGAGTACCTCGTCGGCTACACGCGCGCGACGGCGATCGTCACCGTGCCCGCGGTCGCGGAGCTCCTCCGCGCGCGGGTCGAAGCGGTGTCGAGCGAGGTGCAGGCGATGTTCGTCGTGCCGGACGCGCCCACGGGCAGCGATCCCGAGGCGCGCGTCGCCGGGACGGCGTTCTCCGGCAAGGTGAAGGAGCTCGCGCCGCTGCTCGCCGCCGCCGAGCCGTGGTCGCCGGTCGAGGTGCACCGCGACGAGCCGGCGATCTGGCTCTTCACGAGCGGCTCGACCGGCGAGCCGAAGGCGAACGTGCACACCCACCGCGATTTCGCGTTCAACACCGAGGTCTACGCGAAGCAGACCGTCGGCTACCGGAGGGACGACGTCACCGTCAGCGTCCCGCGCCTGTTCTTCGGCTACGCGACGGGCACGAACCTGATGTTCCCCTTCGCGGTCGGCGCCGCCGCGGGGCTCTTCAGCGAGCGGCCGACGCCCGAGAGCCTCGCGAACGCCATCGCGATGTACCGCCCCACGGTCGTGACGAACGTGCCGACGATGCTCGGCAAGCTCCTCGAGCACGACGAGGCGCTCGTGAAGGAGGGCAAGCCCGGCCTCGACCTCTCGAGCGTCCGCTTCTCGCTGTCGGCCGGCGAGGCGCTCCCCGAGCCGCTCCTCCGTCGCTGGCTGGACCGCTTCGCGAGCGACGTCTACGACGGGATCGGGTCCGCGGAGATGTTCCACATCTACGCGTCGAACCGGCCCGGCGACGTCAAGCCCGGCTCGCTCGGCAAGGTGGTCTCCGGCTACGAGCTCCGGATCCTCCCCGAGGACGCCGAGGGCGCCGGCGCGACCCCCTGCGCGCCGGGGGAGATCGGCGTCCTCTGGGTAAAGGGAGACAGCGTCAGCCAGGGCTACTGGCTCGATCGCGACAAGAGCTGGCGCACCTTCCACGGCCACTGGTGCCGCACCGGGGACCTCTTCCACGTCGACGCCGAGGGGTACCTCTACTTCGCGGGCCGCGCGGACGATCTCCTCAAGGTCGGCGGCCAGTGGGTCGCGCCGCTGGAGGTCGAGGAGTGCCTGCTCGAGCACGCGGCCGTCGCCGCCGCCGCCGTCATCGGCGTCGAGGAGGACGGCCTCGTGAAGACGAAGGCGTTCGTCGTCGTACGCGCCGGGCACGCCGCCACGCCCGCGCTCGCCGCCGCGCTGCAGGAGCACGTGAAGTCCACGCTCGCGCGCTACAAGTACCCGCGCGTGATCGAGTTCGTCGACGATCTCCCGAAGAACGATCGCGGCAAGGTCGACAAGAAGGCGCTGCGCGCGCGGGGCGGCCCCTCCTGATGCCGCGTCACCTCGCCGATCTCACGTACGAGGAGGTCGCGGAGCTCGTCTCCGCGGGCTCCGCCGTCGCGATCGTCCCCGTCGGGAGCGTGGAGCCCCACGGGCCGCACCTGCCGCTCCGCACGGACACGACCATCAGCGAGACGTGCGCCGCGCGCGCGGCCGCGCGGCTCGAGGCGGACGGCGTGGCCGCGGTGATCGCCCCGAGCGTCCCGTACGGGGTGACCGAGTACGCCCGCGGGTTCGCGGGCGCGATCGGCGTGCCCGCCGCGGCGCTGACCGCGATGCTCCGCGCCGTCGCGGAGCGCCTCCTCGAGTGCGGCTTCGTCCACGTCTGCTTCGTGAACAACCACCTCGAGCCTGCCCACGACGCCGCCGTCCGCGCGGCGATCGACGGCCTGCCCGCGGGCGCGGCGTCGGTCGCGTGCCCGCTCACGCGCCGCTGGGGGCGCACGCTGTCGGACGAGTTCAAGCGCGGCGACTGCCACGCGGGGCGCTACGAGACCTCGCTGGTCCTGGCCGCCGGCGAGGGCGTGCGCGGCGCGCTCGGCGAGCTCCCGACGATCGGGCTCAGCCTGAGCGACGCGATCAAGGCGGGGAAGGCGACCTTCGCCGAGATCGGGATGGACCGCGCGTACACCGGCGCCCCGTCGGAGGCGACGCGCGAGGAGGGCGACTCGCTCTACGAGCGCCTCGCCACGATGGTCGTGACCGAGATCGTCGAGGGGCTCGCCAAGCGCGCGCCGTCCTCCGCGTAGGTCGTGCGGAGGCGCCTCGCGGTCGCGATCGTCGCCGGCGCCGCCGCCGTCGTGGCGGCGTGGCGCCTCGAGCAGGCGCGCCTCGCGCCGGGACGCGCGGCCGCCTGCGGCGAGGCCGGAGGCGCGACGCTGGACCACGACGGCGTTCGCGTGCTCGTCGGGAGCGAGCTCGCGGGCGACGGCGCGCTCCGGCCGGGCCGCGTCGCGCGCTGCGACGAGCGCGCCGACGCGACCGCGACGTTCGTGGCGGTCCGCGCGGCCGTGCAGGGGGCGCGCTGGTCGGAGCAGCCTCCCGTCGTCGTCCATTTCGCCCCTCGCGGCGGCGCCGCCGGCGCGCGCACCCACCGCGCGCGGGCCGAGCTCATCCTGCCCGCGGGCGAGCCGCTCGACGCGACCGTCCTCGCGCACGAGCTCGCCCACGTCGTCGTCCTCGCGCGTCGCGCGGAGGCGCCGCGGAGCGACGTCGGCCGCCGGGTCGTCGCCGTCATCGACGAGGGGGTCGCGGACTTCGCGGCCGCCGTCGCGACCGGCAGGCGCGTCGTCGGCGATCCGTCGCGCGGCCCGACGCGCGATCTCGAGCGACCGCCGCGCGTGTCGATCGAGGGCTGGGCGAACCTCGCGTCCACGTCGACCCCGTTCGATCCGCACCTGCTCGGCTGGGACCTCGCCGCCGCCCTCTTCGCGCGCGCCGGCGTGGACCGTCAGCTCCGCGACGACCTCGCGGCGGCGGCCGCCGCCGCGCGCGGCGAGGACGTGGGGCCGATCCTCGCGTCGCTCGTCGCCGCGTGCGCGGAGCGCAGCCGAGAGCTCTTGCGGAGCGCCCTCGCGGAGTGGGTACCGAGCGGGCTCGCGCTGGAGTAGAGTGAGCGAGTGCGCGGCGTCCTCTTGACCTGTGCCCTCGCGTGCGCCGGGTGCACGGTTCATCACTCGCGCACGGCGATCGGCGGTGACGTCGCCCACGTACCCCCTCCCGCGGCGCGCTTCGTGTCGGAGGACGACAGCGGGCTCCTCCTGTTCGGCGCCCTCTCGCTCAGCGAGCCGGATCACTACGCCGTCTTGCTCGAGCGCATCCGTCGCAAGCACCGCTGCGGGCGGATCGCGCAAGCGCAGCTCGATTTCTACACCGACCACTGGCTGCTCGTCGGCTTCCCCGTCGCGCGCGTGACGGTCTTGTGCGAGCCGAGCGAGCCACCGCCGAACGCGGCCCCGACCGAACCACGTTGACGTGCAGCGCTCAGGGACAGAGCGCGACGTGCGCGGCGAAGAAGCCCTCGAGGGCGCGGTCGAGGTCGTCGTCGTCGCTCTCGAGGTCGCGGACCAGCGCGCCCACGAGCGCGAGGTAGTCGCGCGTCGCGAGGCGCGCTCGGCGCGCCTCGTCGCCGAGGCAGCCCTCGATCGCCTCGAGGGTCCGAGGATCGTTGCAGTCGCGCCCGGAGCGGTAGATCGAGTCGAGCGACGTGATGTGCCCGATCGTGTCTCCGCTCCTCCCTCCGTGGTAGAGGTGGCCGGGCAGCTCGAAGCCCGGCGCGCGCGTGATGTACGCCTTGACCTGCTCGATGCACCAGGGGCGCTCGGCGCCGTCCGGCGCGCGGACGGTGTGGGCCCGGCTGAACGAGTCCTGGATCGTGTGCAGGGCCTCGCCGATCCGCGTGAGCGCGACGACGCGGTCCTCGGTCCACGCGGCGAGGGCGAGGCGGGTCCGCGACCGGATGACCTCGCGGGCGAGGCGCGCGGCGTCGGCGCTGTCGTTGTCGGGCCCGAGGAGGAAGTGGAGCGGCTGGTTCTCCGGTCGGTCCTGGAGCGAGGTCGCGGCGTTGGCGTACGCGACCACGCTGTGGGCCATGTGAACGAGCAGCTCCTTCGGCCAGTCGACGCGCCGGTTCCCTTCGACGATCTCGTCGACCTCGCGGCTGGGGAAGCGCTCGGCGGCGGGCAGGTCCCGATTGCCGAGCACCGTGATCCACTCGTGCCCGCGGAACGACGAGCGGTTCGTCAGCGCGCAGTCGCCCTGCGAGAAGAACCCGTCGCTGTCGTCGTCCGGCACGCACAGGACGAGGGGCGTACACGTGGTCGGCGCCAGCATGACCGCCGCCACCAGGAGCCACTCGACGAGCCGCGGGTGCCGCATCGCCGACGAATACTAGCGGGGAAAGCCCTCGCCGTCGCCGCGGCGGTCGCCGCGCTCGGCGCCGCGCCCTCGGCCCGCGCCGCGGAGGACGAGGCGCCGACCTTCGAGGACGCCGTCGCGCGGCGTCCCGACTGGACCGCGGGCATCGTCCTCGAGCGGAGCATCCGGAGCGTCGTCGGCGAGTCGCTGGTCGACGATCAGCTCTTCGGGCTCTCGGCGACGCGCTTCGTCGCCGGGCGCTACGGGATCCACGCGCGCCTCCTCGTGAGCCCGAACGTCGAGCGGTTCGTCGACACGCGCGGGGTCGCCGCGCTCGGCTTCCGGCTCCGGACGCGCGTGCTCGGCGTCGACACGTTCCTCGGCAGCGGCGCTCACGTCGAGGCGCGCCTCCGGACCCACTACTGGCTGGGCTACGTCGCGCCGCTCGAGCTCGGCGTCACGGCGTGGAAGAAGGGGAGCTTCCGGGTCGAGGTGTTCGTCGGCATGCGGGGGATCCTGGCCGGCGATCTCGTGAACTCGTACCTCATCGATCCCAACGGCGTCGACAACGCCCAGGCCGCGGACGCGCTCGCCGCGCGGCGGGCGCGCCCGTGGGAGAGCTACCTGAGCATCGTCCTCGGGAGGGCCATGTGAGGCGCGTCCTGAGGGCCGCCGCCTCGGCGGTCGTCCTCGCCGCCTCGCCGGCCCTCGCGGGCGAGGGCGACACCGGGCCGGATCCCCGCTCGGGGACGGGCGCGGCGACCACGTCGCACGTGAAGGACATCGGCGTGCACACGCCTCGCGGCCGCCGGCTCTACCGCGACGAGGAGCCCCTCGAGCGCATCCTCGACAGCCGCCGGCGGATCTTCGTCATCGAGGCCGTGGCCGGCTCCGGATCGGAGGGCAACCTCGGGCTCGTGCTCGGCTGGATGCCGAGGGAGATCAAGGGCATCGAGTTCTTCGCGGGGGTCGGGCTCGACGTCAGTCCGGCCGTCCACGTGTCCGGCGCGACGCGCTTCCTCTTCAACTTCCGCGGCGTGCGCCCGTACGTCGGCGTCGGCTACTTCTACAAGGGCGCCTTCGCGATCGAGACGTACTCCCACAACGTCTTCCTCGAGCTCGGCCACAGCTGGAAGCTCGGGCCGACCAACCACCTCACGGTGGGCGCGGGCGTGGCGCGGCTGCTCCACACGGGCGTCGACGAGGACTCGCCGCTCCGCTCGCCCAACGTCGATCCCGCGTCGCTCGAGGCGCAGACCAAGCTGGTCCCGCCGTATCTCCCGCTGTTCGCGGCTCGATTCAGCCGCGCCTTCTGACGCGCCTCGGCCGCCGGTCGGCTCGGCGCGCTCAGAAGCTTCCGGACAGCGTGAGCCCGCTCCCCGACGAGGCGACGCGCGCGCCGGTTCGCTCGTGGAGCGCGGGGAAGAAGACCCCGGACGCGACGCCGACCACGGCGCCCGCCGCGACGTCCGAGGGGAAGTGATCGCCGGCGAAGATGCGCGCGGCGCCGACGAACGAAGCGCCGAGCACGCCGACGCCGAGCGCGATCCACGACGCGTACGAGCGGTCGAGGCGCCGGAGCGTGCCGAAGGTCGCCACCGCCGCGGCCGCGGCTCCCGCGGTGTGACCGCTCGTGAACGACAGCGACGCGTTCCCGCTCGTCCGCTCCTCGACGGGGGCGGCGTCTCCGTAGGCGAGCGGCCTCGGGCGCCGCGCGCCCATCATCGCGACGATCGCGAGCGTGTTCGCGAAGAGCACCGACTCGCCGACGACGATCGCGTCGACCGCGGCGTTCCGCGGCGACTCCGCGACGAAGAGCGTCGCGCCGGCGCCGACCAGCACGGCGGCGATGCCGACGTCGGAGGCCGTCCTCCAGCCGGGCTCCCATCGGCCCGCCGCCCAGCGATCGAAGGCGGGGACGTCCGCGCGGTCGCAGACCGGCGCGCAGTGCGGCGGCGCGAGCGATCCTCGGAGCAGCCAGGAGCTCGAGACGACGCCGGCGACGGCGACGGCGGGCAGATCGTACGCGAGGTTCACGCGGTACGCGGGGCCCGCGGGCGGCGGCTCGCTCGGCGGGTCGGCGCGCGCCTCGCGGGCCGGCAAGAGGAGCGACGTCGCGATCGCGGCGGCGGTGGACCAGAGGCTCCCGAGCGAGCGCACGACGCCGACCATACACGAGGACCGGAGCGCAGGGAGGGCTCTCGGCGCGCGAAGCTCCCGGCGTGACGGGAGCCCGACGCCGCGCCGTGACCGGCGCCCTCAGCGCTGGGAGAGCGCCGGGCTCACGCCGCCGCCCTCGGCGGGGCGCCAGCGCATCAGCGCGCGATCGATCGAGGCGCGGCCGCCGCCGGCGATCAGGCAGACGACGCCGAGCGCGATCGCGAGGACGTGATACTCGAAGCCTTCGCCCGCCTGCTGTCCGGACCAGTTCATGAAGAAGCCGTGGGGGAGGTGGACGATCGCGACGGCGCCGAGCATCACCGCGACGATCGCGGCCGCGGCGGCGCGCGTCAGCAGGCCGAGGACGAGCCCGACGGCGCCGAGGAGCTCGGCGGCGATCGCCAGGAACGCGAGCGGCCCGGGGATCCCCATCTTCGTCGTGAACGCCGAGTACGCGCCGGAGAGCCCCGGGCCGCCGAACCACCCGAGCACCTTCTGCAGCGCGTGCGGGAGCATCACGAGCCCGAGCGCGAGGCGCGCGACCGCCGGGGCGATCCGGTCGTCGGTCGCGATGACGCGCTGAAGGAGCGAGCGAGCCGGCTCGGCGAGGTGCGCGCGCGAGCGACCGACGACGTCGTCGGTGTCGGCCGGCGGGGTCCGGTCCGGAGTGCTGGTCGTCGTGCTCATCGTCGAAGTCCTCCTCGCCGTCGATCGCCGCGAGCCGCCGACGGAGGGAGCATGTCGCGTGCCGCCGGCGAGCCGAGCCGCGCGACGTCCGCGGGCCGCGGCGCGGAGCGGCGCGACGGCGGCGAGGTCGCCCGCGCGCGCCGCGCTCGCGCTCCGTCGACGAGCGCTCGCGCTGTGGCGAGGGCCACGAGCTCGTGAGGCAGCTTGTCAGCAAGAGCTCGCGACGGATCCGGAGGGGGCGGCGCCCGCCCGATTTTCGCGAGGGCCGGCCGGCTCTTTTCGCGAGCCTCCTCGCGGGGCGGCACGAAGAGCCCCGGCGGGCGCTTCGTGGCTTTACGCGCGGCGAGGAGGCGGTTCTCATGGGAGGCGTGAGCGCTCCGATCTTCGGCTTCAACGCCGCACGTTCGTCCATCGTCGAGGAGGTCGTCCACCGGGTGGCCAACCAGACGCGCGACCCGCTCCTCGCGCTGAACGAGGCGGCCTACCTCGAGTCCAAGCGCCTCCAGAGCTCCGGGCACCCCGACCTCGCCGAGTGGCGTTCGCTCGCGGCCCAGCTCGGTCGGATGACCGACTCCGAGCTGCGCGACCGCCTCAAGCACTACGCCGAGCGCTACGCGTGGGACGTCGCGGGCAACTTCGACCGTCGCGTCTACAGGTTCGCGTCGCGCGTGACCGCGCCGCTCCTCGGGGCGCTGCTGTCGCCGCGCGCGACGCTCCGCAACCTGCCCGGGTCGTTCGATCTGACCGCCCTCGACAGCCGGATCCTCGTCCAGGGGCCGCGCGAGCACATCCGGCGCCTCAGCGAGATCGGCACCATCGTGTTCGTGCCGACGCACCTGTCCAACCTCGACTCGGTCGTCTTCGGGTTCGCCATCGAGCGCGCGGGGCTCCCGCCGGCCGTGTACGGCGCCGGCAAGAACCTCTTCACCAACCCGGTGCTCAGCTACTTCATGCACAACCTCGGCGCGTACCGCGTCGACCGGCGGCTCCGGCACTCGCTCTACAAGGACGTGCTGAAGACGTACTCCTGCGTGCTCATCGAGCGGGGCTATCACTCGCTCTTCTTCCCCGGCGGCACGCGCTCGCGCTCCGGCGGCGTGGAGCGGCGCCTCAAGCTCGGCCTCGCGGGGACGGGGATCGAGGCCTTCGTGCGCAGCACGGTCCGCGGCAAGAAGCAGCCGGTCTTCTTCGTGCCGGCCACGATCAACTACCTGCTCACGCTCGAGGCCGAGACGTTGATCGACGATTTTCTCCAGGAAGAGGGCAAGCATCGCTACATCATCGAGGACGACGAGTCGACGCGCTTCGGCCGCGTCGCCTCCTTCTCGAACAAGCTGCTCGGCCTCGACGGCGCCTGCGTCATCCGCTTCTCGCGCCCGCTCGACTGCTTCGGCAACTACGTCGACGACGAGGGCGTCAGCCACGACGCGCGCGGTCGATCGGCGCCCGCCGAGCGGTACGTCGTCGGCCGCGAGGGGAAGCCGGCGCTCGATCCGGCGCGCGACGCCGAGTACACGCGCGAGCTCGGCGAGCGCATCGTCGACGCCTACAAGCGCGACACGGTCGTGATGTCGACCCACGTGGTGGCCTCGTGCGCGTTCGAGCGTCTCCGCCGCGCCGTGGGCAAGGCCGACCTCTTCACGGTCCTCCGGCATCGCGACGACGTCACCCTCCCCAAGGCCGAGCTCGCGGAGGACGTCGACGTGCTCGTCGAGCGCCTCGCCACGATGGAGGCGCGCGGCGAGATCGCGCTTTCGCCCACGATGAAGGGCAAGCGAGGCGACGCCCTCGTCGACGACGCGCTGCGCGCGTTCGCGGGTTACCACACGAACGAGGTCCTCGCGCCCCGCGGCACCGAGCTCGTGCTCCGCGACACGCGCCTGCTCTTCTACTACCAGAACCGCCTTGCGGCTCACGGCCTCGCTTTCGATGCGATCGCGCCGCCGGGCACACGCCCGGCGCACGTCCGCGCTCGGCTTCCGCGCGTCCCGGCCCGGGCGGCGTCGACGGCCCCCGAGGGAAAACCTGCCTCGGCGCAGGTTGGCGCGTCACGGGCGAGTCATTAGGTTCTCTTGCCCGCGCCTCGGGGCGCGGGTCCTCCCGCGAAACACGGGTCTGGCGCCCCTGCCGGCCCGTGCGCTAAGGTGCCCCCGTTTTTCCAGGGTGATTTTGCCCGCGCTTTCGTCATGACCGATCCCCAAACCCCCGATCCCAACACTCCTCCCGCCGCGGACGCTCCGTCTCCGCAGGCACCGGCTCGAGCCGACGACGCTGCGGCGCCGGCCGAGGCGGCTTCACCCACGACGTCCACCGAGCAACCGAAGGAGGCCGGAGCCGCGGCGCACGTCGATGCGTCAGGCGCCTCTGCGGCGTCGGACGGCGCGGGCGACGACGGGGGAGCCGACGACGGGAGCGACGAGGGGGACGCCGACGGGGCGGAGGCCGAGGCGGCCGAGGGCGGTGCGCCGGGGACGACGGCCGACGGAGCGCCGAAGAAGCGCCGGCGCCGTCGCCGAAAGAAGAAGGGGCCGCCTGCCGAAGGTCAAGCGGCGGAGGGCGCCGCGACGACCGAGGGGGCTCCGTCCGCCGAGGGCGGCGAGGCGCGCCCGCCGCGTCCGCCGAAGCCGAAGCGTGAGCGCGCCGAGCGCGAGCGCCCGGCGTTCAACGTCGGTGACGTCGTCTTCGGCAAGGTGATCGAGTTCACCGAGGACGCGCTCTACGTCGACCTGTCCGGCAAGGCGAAGGCGATCTTCGACCTCCGCGAGCTGCTCATCACCGAGGACGACGTCGAGGAGTACACGAAGGCCGACCGCAAGGAGGCCGACGAGCTCGCGGCCGCGCGCGCCGCCAGCGCCGCGGCCGCCGCCGAGGGCGACGACGCGCCGGCGACGGACGAGTCCCCGAGCGAGCCCGCCGAGGCGAGCGCGGAGGAGGCTTCGGCCGCCCCCGTGCCCGTCGAGGGCCGC
>JAHBWF010000008.1 GCA_019637105.1 Labilithrix sp.
CGCGCCGGCCGCGACCGCGCCGAGCAGCGCCGCGAGCGCGTTCTCCGCGTAGACCGAGCCGATCGCGCGGACGTAGAGCTCGCGCGGCAGGCCGCTCGCCGGGTCCTTGACGGCGCAGGCGACGCGCGTGCCGCGCCAGGACACGTCCACGGACGTCGCCACGACGTCGGGCTCGCCTCGCGGCGCGCCGCGCGACGGCACCGCGTACGAGCGCTGGACGACGCCGGCCGGCGTCACCTCGCGGAGCAGCTCGTAGTTCTCGTCGCTGGCGTTCAGCACCGCGGTCGCGCCCGCCGGGAGCGAGACGAAGAGCTGCGCCTTGCTCGCGAGGTAGTGCTCGGGCGTGCCGTGCGCGTCGAGGTGATCGTGCGTGAGGTTCGTGAACACGCCGACGCGGCACGGCCACGCGCGCGCGAACCCGCGCGCGAGCGACTCGCTCGTGAGCTCGATCGCCGCGTACCTCCCGCCCTGATCGAAGCACGCGCGCATGCCCTTCAAAAAGCCGTCGTAGCTCTTGTCGAGCGCGAGCGCGACGTCGTCCAGGAAGAAGCCGACCGTCGTGGCGCGCGCGACGGGCCGCGCGATCGAGCGCAGCGCGGCGGCGATCCAGGCCGTCGTCGTGGTCTTGCCGTTCGTGCCGGTGACGCCGACCGTGTAGAGGCTCGACGCCCAGGGCGGCGGTGCGGGGACGACGCGCGGCGAGGCCATGGCCGCGGCGATTCTAAATCAGCGGTCGAGATCCTCGACCGTCCAAATCGCGAACGAGGTGAGCCCTCGTGGGGTGGGGCCCGCGAAGGACCGCGCTCTTTCGGGCGGTGCGGCGCGCCGCACCGTGATGGCAGGCCGCCGGACGGGCCGAGCATGGCTCCGAATCGTGCTCGGTCACCTGGCCGAGGCGCCGGCGCCTTCGGAAATCGGGTCGGGGCGCGTCGCCTGGCGGCGGACGGGCCTGTATGCTCGGGCCCGTGGGCCCGAGTCTCACCGAGCGGAGCGAGGACGAGCGCGCCTTCTTGCAGCGCCGCGTCGCGCTCTTCGGGCTGGTCGGGACCACGCTCGTCGCGCTGACGCTGGGGCTGAGCATCGCGCAGAGCGCCTCGGAGCCGGGCCCCGTCTTCGCCCTCGCGCACGCGCTCCACGCGCTCGGCCTCGTCGGCCCGCTCGCGGCCTGGCTCCTCGCGCGCGGCAGACCGCGCTCGGTCCGCTTCGTCCAGACCGTCGAGGCCGCCGGCACCATGAGCTGCGCGCTCTGCTTCCACGCGATGACGATGCGCTTCCCGGCCGTCTCGCGCCCCGACCTCGTCTCGGCCCTGGCGACGACGCAGATCGTCGTCACGCGCGCGATCATCATCCCCAGCACCGCGCTCCGCACCGCGATCCTCTCGACGCTGATGGCGCTGCCCATCTTCGCCGTCGCGTACGTGACGTACGAGTCGTTCCAGGCGGGGACCTTCGGCGTCAAGCGCGGGTGGCTCGATCTCGAGATCACCGCCCTCATCTGGGCGTCCCTCGCGACCGTGACCGCCACGCTCACCTCGCGCGTCATCTACGGCCTCCGCCGCAAGGTGCGCCACGCGCAGGAGCTCGGGCAATACACGCTCCTGCAGAAGCTCGGAGAAGGCGGCATGGGTCAGGTCTTCCGCGCCCGGCACGCGATGCTGCGCCGGCCCACGGCCGTGAAGCTCCTCCACTCGACCTCCCCCGAGGACCTCGCGCGGTTCGAGCGGGAGGTCCAGCTGACCGCGCAGCTCACCCACCCGAACACGGTGACGGTGTTCGACTACGGCCGCACGCCCGACGGCGTCTTCTACTACGCGATGGAGCTGCTCGACGGCGCCGATCTGCAGAAGCTCGTGATCACTTCGGCCCGATGCCGCCTCGGCGCGTGATCCACGTGCTCGCGCAGGTCGCCGCGGCGCTCGCCGAGGCCCACGCCGTCGGCCTCATCCACCGCGACATCAAGCCGGCGAACGTCATCCTGTGCCGCGTCGGCACGGACGTCGACGTCGCCAAGGTCGTCGACTTCGGGCTCGTGAAGAACCTCGGCCCCGCCGCGGGCGACGGCGTCATCTCCGCGCCGGACCTGACCGTGGGCACGCCGCTCTACATGGCGCCCGAGACGCTGAGCTCGCCGCTCGAGGCCGACACGCGGACGGATCTCTACTCGCTGGGCGCCGTCGGGTACTTCCTCCTGACCGGATCGCCGGTCTTCGTGGGCGCCTCGATCGCGGACATCCTCGCCGCGCACCTGCGCGCGAAGCCGATCCCGCCGAGCACGCGGCTCGGGCGCCCGGTGCCGCGCGATCTCGAGGAGGTCATCCTCGCCTGCCTCGCGAAGTCCCCGGCCGATCGCCCGCCGGGCGCGCTCCCCCTGCGCGACCGGCTCCTCGCGTGCGCCGACGCCGGCGGCTGGACCGAGGCCGAGGCCCGCGCGTGGTGGGCCGCGAGCGGGATCGAGCGCCTCGGCTACCAGGAGCCCGTCTCGTCCACGGCCAAGACGATCGCGGTGGCGCTCGACCAGCGCGCGTCCTCGCCCTGAGCCGGCGGCCCGATGCGAGGGCCGGCGCTTATCGGTGGTATATCCACGCCCGATGGTGCGCGGGTTCAAGGTCCTCGGAGTCGCTACCCTCGCGGCGCTCGTCGCGCTGCCCTCGTGCGGCGACGATCCGCCCGGCGCGAGCTCGGCGGGGGCGGCGTCGCTGTTCGTCGTCCCGACCTCGCTCGACGAGCTCGCGGAGGAGACGTTCTTCGAGCACCCGTTCCCGAGCGATCTCCGCCGCGAGGACGACGGCACGTCTCGCTTCGTCGGCTGGCCCAACCCCTTCCAGAACGTCCTCATCGGCGAGTACGTCAAGAGCACCGAGCGCCTGCTCGACGGCTTCTCCCCGGTGGCCCCCGCCTACCTCCGCTTCACCGGCCCGATCGATCCCGGCACCTTGCCGGAGGACCCGCCGGCGGGGACGGCGACGGACGCCTCGGTCCAGGTGGTCGACGTCGATCCGGCGTCGCCCGAGAAGGGGCAGCGCCGGCTCGTCCAGCTCCACTGGCAGGAGACGGTGACGGAGGGGTCGTACTGGCAGCCGAACACGCTCGCCGTGATGCCGATCCTCGGCCGACCGCTCCGCCCGAAGACGCGCTACGCCGTCGTCGTCACGAACAGGCTCCGCGCGCGCGGCGGCGGCGCGATCGCGCGGAGCGCCGACCTCGAGGAGGTGCTCGGCGCGCGGCCGTCCGGCCCGCGGACCGAGAAGGCGAAGGCGCTGTTCGCGCCCGCCGTCGCCGAGCTCGCCCTCGCCGGCGTCGCCGCGTCGGACATCGTCCACCTCACCGTCTTCACCACGAACGATCCCACCGCCGATCTGTTCGCGATCGCCGACGACGTGAAGACGAACGTCGCGCCGCCCACCGCCACGAGCTGGACGGCGGGCGAGTCGAACGCCGACTACGACGTCTACGAGGGCTCCTACGGCCCGTCGCCGAACTACCAGGGCGGGACGATCCCGTACCGGAAGCCGCCGGACGGCGGAGGCTTCGTCTTCGAGGACGGCGAGCCCAAGGTGCAAGGCACGTTCGATCTCCGCTTCGCGCTCGCCGTCCCGAACGCGGGGAAATGCCCGGCGCCCGCGGACGGCTACCCGATCGTGCTCTACGCCCACGGCACCGGCGGCGACTACCGCTCGTTCCTCGGCGACGGCACCGGGCGCGCGCTGGCCGAGCGGTGCCTCGCGTCGATGGGCGTCGATCAGATCTTCCACGGCACGCGGCCGGGGTCTCCCGCGCCGAACGATCCCCAGCGCGAGTCGAAGATCCAGCTGCTCTTCTTCAACTTCGACAACGCGTTCGCCGCGCGCACGAACAACCGCCAGTCCGCGATCGACGTCGTCCAGCAGGCCCGGCTCTTCACCGAGACGAAGACGAAGGTGCCGGCGGGCGTCTCGCGCACCGGCGGCGAGATCGCGTTCGACGGGAGTCGCGTGCTCTTCTTCGGCCACTCGCAGGGCGGCCTGAACGGCCCCTTGTTCCTGGCGGGGAGCGATCTCGCGCGCGGCGGCGTCCTCTCCGGCGCGGGGAGCATGCTCGTCGTGGCGCTGCTCGAGAAGACGCAGCCGGTCGACGTGTCCGCCGCCGTGCGCGTCCTGCTCGGCCTCGCCGACGAGGAGCGCGCGAAGGAGCTCAACGTCTTCCACCCCGGCCTCGCGCTCGCGCAGACGATCGTCGACGCGACCGATCCGATCCACTACGGCGCGTTCATCACGACGACGCCGCGCGCGGGCTTCGCGCCGAAGAGCGTCTTCCAGACCGAGGGGATCGCCGCCGACGGCTCGGGCGACACGTACGCGCCGCCGCGAGGGATCGAGGCGCTCGCCGTCTCGATGAGCCTGCCGCGCGTCGCGCCCGGCGTGCGCGCGATCCCGGAGGCCGCGTGGGCGAACCTCGCCGACGTGTCGCTCTCGGCGAGCGGCGTCCGCGGCAACCTCGCCGGGGGCCGAGCGACCGGAGCGCTCGCGCAGTTCACGCCGCGCGCCGGGAGCGACGGGCACTTCGTCGTCTTCGACGTCCCCGCGGCGCGCTCGCAAGCGGCGACCTTCTGCCGCGACCTGGCCGACGATCCCGTCGGACGCCTCGCGCCTCCCTGAAGGATCGAGCGAAGGACCGAGCGGGAGTCGACCACGGACGGCGCGCGGATGGACGAGCGACGATCCACGCACGGTTGCCGGAAGCCGTCGCGCTCCGTCCGATGACAGCGTAAGATTGCAGTCGACCTGTCCCGAGAGCGGTAGGTCGATGTGGGATCGGGCTTGGCGTGCCGCGTGGAACAGGTCATCGTCTAGAGATGGGTGCGATCGCGCGCAAACAGCGCGTCGGCCGGTACGAGCTCGTGCAGGTCCTCGGTGAAGGGGGCATGGGCACGGTCTGGCTCGCGCACCCTTACGACGCCCCCGACCAGCTCTACGCGGTCAAGACGGTGTCGGCGCAGTACACGTCCGATCCGCGCGTCTGCACGATGTTCGTGAAGGAGGCGAGCCTCGCCGCCGCGATCGACCACCCGAACGTCGTGCGCCTCTACGACGTCGGCCTCCACGACGACGTCCCGTTCTTCGTCATGGAGTGGATCGACGGGTACTCGCTCCGCAACGTCGCCCGCAGGGTCGCCGAGACCGGCGAGCGCGTCCCGGCGGCGATCGCCCTCCGGATCGCGAGCGACCTGTGCGCCGGGCTCCACGCCGCCCACGAGCTCCGCGGCGACGACGGCGTCGCGCTCGGCCTCGTCCACCGCGACGTGTCTCCGCACAACGTCCTCGTCACGCGCGAGGGCATCGCCAAGCTCATCGACTTCGGCGTGGCGAAGGCGCGCGATCTCGCGACCGGGAGCGATCAGTCCGTCTGCGGCGGGTTGAAGGGCAAGGTCCGCTACATGGCGCCGGAGCAGGCGCTGGAGAAGCCGATCGACCGCCGCGCCGACCTGTTCAGCGTCGGCGCCATCACCTACCAGCTGCTCACCGGCCGCGCGCCCTTCGAGGGGCCGAACGAGCTCGCGATCATCAACGCGCTGCTCTCGACGAACCCGGTCTTCGTCCCGGAGGATCTGCCCGAGCCCGTCCAGTGGATCCTCCGGCGCGCGCTCGCCCGCCGGCCCGAGAACCGCTTCGCGGACGCGCAGGAGATGCACGAGGCGATCGAGCTCGCGCTCGTCGAGCTCGGACAGCCGGACAGCCACGCGCACGTGGCCGAGTGCCTGGCGTGGTTCGAGCCGCTCGACGAGGACGACGAGATCACCTCGCAGCGGCAGCCCCCGCTCGTCCCGCTCGAGGGCGCCGACGCGGGCACGAGCGTCCTCACGCCCGGCGCGTCGCAGCCGCCGGCGCCGATCGCCTTCGCGACGACCGCGGGCTCGATCCCGGCGCGCCAGTCCTCGCTCCCCGACGACGCCGCGCTCGACGCGATGCGACGCCAGCGCGCGCGCGCGGCGACCGCCGGCTCGTGGCGCTTCATCCTCGCCGGCGCCGCCTTCGTCGGCGTGCTCGGTCTCGTCGCCGCGCTCCTCGTCCGCGACACGCCGCGGAAGCCCGCCGCCCGCGAGGCCGCGGCGGTGGCGGCCGCCGAGGAGACGCCGCTGCCCGCGCCCACCCCGCAGCCGATCGTGCCGAGCGGCGTGTCGACCACGACGCCCATCATCGACATGGGCGACCTCGAGGACACGACGCCCGGCCGCGCCAGCAAGCCGCGCGCGAAGCGGTCTCCGCAGGCCTCGCAGGCGCCGCGCCCCGCGGCCGCGTCGACGGCCGACAAGAACGTCGACCTCGCCGGGCCGCTCAAGGTCTGGAAGTAGCGGCCCCCTCAGACCGGGTCGCGGCGCTTCAGCAGGATGAGCAGGAGGACGAGCATCGCCGCCGTCATGCCGAGCAGGACGGCGATGGGGAGCCACGTCTGCGCGTACGCGGAGAAGCCCCAGGCGCCCTTCAGCGTCTCCGAGCCCATCTGGGCGACGGCGCACTGGAAGTAGCCGCCGAAGACGTAGTCCGGCGGGCTGTTCAGGCTGGCGTTCTGCAGGTTGATGAACCAGGCAGGCTCCTTCGCCACCGCGAGGCGCTCGTGGGCGATCGATCCCTCGAAGCCCCAGCGCGCCGGCATGACGTACATGAGCGGCTTGAGCATCGGGTTCGTCGTCATCGGCACCATGAGGCCGCCGAGGACGACCTGCGGGATGAGCGCGATCGGCGTGAGCGACATCGCCGCCTCCGCCGACGAGACGGCCGTCGACAAGAGCAGGCCGAGCGCCGTCGCGTTCATCGCGACGGCGATGATGACGATGAGCTCCATGAGGAAGGCGACGGGACCGCCGTTGAAGCCGAGCGTGAAGAAGACGATCCCGAGCAGCACGGTGCACTGGAAGATGCAGACGAGGCTCAGGATGATGTACTTCGAGAAGACGTAGTTGAAGAGCGAGAGGTTGACCATGCGCTCGCGCAGGTAGATCGCCCGCTCGGTGACGATCTCGCGCGCCGAGTTCGACGTGCCGAACCAGACCGCCGAGACGACGACGAAGAACATCGCCGCGGTGTGATCGTTCGTCGGGAGCATCCGCGCGAGCAGATCGGTCGACCCCTCCGAGCTCTGGACCTTCTTGCCGAGCTCCTGGAGGGCGCCGAGGCACCAGAACGGCACCGCCTCCTGCTGCCCGGCGAAGACGAAGGCGAGCATCACGCCGATGATCGGCGCCTGGAGGAACATGATCGCGGCGCCGGCTCGGTCGCGGATCTTCACCTTCCAGTAGCGGCTCATGAGCAGCGTGAGCTGCCTGAAGAGCGCCACGCTCGGCCGGTGCGGCACGCCCCGAGCCGCGGGCTCCGTGCCGACCGCGCGCCGACCGGAGAACATCTGCTGGAACACCGGGTTGGCCTGGTGCATGAACTCCGCGCGCCACTCGCGCGCCGCCTCGAGGCGCGCCGTGTTGCGCGGGACGTTCGGGTCGCGGCTCTTCATCCGCTCGTGGACGCCGCGCTCGCGCATGTTGAGCATGTCGAACATGTCGCGCGGGTTGTCGATGTTGCGGTTCTGCGCGGTCGGCTGGTTCCGGTAAGGGCTGTTCGGGTTCTCGATCAGCGAGGCGAAGAAGCGGTAGCTCGGCGTGCCGGTCGGCCCGTAGTAGGTCGGGATGCCGCCGTAGCCCATGATGAACGCGAGGTTGAACTTCTCGTATTCGTCCTTCGCGGGCTGGTGGATCGTCATGATGATCGTCTTGCCGGTCTTCTTCGTGAGATCGTGCAAGAGGTTGATCAGCGCGGTCGTGTCGTCGGCGGCGAGACCGGAGGTCGGCTCGTCGAGGAAGAGGATGACCGGATCGGTGACGAGCTCGAGCGCGATGTTGACGCGCTTGCGCTGGCCGCCGGAGAGCACCTTCTTCTCGGGCTTGCCGATCTGGAGGTTCATCACGCCCTCGAGCCCGAGGTCCTTCAGCGTCTGCTCGACGCGCGCGTCGATCTCCGCCTCGGAGTAGTCGTTCGGGAGGCGGAACCGCGCCGAGTACTTCACCGCCTCGAAGACGGTGAGCTCCGGGTGGACGATGTCGTCCTGCGGCACGTAGCCGATGACGCCGCGGAGCGCGTCGTAGATGGCGTAGAGGTCCTCGCCGTTGATGCGCACCTGCCCGCTCGTCGGCGGGAGGTAGCCGTTCAGCGTCATGAGGAGCGTGGTCTTGCCCGCGCCGGACGGGCCCATCAGCGCGATCATGTCGCCCGGGAGCGCCTTGAACGACACGTGGTCGAGCAAGGTCTTCATCTTGGCCTTGTCGTCGCGGTCGGGCACCTCGAGGAAGAGGTCCCACGCCTCGATCTCGTAGAGCGGCTTGCCCGCCCACGAGGCCTGCTGGTCCTCGACGACGACGTTGACCTGCTGGCCGGCGATCTGGATCACCAGCGGCATCGGGCCGATGTAGACCTTCTCGCCGTTCTGGACCGGGACGCGCTGGCCGCGCGCGATGCGCTGGCCGCGGACGAAGGTGCCGTTGCCGCTGCCGAGATCCTCGAGGAAGAGGCTGCCGCCTTGATCGATGATCTGGGCGTGGCGCGCCGACACCTGCGGGTGGGGCACGACGATCTTGTTGTCGGGCGTTCGCCCGATCGAGATCGTCCCGCCCTGGAGCTGCTGGAGGTTCAGCTCGCCGATGACGGTGCGGTGCTTGCGCGCGCCGCCCCCGCCGCCCGGCGCCGACGCGCCCGCCTGCGGCGAGGCCGAGTGCTGGGGGGCGGCGACGACGGGAGCTCCGCCGGCGAGCGCCTGCGCGATCTGCCCGAGCAGGGAGACCGGGACCGGGACCGGGCCGAACGCGACGACGCCGTTCGGATCGAGCGGCACCGGCGTGTTCGGCGCGATGCGCGCGCCCGCGACGTACGTGCCGCTGGTCGAGCCCGAGTCCTGGACCATCATCCGGTCCATCATCACGGTCGCGTGCGTCGAGCTGACGGCGCTGCTGCCGATGACGAGCGACGACGTCGACGCCTCGCGGCCCACGAGGACGTGCCCGGACGGACCGCTCGCCTGACCGCGCGACATGATCATCATCACGATCGCGGGGTGCGAGAGCGGGACCGGGACCTGTCCCAGCGTGAACTGCGTCCGGAAGTCGAACGGCACGGGCTGGTTCGGCTGCACGGGCGCGCCGTTCGCGAACGAAGGCGCCGCGCCGCCGTCGATGAACATCAGGTTCGCGCCCTGCTTCACGAGCCGCGCGTGACGCGGCGCGACGCCGGGCCCCTGGAGGACCACGTCGTTGTCGGGGGCACTGCCGAGCGAGAGCTGCTCCTTGCCGAAGCCGGGGATCATGGAGCGCACATCCTACTCCGGCTTTGGCCCGAGCTGGAGGCGATCTCGGGCCTTTCCGACGAGCTGCGGCCGGCGCTCCACCTCACGCGGCGAGCAGGAGCGCAAGGCCGTTGTGCACGAGGTGCGCGACGATCCCCGGGCCGATGGCCCGCGTCCGCGCGAAGAGCAGGCCCGCGGAGAGCCCGAGGACGAAGAGGGGGGCGAACGACAGCGGCGGGTGCACGGCCGCGCACGCGAACGCCGACAGGAGCGGCGCGAGCCAGCGGCGCGGAGGAGAGAGCTCATCCTCGATGCAGCCGAAGAGCCACCCGCGGAAGAAGACCTCCTCCGCGAACGGCGCGAGGCCGACGGCCGTGATCGCGATCGCCGCGCGCGACGCGCCGGCCGCCTCGGGCACGTCCGCGCCGAGCCGCCGCGCGAGGACGAGGTAGCCCGCCGCGAGGACGCCGCTGAGCGCTCCGAGCACGGCCGCGGCGGCGAGCCACGCCGGGCGCTCCGGCAGCACGCGCATCCGCGGGGCGCCGCGCCGGGCGTGCAGCGTGAGCGCCACGAGCACGAGCGACGAGGCGGCGTAGGCGATCGCGAGCTTCGTCGCTTCGTCGAGCTCGCTCAATCCGACGAGGCGCCCCGTGAGCACCTGCGTGGACTGGAACGCGCCGAGCACGAGGAGCGCGCGCCAGATCGGCGTCTCGCGCTCGAAGTCGTCGCCGTCGTCGAGCCAGCGCACGCAGCGGAGGCCCGACCGGCCCGCCTCGCGCGCGACGAGCCCGAGCGCGGCGAGCGGGACGACGACCGCCCAGGCGTACGGCGCCGTCGCGACGCCGACGAGCGGGATCAGGACGAGGACGGACTCGACGACGAAGCTCCCGCCGGGTCCCCTCCGGCTGCCCGCGCCGACGGTGAGGAACGCGATCGACGCCGCGGCCTCCGCGGCGAGCACGACCGCGAGCAGGAGCGCGCCGACGCGCCACGCGACCTCGAGCCGGAGCGCGAGCGGCCACGGCGTCGCCAACAAAAGGACGGCCGGCAGCGCGACGAGCAGCGCGTCGCGCCGGAGGCGCCCCACGTTGCCGCCGAGCAGCTCGCGCGGCTCGATCGGCAGCGGCGCGAGGAGCGGCCGCGCGGCCACGTCCCGGGCCGCCATCCGCGAGGCGCGCGCGGTGACGACGACGAACGCCCCGAAGGCCGCGAGCCCGGAGGCGCCCCGGATCATCGACTCGGCCTGCTCGGCCGCGGCGCGGCGCGCGCTCCAGGCGAAGCCCACGATGGCGACGGTGACGAGCGCGGTGTAGCCCGTCATCACGAGCGCCGCCCAGCGCCCGCCGGGCTCGCGGCGCCGGAGGACGTCGTCGACGCGGTCGACGACGAGCAGCTCGTGCCTCGATCGACGCGGCCGCCCGGTGGGCACGAGGTCGACGCGATCGTAGCCGACGCGCTCGGCGGCCGCGCTCGCCGCGAGCGCCAGCCCGAGCGCGCCCGCGACGAACGCGAGCACGCGCGCGAAGCCGTCGCCCTCGGAGATCGCGGCGGCGACCGACGCCGGCCACCCCGCGACGAGGGCGCCGAGGCGCGCGCTCCTGGCCAACGAGGGCGCCTGCACGACGCACATCAGGAAGGCCGCCTGCCCGAGGACGAGCAGGTAGGTCCGCGCGCGGGCGATCGCCATCGCGGGGACCACGATCCGCGCGACGCGCATGAGCGCCTCGCCGGCGAAGACGCCGGCGGTCGCGAGGGCGACGGCGACGATCGCCGCGCGCGCCGGCGCGTGGGGCGCGACGCCGACCAGCGAGGCGACGCCGAGCGCGAGGAGGAAGAGGCGCTCGAGCAGCCCGACGGCGAGGCGGCTCCCGTCGCGGAGCGGCAGCGCGTCGAGGAACCTCGTCTCGAGCGGGCTCGGCTCACCGCGGAGCGTCGGGCCGCGGGTGAGCGCGGTCCAGATCACCGAGAGGCCCGTGGTCCCGACGATGATCCACGCGGCTCCGCGGGCGCGCTGCGCGGGGTCGCCGAGCGCGGCGACGAGGCGACCGACCGCGTAGCCCCACACGCTCATCATCGCGAAGTACGCGAAGCGGAGGAGCGCGGCGGAGGCGCGCCGGCCCTTGTCGCGCCTGAGGCGGCTCGGCAGCGAGGCCCGCGCCCAGTAACGGAGGAGCAGGAGCGCGAGCGCGGCGGTCGCGCGGATCATCGGACGAGGGCCATGAAGGCGTCCTCGAGCGACGCGGCGTCGTCGACCCCGGCGCGGGCGCGGATGCTCCGCGGCGTGCCCTCCGCGACCAGGCGACCGCGGTGCAGGACGAGGACACGGTCGCAGAGGACGTCCGCCATCTCGAGCAGGTGGGTCGAGACCACCACCGCGGCGCCGGTCCGCGCGTAGTCGCGGAGGAGGCCCCGCACGCGCGCGGCCGTCGGCGGATCGAGGCCGTTGGTCGGCTCGTCGAGGAGCAGGAGCTTCGGGGCGTGGACGAGCGCGAGCAGGAGCGCGAGCTTCTTCTTCGTGCCGTGCGAGTAGCTCGCCGTCGGCGCGTCGAGGACGTCCGCGAGGTCGAGCGCGTCGACGAGCCGCGGGAGGCGCTCGGCGAGCGCGGATCGGTCGACGCCGCGCACGTTGACGACGAAGTCGACGGTCTCGTTGCCGGTCAAAAAATCGTAGAACGCGGGCTCGTCCGGGCAGTAGCCGAGGCGCTCCTTCACCGCCCGCGCGTCGGTCGTGCAGTCGAGGCCGTCGAAGCGGGCCGCGCCCCGCGTCGGCCGGAGGAGACCGAGCACGAGCTTCATCGTGGTCGTCTTGCCGGCGCCGTTCGGGCCGAGCAGGCCGACGACCTCGGAGGGCGCGACGGCGCACGAGAGCTCCACCAGCGCCGACTTGGCGCCGAAGTCCTTGCCGAGCCGGTCGAGCACGAGGACGGGATCGCTCAATGGATGCAGTGTACTCACCCGGCCGCCCGACGCCTCGTCCACGCCGCCGCCGACGCGGCCGCCCGCGTCGTCAGGGCGCGCCGCCGCTCGCGCGGCAACGCTCCTCGAGCTTCGTGATGACGCTCTCCGCCGCGCCGGTCTCGCGGGCGTGCTGCGCGGCCTCGCAGGGATCGCGGTGCCCGCCGTCGCGGCTCTTCCACGGCTTCGCGGTCGGCTCGGCGGTGAGCGTCGGCGCCGGCGCGACGGTGGGCTCGATCGGCTCCTCGCTCGCGTCGTCCGCGGTCGCGACGGACGCCTCGCGGGGCTCCTCGATCAGCGGGACGGCGTGGTGCGGCTTCGGGCGGAGCGCGACGGCGACGACCGCGACGACGATGACGACGGCGACGACGGCGAGGAGGATCCCGACGACGAGGATCAGCGTGCGCGAACGCCCGCCCTCCGAGGCCTCCGGCGCGCGCGGCGCCGGCGGGATGGCCGCCGAGGGCCCGGAGTCGTGCGGGTGCGGAGGGGCGGCCCCGGACGGCGACGCGCCGACCGGCGCCGCGATGGCGGTCGCCGCGCCCGCCGGCGCCATCGGCGCCGAGACCACGGTGCCGGTCGGTCCGGCGCTCGGCTCCGGCGACGCGTGCGCGGTCAGCGGGATCGTCTTGGGGAGCTTCTGCCGCGCGCGATCGCCCTCGCGCACGACGGCGCTCGCCTTCATCCGGATCACCATCGCGGTGATGTTGTCGTGCCCGCCGCGCGCGTTCGCGAGATCGACGAGCTGCCCGGCGGCCTGAGGCGGCGGATGCGAGCCGGCGATCTCGAGGATCTCGGCCGGCTCGACGAGATCGCTGAGGCCGTCGGAGCAGAGGACGAGCACGTCGCCGGCGACGTACGCGATCGGCTCGGCGCGGAGATCGACCTCGACCTCCTTGGCGATCCCGAGCGCGCGGAGGATCTTGTTCGCGTCGGGGTGCTTCGCGGCGTCCTCGGCGCGGATCAGGTTCCGGTCGACCATCTCCTGGACCATCGAGTGGTCGCGCGTGACCTGGGAGATCGTGCCCGCGTGGACGAGGTAGAGACGGCTGTCGCCGACGTGCGCCACCTCCGCGCCGCCCTCGTGCGCGAGGACGGCCACGACCGTCGAGCCCGGCCGGTAGCCGGCCTCCGCGGTCGGCATCGACCAGATGCGCGCGTTGGCCTCCTCGATCGCGCGCACGAGCGCGACGCCCGCGGTGGTCGCCGGGGGCGCGGCCTCGACGATCTCCACGATCGTCTTGATCGCCAGCTCCGAGGCCTCCTTGCCTCCCGCGTGCCCGCCCATGCCGTCGCACACGACCGCGAGCAGCCCGAGCGCCGTCTCCTTCTCGACCGCGGCGTCCTCGTTCACCTGCTTGTCCGGATCGCGCCCCGGATCGGTCCGGACGGCGATTTCGACGCTGGGGATCTTGGAGCTGGTGCTCATCTCGACGCTCGAACGGTCTCAGTCGACCTTGACGGTGAACTCGACAGGCCCGAAGCGGAGCGTTGCAGCCGCGGGCACGGACGTCCAGACCTGCGCGGCGACGCGCGCGCCGGAGACGTACGTGCCGTTGTTCGAGCCCTCGTCGCGGACCATCAGCTGACCTGCCTCGAACTTGAGGGTGGCGTGGACGCCGCTCACCCGCGGCTCGGAGAGCGTGATCGGGCAGGCCGCGGGATCGCGGCCGACCCGCACCTCGATCCCGCCGCGGATCGCGAACTGTCCGGCCGCGCCGACGATCGTCGCCGACGTCGGCGTGGCGCCGTACGGGTTAGGAGGAGGCGTGAGCTCTCGAGCTTGATGCGCGCTCGTGAGCGGGAACGCCGGCGCTTCGCCCGCGGCCGGACCGACGACCCCCGGCGACGCCGCGGGCGCCGCGGAGACCACGGGCGGCGGGGCGGCCAGCACGGACGTCGCGATGTCCTTCGGCAGCGGCTGACCGCACGAAAAGCAGACCGAGGCCTGCCCCGGCAGCGCGAGCGTCGTCATGCTGCAGGCGGGGCAGCGCACCTCGACCGGCGCGCCCCCCGCTGAGGCTAAAGGGTAGCCACCTCCTCCCGGTTCGGCCGGTCGAGGTTCGGGTGGCGCCGGAGGTGGGACGAACGGCGCCGGCGCGGCGTACGGTTGCGGAGCGACCTGCGCCTGCGGGGCGTGCGGCTCCGGCGCGGAGGAGCCGTAGCCCCCTCCCGGCGGCGGATACCCACCGCCGCCGCCGTACGGGGGCGCGCCGCCGTACGGCGGCGCTCCGCCGTAAGGCGGCCCGCCGCCGGCGACGACCGGCGCGGGCGGCGGCTGGTTCGAGCGCTTGCCCTTGCCGCCGCCTCCGCCGCCGCCGCGGAGCAAGACGACGACGAGCAGGAGGATCACGACGACGATGCCCGCCGCGCCGAGGATGATCGGCAGGTTGAACGGCTTCTTGCTCGCCTTCAGCGTGATCACCGTCTCCGCGGTGACGCCGCTGCCGCGCTTCGCCTTGTTGTCGTAGACGACGACGCGCGTGATCATGTTCTCGCCCTCCCCCTCGAGGAGCTTCTCCTCGTCGGGGACGTTCAAGAGGACGAACGTGTCGCCGGCCTCGACCGCGCCGCCGCGGAGGTTCTGGGCGACGAGGTGCTGGATCGCCTTCTTCGCGACCTCCGGATCGTTCTTGTTGACGTTCTGGTTGGGGTTGGTGCCCGCGGGGACGAAGTACGCCTCCGCGCGGTTCTTGTCGCCGCCCCAGCAGAAGTCGCCGTAGACGCGGAAGGTCCCCCCCGGGTGGACCGGGTTCGCGTCCGCCTCCGCCTTCGTCTGGGCCATGTTGATGTCGAGCGGCCAGGAGGTCGGATCGATCCCGATCGGCACGTCCTTGAACGTGCCGTCCGGCTTGATCGGCGTCGCGCTCTGGAAGACCAGGTTGAACGTCTGCTCCGCGGTCGACGCGAGGCACGAGAGGCGCCACTTCACGACCCACATGGCGTTGAAGCGCGACTTGACGAGCGAGAGGATCGTCGTCGCCTTCGAGACGCCCTGCCCCGTCCGGACGATGTCGAAGAAGCCGCCGATCTCGGGGTTCGCGATGTCCTGCATGAACTGCATGTCGTTCATCGCGTAGATGTCGTTGGTGAACCCCTTCGCGTTCGGGAAGAAGATCGAGATGACCGGCAGCGGCGTCTTCGGCGCGAGCGGGTTGTCCTCGGGGAAGCGCCCCTTGTTGAAGTACTGCTTGAGGCCCTCGGCGCTGATCGCCGCGCTCGCGGCGTCCTCGCGGCCCGAGCCGTTCGAGAGCAGCACCATCGCCTGGTGCATCGGGATGTTCTGGATCCCGCCCGCGTTGCCGAGATCGCCGAACGACTTGGTGATGTTCTTGATCTGGTTGAACAGCGGGCGCGCGCGCTGGTGCGACGGCGACGGCGACGGGTTCGCCTGCAGGATCTGGACGAGCTGCGCCTTCTGCGCGGCCGGCACCCACGACGAGTTCGCGACGTAGGGGCTGATGCGATCGTCGAAGATGATGAGCTTCGCGATGTCGTTCGGACCGAGCGCGTTGATCATCTGGTTGGCGACCTCGCGCGCGTCCGAGTAGCGCGGGCCCATCAGGCTCGAGGCGTCGAGCGCGATCAGCCAAGCGGTGCCGACGAGGAGTCCTTCATCGAGGCGCCCCAGGTCGCCTTCGGCGGAGCTTGCCGGGTTCGCCGCCGTCGACGCGGACGAGCAGGCGAGCGCCCGGATCCGGGAACTGGAACGCCTTCCACATCACGTTCTTCTGCTCGACGGCGTTCGATATGCAGTCGAGCAGGGCGTCGCCGCGCTGCGAGCCGCAGCCGGCGTTCGTCACGACCTCGCTCATCGGCGTGAACTGAACGAGCTCGATGACGGTGGTGAGGAGGGGTTGGCCGTCCTGCATGCCGGCCCGCGGATCGATCCGGAGGATGTGGGCCTCCGGCGCCGCGAGCGACGTCCGCGCGAACAGCAGGATCGCGAAGAGCGTGATCCAGGCGAAAAGCCTTGCGCACATGGAGCGTTTCACGCGCGCGAGACTACTACACATCGGGCGCAATGGCGCTGCGGGCCGGCGATTACGCCCGATGTGCGGCCCCGCAGGCCCGTCGACTCGGCTCGGAGACGACTGACCAGAGACGACCGATGACCTTGACGATCGTCGTGTAGCCGCCGAAGCGGACCTTGTCGCCGTCGCGGAGGTCGCGCTTGCCGTTGAAGCCGATGTGCTCCTCGTTGACGAACGTGCCGTTGGTCGAGCCGGTGTCCTCGATCTGAACCGTGCCGGCGACGCCGTCGACGACGAGCGCGGCGTGCCGCGACGAGATGGTCGCGTCCGAGAGCGGGATGTCGACCTGCTCTCCGGAGTTCGCGCGTCCGATCGTCTTGCGCCCGCCGTTGAGCGCCCAGAAATCGCCCTGCGTGTTCGACTGGTACGAGACGAGGAAGCCGCGCAGCGCGTTCGGCGGGAGGTTCGGGGGCGGCTGAGGCGCCGGGCCGACGGGGCGCCTCGGCGCGAGGAGCGACGCCGAAGCCGCCCTGCGGCTGCTGCGGGCGCGGGAACGCTGGCTGCCGAAGCCCTCGCGGGCGGCGGCGGCGCCGAAGCCCCTGCGGAGGCGGAGGCGGAGCGAGTAACCGCCCGGGGAGGGGCGACCGAAACCTCCCGGCTGCTGCCGGAGCCACGCCGGCGGGAGGGCTGGCCGACGTAGCCGGGATCGCCGCCGAAGCCGCCGGGCTGCGGAGGAGGCGCGCCGAAGCCGCCGGGACCGGCCGGCGCGCCGAACTGCGGCTGGC
Organism: Labilithrix sp.; assembly: GCA_019637105.1. Lineage (GTDB taxonomy): Bacteria > Myxococcota_A > Polyangia > Polyangiales > Polyangiaceae > Labilithrix. Next base: position 17,015 of record JAHBWF010000008.1, read on the forward strand.
CGCCGAAGCCGCCGGGCTGCGGAGGAGGCGCGCCGAAGCCGCCGGGCTGTCCGGGCTGCTGGCCGTAGCCGCCGCCGTACTGATCGTTGGCGAAGGGCATCGCGTCGAGCGCGATCGGGTGACCGTGCGGGCAGTAGCTCGCGCCGGGCGCGATGTCGTGGCCCATCTGGCAGCGGAGCGGCGCGCCCGGCTGTCCCGGCGGCGCGCCGTACGCGCCGGCCGGCGGGGCACCGAAGCCGCCGGGCTGCGGAGGCGGCGCGCCGAAGCCGCCCTGCTGCGGAGGAGGCGCGCCGAAGCCTGGCGGCGCGCCCATGACCACGGGCGTCCCGCAGATGTTGCAAAACTTGTCCGACGGTTGAGGGATCGCGCCGCACTGCGGACAGGGGTTCATCGTCGATGTCTCCATGCACGCGCGAGCACGTCGGCGTGCGGGCTGAGCATATCGGAGAACGAGAAAAAAAGAGAATCGAAGTGGGCGACCTCCGCCGGGTCGACGCGCCCCGCGGCGCCGCCGAGCCGAGCCGTGCTCGAGGTCGGGCGCGATCCGCGCGTCGGCGGCGCGTCGCGGAGCGAGCCGCCGGCGCCTCCGGATGAGGTCGCCGCTTATCGAAGCGCCGCGCTCGCGACGAGCGCGGCGTCGATGACCTGCCGGACCGGGACGCCGTGCGCGCGCGCCGCGGCGACGCAGGCGTCGAGCTCGGGCTTGCGCTGCGGCGGCCCGAACGGACCGCCGGCGATCTTGATCGGGATCCGGCCGAACGGCGTCGTGACCTCCTCGGTGCGGCGCGGTCGCTCGACGCGATCGACCGCGCGGCGACGGACGCCGAGCGTCGTCGACTCGCGGAGGATGACCGCGGCGATCGCGTCGGCGCGCGACGCCTCGACGAGCGCGCCGAGCATGTGCCCGGGGCGGCCCTTCTTCATCGTGAGGGGCGCGCTCCAGGCGTCGAGCGCGCCGGCCGCGAGGATGGACTCGATGCACGTCGCGAGCAGCTCGCCGGTCACGTCGTCGAGGTTGGCCTCGAGCACGACGTGCGTGCCCTGCTCCGACGCGGCCGACGCCTCCGCCGGCTCGCCGAGGACGACGCGGAGGAGGTTCGGCCGATCGGGGAGGTCGGCGGTCCCCGCGCCCCAGCCGGTGCGCTCGGGTCGCATCGCCGGCCAGCGCGTCGACTCGGTCGCGTGCGCTCCGACGATGGCGGCGCCCGTCGGCGTCACGAGCTCGAACGCGATCCCTCCGTCGTAGGTCGGGAGGCCCCGCAGACACTCGACCACCGCCGGCGCCGGCAGCGGCAGGACGCCGTGCCGCGCCTTCGTGCGCCCGTGCCCCATCGGCAGCGGCGAGACGACCACGCGCGCGCCGAGGTACGCGAGCGCCGCCGCGCTCCCGACGACGTCGACGATCGCGTCGATCCCTCCGACCTCGTGGAAGTGCACCTCGTCGATCGGCATCCGGTGCACCCTCGCCTCGGAGGCCGCGAGCCGCTCGAAGGTCGCGAGCGCCCGCGAGGCGACCTCCGCCGAAAGCTCGGCGCGCTCGATCATCGCGCGGATCTCGCCCCACGTCCGCTCGGGCTGCGCGTCGTCGAGGTGAACGTCGAACGACGTGCCGACGATCCCGCTCCGCTCGCGGACGCCGAAGTGGAGGTGAAACCCGCCGAGCTCCAGCCGCTCGACGGCCTCCTCCACGACCGACGCCGGCACGCCGAGGTCGACGAGCGCCGCGATGACCATGTCCCCGGCGAGCCCCGACGGCGCGTCGAAGAAGAGGATCTTGCCCGCTCCCGCCCCTCGCGGAAGCGACTCCTCCGCTCCCTCGTGCCGGCCGTGCCCGTGTCCGTTGCCCCCGGCGTGCACGTGCCCATGACCGTGCACGTGCTCATGCCCATGACCGTGACCGTGCTCATGCCCATGACCGTGCTCATGACCGTGCACGTGCTCATGCTCATGCTCATGACCGTGCACGTGCACGTGCCCATGACCGTGCACGTGCACGTGCCCATGACCATTGTCCTGCGCGCGCCCCCGCGCCCCCTTCCTCTTCACGCCCCCCGTCGTCTTCTCCACCGCCCCCTTCCTCTTCACGCCCCCCGTCGGCCTCGTCACCCCGCCCTTCCTCTTCACCGCCTTCTTCCCGCCGCCCCTCGCCCTCACCGCCGCCGCCTTCGCCCCGCGCTTCTCGCTCGCCACGTCACGCCTTCTTCCGCGTGCGCAAGATCCGAGCGGCCGCGAACGCGGCGCCGAACCCGTTGTCGATGTTCACCACCGTGATCCCCGAGGCGCAGCTCGTCAGCATCCCGAAGAGGGCCGTCATCCCCTGCTGCGCGGCGCCGTACCCGATCGAGGTCGGCACCGCGATCACCGGCACGTCGACGAGACCGCCGACCACGCTCGCCAGCGCGCCCTCCATCCCGGCGATGACGATGATCACCGACGCCTCCTCGAGGATCGGGCGCTTGTGGAGGAGGCGGTGGATCCCGGCCACGCCGACGTCGAAGATCCGCTCGAAGCCGATCCCGAGCACGCGCATCGTCTCGGCGCACTCTTCGGCCACGGGCATGTCGCTCGTCCCGGCGCTGACGAGGGCGACCTTCCGCTCCGACAGCAGGGCGATCGGCGCCTTCTCGAGCGTGCACGTCCGACCGATCGCGTTGTGGCGCACCTCGGGCATGTCACGGACGAGCGCGTTCGCCTTCGCGTCGTCGATGCGCGTCACGAGGACGTTCTGCCCTACGCGCGCGAGCTCCCGCGCGATCGCGACGATCTGCTCGACCGTCTTGCCGTCGCCGAGGATCACCTCGGGGACCCCCTGCCGGAGCGCGCGGTGGTGATCGACGACCGCGAAGCCGAGGTCGGCGAAGGGGAGCTGCCGCAGCTCGGCGAGGGCGTCCTCGACTCGCGTGCCGCCGCTGCGAACGCGGAGCAAGAGCTCCGTCAGGCGAGCTTCATCCACGCGCATGTCTTAGCCCAAGCTATAAGTCCTGCGCCATGCCCTTGCCGTTCGCCCTCCCCATCGGCCTCCTCGTCGGCATGAGCCTGGCCTGGCTCGCGCGCGTCGAGCTCGGCCGGTCGGAGGTCCCCTTGGTCCTCGCGCGGCCGTTCCTCGTCGCGGCCGCGCTCGGAGCGATCGTGCACCTCCCCGTGGTCGCGTACTTCGTCGCGATGCACGGCGACTGGGCGTACCTCTACCTGGTGCGGTTCAGCCGGATCCCCTCCGCCGTGGACCTCGCGCTCGTCATCGTGGCGGCGGCGCAGGTCCCGCTCGGCTTCGCGCTCGCGAGCCCGTGGGCGATCGCGAAGCGAGGCCCCGCGCTCCTCAAGCTCGGCGCCGTCGTCGGCGCGCTGCTCATCGTCGCGTGCGTCGTCGCCTCGCGCCGCCTCGCCGTCAGCGCGTCGTTCGCGCAGTACCACGCGGGGTTCGGCGTCGCGCCCCTCGCCGACACGCCCCTCGGACGCGGCGTCCTCATGAGCTGGATCGCCCTGCTCGCCGGCTACGCGTGGAGCGCCCACGTCCTGAAGGCGCCGCGCGCGGACTGAGGGCCGCGGACCGCGGCTCGCCGCGCGCGCCTCACGGTCTCGTTCGCCCCTCCGTCACCGGGCCGCGCCTCGTCTCCGGGCGCCCGCGCGGCGTCGAGCGCGCGCCGCGTGTGCTATGAGATCGTGACGATGTGGGTTCGCGGCGCGGCAATTCGTCCGGTGCCTCCGTACGCGGTGGTCGGGCGCGACGTGCTCGAGCGCATCGAGGACGAGCTGGCCGACGGCGGTCTCGGAGCGAAGTCCGAGCTCGATGACGCGTTCGAGCGCTTCGAGCGAACGCAGCCGGCGCTCGCCCAGCACGCCGCCGACATCCTCGCGCGGCCGCTCGACGAGACCGCCCTCGCGCTCGGCTACTTCCTGACGATCGCCGTCTGGCTCGCGTTCGAGCGCGCGTTCGGCGCGCGCCTCGCCGAGGTCACCGAGGACGCGCGCAACGCCGCGGACGCCGCGCTCGAGCTCGAGGAGCAGCTCCGCGCGAGCAACTCGCACGAGCCGCTGGAGCTCGAGGACGTGATGGCCATCGAGCAGCCCGCCGTCCTGGCGTTCGTGAACGAGCACGTGGACGCCGCGCTCGAGCCTCAGGAAGGAGACGCGCGCGACGTCGACGTCGACGACGTGCACGTCGTCTACCGCAACGTCCTGGTCCAGACGCTGGCGCTCTCCCACGCGGTCGCGTCGACCACCGGAGCGCGCCCGCGCGAGCTGCTCGCCTGAGCCCGAGCCGGGCGCTGCGTCACTTCTTGCGGTCGGTCATCTCGACGCCCGCCGCGACGAACTCCGCGATCAGCGCGCTGCCGTCGGGCTTCTTGTTGTCGAACGTGGCGCCCTCGGTCTCGTAGTGCGCGACCTGCTCGGGCGTGAGGAGCATCACGGAGACGCGGCCCTCGATCTTGACCTTCGCGCCGCGCGAGTCGGTGGGGAGGAAGAACGCGTAGCCCTTGAAGGTCACGCGCATCGTCTCGCTCTCGCGCGCCTCCTCCGGCCGGATCTCCGCCCAGCAGCCGCGCTTCTGGCAGACCTGACGGACGGTGCCGTGGGTCGTGATCTGCTTGTCCTTGAAGGCCTCGGGGTTGGCGAGGATCTCGGAGAGCGGCACCACCGGCGTGTCCGGGTTCAGCGGATCGCCGAAGGTCTCCGCCTTCGCGGCCGGGGGGAGCTCCTCGTCCTCCTCGGTCGCCGCCGGCTCTTCCACGGGCGCCGTCTGGCCGGGCGCGTCTTTCTTCACCACCGTGGTGGTGCAGCCGAAGGCCTGAGACGCGAGCAGGGCGACGAGGAGCGGAGCGAGGAGTGTGCGCATGAGAGATGATCCCTTCTCTGTTGGGCGGACGAGTTACAACGTGGGAGTTGCCCGCGCAAGGTCTTCTTGATTTCCATTTTCATTAAGGTACCTGGGAGCCGATGAACCTGGGCCGGATCACCTCGATTTTCATGTTCTTCACCGCGATCGTCGCGATGACGCCCGCGGTCGGGTGCGGCGAGGACGACGCCGGTCCGGCCGCCCCGGACGCGCGCGCCGCCCAGGACAGCGCCTTCAAGGAGGCGGCCGAGACGACGCTGGCGGGCTGGACCGAGGTGGCGAAGGCCACCCACGAAGAGACCGTGCGCCTCTGCAAGCTGCTCGAGAAGGCGATCGAGGACTTCATCAAGGCGCCGTCCCCCGAGCTGCTCGAGGGCGCGAAGGTCGCCTGGCGGACGGCGCGCGACGCGTACAGCCGCGCCGAGGCCTACCGCTTCACCGGCGGCCCGCTCGACGAGGACGCCGAGCTCGCCGCGCGCATCGAGACCGCGCCCGCCGACGTCACGCTCCTCGAGGGCTCGACGCTCGAGGCCGGCGGCGTCCTCGACGAGCTCATGACGGTCCCCGACGTGACCGGCGACGCCGTACGCGACGCGGCGCGCGGGAAGAACGTCCCGCTCGGCTGGCACGCGATCGAGGGGATGCTCTACGGCGCCGCGGTGACGTCCGGCGGCGCGCCGCGCCCGCACACCGACTTCGTCTTCGCCGATCCGGAGGACCGCAACGCGCGTCGCGGGCGCCTGGTCGCCAAGCTCGCGCGCATCCTGATCGAGGACATCGTGCTCGTCGCCAACCAGTGGGACTCCGAGCGCACGAACAGCTTCGCGCAGAAGCTCGTGCGCGGCCCGCTCGACGACGGCTTCAAGCGCGCGCTCGGCGGCGTCGCGGAGTTCTCGCGCAGGGAGATGGCCGAGCGGAAGCTCGGCGGCGTCCTCGCGGGCGCGCCGGAGGTCTCGGACGCGAGCGACTCGACGCGCGCCGACCTCGCCGGCAACGCGCTCGGCGTCGAGGGGCTCCTGTTCGCGCGCGAGGGCCGCGTGACGGCTCCGTCGTTCCTCGACCTCGTACGCCGCGACGATCCGCAGCTCGCCGACGCCCTCGTCGCGTCGATCGCCGAGTCGCGCGCGTCGATCGATCGCTGCCCGCCCGCGCTCGCCGAGGCCGGCTCCGATCCGCAGAAGCGCGCCGCCGCCGAGGGCGCGCGCGACGCGCAGCTGGCGCTCGCCGCGCGGGTCGACGACGTCCTCCGCCACTACGCCCTCGACCGCTGAGCCTCGGGCGCGCGGCGGCGTCCGCTCGCCCTCCGACGTCGGAGAGCGCGGGGCGCCGTGAGCGCCGTCTCCCGACTCCCGACGACGCGGTCTGCGGCCGCGCCGAGCCGCGCGCGGGCATGACAGGCGGAGCGGCGCGGTCTAGCGTGCGCGGCATGCAGACCGAAGCGATGGTGATGATGGCGACGGGCGGACCGGAGGTCCTCGAGCGGAGGACGATCGAGCTCGCCGAGCCGGGCGCGCGCGAGGTCCTCGTGCGCGTCCGCGCGGTCGCGCTGAACCACATCGACATCTGGGGCCGCCGCGGGCTCCCGCACTTCCGCTACGACTTCCCGCACCGCCTCGGCGCCGACATCGCCGGCGAGGTCGAGGCGCTCGGCCCCGGCGCGAAGGGCGCGAAGGTCGGCGACGAGGTCCTCGTCAACCCCGGCCTCTCGTGCGGCGCCTGCGAGCGCTGCCTCCTCGGCGAGGACGTCTTCTGTCGCAGCTACCGGATCCTCGGCGAGAACACGCAGGGCGGCTACTCGCGCCACGTCGTCGTGCCCGACGCGAACCTGCTGCCGATGCCGGAGCGGCTCTCCTTCGAAGACGCCGCCGCGCTGCCGCTCTGCTTCCTCACGGCCTGGCAGATGGTCGTCCGCAAGGGCCAGGTCCGCGCCGGCCAGACCGTGCTCGTGCAGGCGGCCGGCAGCGGCGTCTCGAGCGCGGCGATCCAGATCGCGAAGATGCACGGCGCGCGCGTCATCGCCACGACGGGCACGGAGGAGAAGGCGGAGCGCGCACGCGGGCTCGGCGCCGACGAGGTCATCGTCTACACGACGCAGGACTTCGTCGCCGAGACGAAGCGGCTCACCGACAAGAGGGGCGTGGATCTCGTCGTCGAGCACGTCGGCGGGGAGGTGCTCGCGAAGAGCGTCCTCGCGGCGGCGTGGGGCGGGCGCGTCGTCACGTGCGGCGCGACGACGGGCTTCACGCCGGAGATCGACCTCCGCCACGTGTTCTTCCGCCAGATCGCGATCCTGGGCTCGACGATGGGACCGAAGGGCGATCTCTTCGGGATCCTCCGCCACGTCCAGGAGGGGCGTCTCCGGCCCGTCGTCGACCGGGTGATGCCTCTCTGGAGCGCCGTCGAGGCGCATCGCCTGCTCGAAGAGCGCAAGGTCTTCGGCAAGATCGTGCTCGCCGTCGACTGACGGGGACGCGCGCCCGCGCCCGCGGCGCGCGAGCCCGCGCCCGCGGCGCGCGCGCGAGGCGGCTCAGGGCGCGCAGCCCTCGCGGCTCGCCGCTCCGACGCGCCGGTAGTGGCCGCCGGGATCCAGCGCGCCCTCGCCCTTCACGGTGATGTCGCCGCTCGGCTCGGTCACGATGTCGCCCTGCGCGGCGGTCGCGCGCCCGTCTCGCGTCGGGAAGTGAACGCGCCACGTGTCGCCCACGAGCGCGATCGTCCCGACGAGGCAGGCGTGGCGGGCGTAGAACGGGCACCTTTGCCCCTGGCCCGTCGGCGCCGCCGAGCACGTCCACGCGTAGGCGGCGCCGCCTTCGTGCAGGTCGAGCTCGACGAACGGCGCGTCGTAGCGACGCTTCCCGTCGGGCCCGTCGACCGAGAGGAGCTGCCACGTCCCCCAGGCGCCGTCCTCCGGCCCCGACGGAGGGATGCGCTCGCGCGGCCCCCAGGGTGTGTCCTCGACGTCCACGGAAGAGGGATCGAAGGACGTCGACGTCCCGGCGGGATCGCCGTCGATCTTTCCGCCGCAAGCGGGCAGCGACACGAGCGAGAGCAGAACGACGCCGGCGAGCCTTCGCATGGGGACCTCGTCCCTCTCATGGCCGGCGAGAGGACAGCCGTCGCGGCCCGACCCCCGTTGCGCGGCGCGCGCGGCGACCTATGTTGCGTCGTCATGCCTCGGTCCACGCCCCTCGTCCACGAGGCCGACTGGAAGCGGCGCGCGGTCTGGGTCGACGGCGCGGACGGCGGCTATTTCCGCCTCGAGACCGCCGACACCGGCGAGGTCCCCGTGCGCCTCTTCGTCACGCAGAGGCTCTTGACCGAGGCCGAGCCCGCGCTCTACCGCCAGGTCGTGAACGCGACGCGCTTCCCGGGCACGAAGCTCGTGTGCGTGACGCCCGACGTCCACTACGGCTACGGCGTCCCCGTCGGGTGCGTCATCCTCACCGATCGGCGCGAGGGCGCGGTGGCGATGGGCCCGGTCGGCTTCGACATCGGCTGCGGGATGATGAGCGCGCGGAGCAACGTGCCCGCGGAGCTCGCGACCCCCGATCGGAAGCTCGCGTTCAACCGCGAGGTGTCGCGCCGCGTGAACCTCGGCGCGGGCGGCAAGAGCGTGAAGCTCGGCGCGCTCTCGCGGAGGGAGCTCGAGGAGCTCGTCCGCGGCGGCGCGGAGCACTACGTCGACAAGTACGGCGCGAGCTTCGACCGGAGCCGCGCCGAGCGGCACCGCATCCCCGTCTCCGACGCGTGGGACATCCCGTGGGGCGGCAAGGGCGCGCCCGAGCGCGGGCTCGAGCAGCTCGGCTCGCTCGGCGGAGGGAACCACTTCATCGAGCTCCAGCGCTGCGAGGAGACGGGCACGCTCTTCGTCCAGGTGCACACGGGCAGCCGCGGCTTCGGCCACGGGCTCGCGACGAACTACTTCCAGCTGGCGAAGGACGAGGGCGCGGCCTCGGGCGCGCCCGTCACCGATCTCGACCTCGGCTACTTCACGCCCGAGTCGAAGCACTTCCGCTCGTACCTCGACGCGGTCGCGGCCGGCGGCAACTACGCGATCCTGAACCGCCTCGTCATCTACGAGCAGATCGCCGACGCCTTCCGCAAGGTCTTCAAGGAGGACCTCGAGCTCGTCTACGAGATCAGCCACAACCTCGTGCAGGCCGAGGAGCACCCCGACTTCGGCGAGGTCTGGGTCCACCGCAAGGGCGCGACGCGCGCGTTCCCCGGCGGGCACCCCGCGCTCGCCGGGACGCGCTGGGCGGAGACCGGCCACCCCGTGCTCATCCCCGGATCGAACCGCGACTACAGCTACGTCCTCATGCCCGAGGCCGGCGCGCGCAAGAGCGGCTTCTCCGTGAACCACGGGGCGGGCCGGCGCCTCTCCCGCGGCGAGGCGATGCGCCGGCTCGATCAGCGCAAGGTCGACGAGCAGTACCGCCGCGACGACGTGCTCGTGAACCTCGACGGCCGCGTGCCGCTCGACGAGTCGAGCCAGTGCTACAAGAGCGCCGAGGAGGTCGTCGCCGCGGTGGTCTCCGCCGGCCTCGCGCGCGTCGCGCACACGCTCTGGCCGCTCGCCTCGATCAAGGGCAACGACGAGAGCGCCGCGCGCGACCGCCGCCGCAAGCACGAGGCGAGCGATCGCGCGCGCGACCGCGACCGCGACGCCGCGCGCAGGACGAAGGCCCACTACTGAATGACCGAGCCGAGCTTCGGAGGCGCGCGCTCGCGACGACCTCAGGGCACGGCGCGGAGGACCGCGAGGGCCTCGGCGTGGACGCGCGCGTCGCCGGCGGCGACGACGCGCCCGCCGTTCTGCGCGTCGCCGCCGTCCCACGACGTGAAGAGGCCACCCGCGCCCTCGACGATCGGGATGAGCGCCTGCACGTCCCACGGCTTGAGCGCGGACTCGACCACGAGATCGATGAAGCCCATCGCGAGGAGCCCGTAGGCGTAGCAGTCGCCTCCGTAGCGCGTCATCTTCGCCGCGCCGGCGAGCCGCTGGAAGGCGTCCTGCTCGGGCTTCGTGAAGTACGCCGTCGGGTGGGTCGTCGTCAGCACCGCGGACGCGAGGTCCGCGCACGGGCGCGTCCGGATCGGCGCCGCCTCGCCGCCGGTGACGAGCTCGGCGCGGCCGGCGTGGCCGATCCAGCGCTCGCCCGTGACCGGCTGATCGAGGACGCCGAGCACCGGGCGCGCGCCGTCGTTCAGCGCGATGAGCGTGCCCCACTGCGGCATCCCGCAGATGAAGGCGCGCGTGCCGTCGATCGGGTCGAGGACCCAGGTGAGCGGGCTCGCGCCCGGCGCGTGGCCGTGCTCCTCGCCGAGGACGCCGTGCTCCGGGTACGTCGCCTCGATGAGGCGGCGGAGCGCGGTCTCCCCCGCGCGATCGGCCTCGGTCACGGGATCGAAGCCCGCGCGCCCGGTGCCCTTGTCGGTCACGTCGAGCGCGACGCGGAACCACGGTCGGATCACCTCGCCGGAGGCGTCCGCCAGGCGATGCGCGAAGCGCACGAGCTCCTCGTTCGGGGATGTCATCGGGCCCGACGATAGCGACTTGGGGTTGGAATGGGCGCCAAACTGCGGTACGTACCGGGCATCATGCAGCGCGGATCGGCAGAGATCTTCCTTGGAATCGGCCTGATCATCCTCGGGATCCTGGCCCTCAAGCTGACGGACCACAACTACTGGTGGGGCGCGATCGCGCTCGGCTCCGTCGTCGGCTCCAAGGGCGGCATCTCGATCGCGCAGCGCGCGCGCGTCTGAGCGGATCGTCGGTCGAGATCCTCGGCCGGCGCGGCGCGCGGAGGAGTCGTCATGCGGGCAGGAGTGGGCTGGATCCTCGCGGGCGTCGCCCTCGTCGGGGCGGGTGCGGCGGTGACGTTCCTGTCGAACGCGGTCGTCTGGTACGGCGCGATCGTCGTCGGGATCATCTGGATCGTCCGCGGCGTCCTCCGCCTCTCGAAGGCCCCGCGCGAGCGCTGACGGCGCGCGGGCGGGGGGGGCGCGGCGGGTGCGGCACGGGACGCGCGACCGCGGAGCGCAGCCCGTGGGAATGAGCCGCGCGGGCCGCGGGTTCGTCCCCGCGCGAGCCGCGTTCTCCCGCCGTCCGAGCCGTGACGCGGGGCGTGGAGGCTTTCGGCTCGAGGCCTCTTTCATGGTAGGAACCGGCCGATGGTAGACGCCCGTGAGCTCAACGAGATCGTCGCGCGCGAGAGCGCGTTCGTGGACCGCATCCAGAGCGAGGTCGCCAAGGTCATCGTCGGTCAGACGTACATGATCGAGCGGGTGCTGATCGGTCTGTTGACCGGCGGCCACGTCCTGCTCGAAGGCGTCCCGGGCCTGGCGAAGACGCTCACCGTCCGGACGCTGTGCGACGCGATCAGCGCGAAGTTCGCGCGCATCCAGTTCACGCCCGATCTCCTCCCGGCCGACGTCATCGGCACCGTCATCTACAACCAGCAGAAGGGCGAGTTCACCTCGAAGCTCGGCCCCGTCTTCGCGAACCTCGTGCTGGCCGACGAGATCAACCGCGCGCCGGCGAAGGTGCAGAGCGCGCTGCTCGAGGCCATGCAGGAGCGCCAGGTCACGATCGGCGACAAGACCTATCCCCTGCCGTCGCCGTTCATCGTCATGGCGACGCAGAACCCGATCGAGCAGGAGGGCACGTACCCCTTGCCCGAGGCGCAGGTCGACCGCTTCATGCTGATGTGCAAGGTCGGCTACCCGACGCGCGAGGACGAGCGGAAGATCATGGACCGCATGACGGGCGCGGTGCCGCTCAAGGCGGAGCCCGCGGTCACGCCCTCGGAGCTGCTCGAGGCGCGGAAGATCATCGGGCAGATCTACGTCGCCGAGAAGGTGAAGGACTACATCGTCGACGTCGTCTTCGCGACGCGCGAGCCGCAGAAGCACGGCCTCAAGGACCTCGCGCCGCTCATCGAGTTCGGCGCCTCGCCCCGCGCCTCGATCGCGCTCAACCTCGCCGCGCGCGCGCACGCGTTCCTCCGCCACCGCGGCTACGTGACGCCGGAGGACGTGAAGGCGGTCGGCCCGGACGTGCTCCGCCACCGCGTCGTGCTCACCTACGAGGCGGACGCGGAGGAGGTGACCTCGGAGCAGGTCGTGCGCCGCGTCTTCGAGGTGGTCGAGGTCCCCTGACGTTCGAGCTCCGGATGGCCCTCCCCTCTCCCTCCGGCTCGACGCCGAAGCCCGACGCGCGGAGCCTCGTCCCGTGATCCCGCGCGAGATCCTCGCGGCCCTCCGCACCATCGAGATCCACACGGCGCGGCTCGCCAACGAGCAGCTCTCGGGGACGTACAAGTCCAGCTTCAAGGGCCAGGGGCTCGCGTTCCGCGAGGTGCGCCCGTACCAGCCCGGAGACGACATCCGCACGATCGACTGGAACGTCTCGGCGCGCATGAACGAGACCTTCGTGAAGGTCTTCGTCGAGGAGCGCGAGATGACCGTGATGCTCGCGGTCGATCTCTCGGCCAGCGAGCGCTTCGGGACGCAGCGCGCGCCGAAGGCCCGCGTCGCCTCGGAGGTCGCGGCGCTCCTCGCGTTCAGCGCCATCCGCAACAACGACCGCGTCGGGCTCATCCTCTCGACGAGCAAGGTCGAGCGCATCGTCCCGCCGAAGAAGGGCGAGAAGCACGTCATGCGCGTCGTGCGCGAGATCCTCGGGTTCGAGGCGCCCGAGGCCGTGGGCGCGCGCTCGGCCGAGCTCCGCGTGACGAAGAAGCCCGCGCACCGCGCCCTCCGGCGCGAGACCTCCGGGCTCGGCGACGCCGAGGGCCGGATGAGCCGCCTCGCCCCGGCGCCGTACCCGCACCTCGGCGCCGCCACGGACCTCAAGTCGTCCCTCGAGGCGCTCGCGCACGTCGCGAGGCGCCGGAGCGTCGCGTTCGTCGTCTCGGACTTCTTCGCCTCGGGCTACGAGCGCGCGCTGTCGCTCGCCAGCGCGAAGCACGACGTCATCCCCGTCGTCCTCGTCGACCGGCGCGACTTCGAGCTCCCCGACGTCGGGCTCGCGACCTTCGAGGACCTCGAGAGCGGCGAGATGGTCGTCGTCGACACGTCGGACGCCGCGGTCCGCGCGCACTTCAAGCGCGAGATGACGCGCATCCGCGACGCGCGCCGCCAGCTCTTCTTCAAGCTCGGCCTCGACTCGGTCGAGATCGACACCGGCGGATCGTTCGTCCGTCCGATCCGCGACCTGTTCGCGCGGCGCGCGCGGAGGATCGGGATGCGATGACGCGCCTCCGCCGTTCGCTCGCGTTCGGCCTCGCCGGCCTCACGTCCGCCGCCGCGATCCTGCTCGGCGGCGCCGGCGCCTCTCGCGCGCAGGGGCCGTCGCCGGACGACGCGTCGACCGCCCCGAGCCGAGACGCGGGCGTGGGCGAGTCGACGTACGGCTGCGTCGAGAGCGTGCCCAAGGGCGCGCAGCGGCCGATCGTGGTCGACACGTTCCCGCAGCGCGGCACGAGCGGCTGGGCGGCCACGCTGTCGATCACCGTGCGCCACGGCAAGGGCGAGCGCGTCCTGCCGTCGGGCCTCGATCTGTCGAGCGCGGTCGAGGCGAAGAAGGTCCTCAAGCAAGCGGGCTTCGCGGTCCCCGATCAAGAGGGCGGCGCGGGGGCGCAGATCTGGACCGAGCCCGACGACGACAAGAAGCCGGGCGCGACGACGCACCTCGCGCTGCCCCTGGTGCTCTTGCCGCCGAACCCCGGGCGCAACGTGATGATGCTCCCGCCGCTCCCGGTCGCGGTCGCCCGCGCGAACGGCGAGATCGCGACGGTGTGCACGCACGACCACCCGATCCTCGTCGAGGATCCGATCGCCAACACGCCGGACGCGATGCCGCGGGACAACCCGGACGCCATCCCGCAGCGCGAGGAGTGGACGGCGCTGAAGAAGGCGCTCGGCTGGGCGGCGCTGGGCCTGGTCGCCGGCGCGATCCTCGCGCTGCTCGTGTGGCGGAGGCTCAATCGGCCGAAGCCCGCGCCGCCGCCGCCGCCGCCGCGGCCGCCCTGGGAGGTCGCGCTCGAGGAGCTCGACGAGGTGCGCCACGCGGGGCTCCTCGAGGTCGAGCGCTACGGCGAGTACTTCGACCGCACGAGCGACGCGCTCCGGCGGTACCTCGGCGCGCGCTTCGGCTTCGACGGCCTCGAGTCGACCACCGACGAGATCCTCGCCGCGCTGAAGAAGCAGGCGGGCGGCTTCATCCGCTTCGACGCGCCTCACGAGCTCGGCGCCGACGGGCTGCCGCGCCCGAGCTTCGGGCCGCAGCCGGGCGTCGCGATCGAGCGCGTCGCGAGCTTCCTGCGCGAGTGCGACCTCGTGAAGTTCGCGAACCTCACGCCGACGCCCGAGCAGTGCGCGAGGTCGATCGCGACGGGCGAGGCGATCGTCCGCGGGACGATGCCGACCTCGGCGGGGGGCGACGCGCTCCTCGACGAGCCCGCGCCCGAGGTCGATCCGGTCGCCGCGGCGCAGCTCCGCGCGCCGTTCGTGGCTCCGGCGGCGCCGCCGAAGCGCGTGCGCTCGCCGTACGAGCCGCCGGATCCGGAGGAAGAGGCGGCCGCCGCGACGCCCGCGGGCGCGGACGACGCCCGCGAAGGCGAACCCGCGACGCCCGCGGGCGCGGACGACGCCCGCGAAGGCAAACCCGCGACGCCCGCGGGCGCGGACGACGCCCGCGAAGGCGACGCCGCGACGCCGACGCGTGAGCCGCCTTCCGGAGGCTCGACGTGAGCCGCGCCACGCGCACGATCGCCGTCGTCCTCGGCACGCTGCTCTTCGTCGTCGGGGCGCTCCTCTACCCGATCCTGATGCGCGGCGAGGCCTGGCTCTCGGCCGTCTGGACGGTGCCGGTCCTCGCCTGGCTCCCGCGCGACGCGCGCCTCCCGGTGCTCGCCGGCGCCGGGACCGTCCTCGCCGCGGTCGTCGTCTGGCGGACGACGCTCGCGGCCGACGCGCGCACCCCGCGCATGCGCCTCGCCGCGGTGGCGCCGCTCCTCGCCGGCCCCCGCGGGCTCCGGACCCGGCTCCGCGACGTGCCGGGGATGCTCCGCGGCGCGGCGCTCGTGCTCGCCGTCCTCGCGCTCGGGCGCCCGCAGAACGTCCTCCGCGGCGAGGACGCCGACGAGAAGGGCATCGACATGGTCGTCGTGCTCGATCTCTCCGGCTCGATGCGGGCGCTGATGGACGCCGAGACCGCCGACCAGCCGCGCTCCCCGCGCGCGCCCGCGCAGCGGCTGACGCGCCTCGAGACCGCGAAGGAGGTCATCCTCGACTTCGTCTCCCGGAGGAAGAACGACCGCATCGGCGTCGTCGTCTTCGGGCGGACCGCGTACATCCTGTCGCCGCCGACGCTCGACAAGTCGCTCCTGTCGACCCTCGTGAGCAAGATGGAGCTCGGGCTCATCGACGGCAACGGCACGGCGATCGGCGACGCCGTCGGCACCGCGGTCGCGCGCCTCCGTCGCTCGAACGCGCGCTCGAAGGCGATCATCCTGCTCACCGACGGCGACTCGAACGCCGGCTCGATCGCGCCGGACTACGCGGCCCACCTCGCGCAGACGCAGGGCGTGAAGGTGTTCACGGTGCAGATCGGCAACGGCGACGACGTCGACGTCCAGGACGGCGTCGATCTCTTCGGCCAGCCGAAGTTCGTCCGCGAGCACTTCCCGGTGAACCCGGAGCTGCTCCGCCGCATCGCGAGCACCACCGGAGGCGACGCCTTCATCGCGACCGACAAGAAGGGGCTCGAGCAGAGCATGCACGCGATCCTCGACAAGCTCGAGAAGACGCGCTTCGAGGCGCAGGCCGCGACGATGGAAGACCTCTTCGGCCTCTTGCTCCTGCCCGCGGTCGGTCTCGTCGCGCTCGAGGCGCTCGTGCGCCTCCTCATCGTGCGGAGGTTCCCGTGAGGTTCGCGTACGACCTCACGTCGATGCCCTGGCTCCTCGTGGCGATCGGCTGCGGGCTGCTCGTCGCGCTCTTCGCCGCGTCGCTCGTCCTCGCGTCGGTGCGGCGCGGCCGCGCGACCAGGGTGTTCGGGGATCCGAAGCTCGTGATGCGGCTCGAGACGTTCGACGCCGCAGGCCGCCGGGCGCTCAAGGGCGTCCTGCTCGTCGTCGCGCTCGCCGCGGCGTTCGTCGCGCTCGCGCGGCCGCAGTGGGGCCGCGGCACGAAGCTCGTACCGGCCACCAACCTCGACGTCGTCATCGTCCTCGACTACTCGAAGAGCATGTACGCGCGAGACGTCGCGCCGAGCCGGATCGCCCGAGCCAAGGCGGAGATCGGGAAGCTCGTCCGCGAGCTGCCCGGCGCGCGCTTCGGCGCCGTCGCCTTCGCCGGCGAGCCGATGAGCTTCCCGCTGACGAGCGACTCCGCCGCGATCGCGCAGTTCTTCCGCCAGCTCGAGCCGAACGACATGCCGATCGGCGGCACCGCGATCGCGCGCGCGCTCGAGCGGGCGCGCGAGGTGCTCGCGCGCGATCCGAAGTCGAAGGACCACGTGCGCGTCATCGTGCTCGTCACCGACGGCGAGGACCTCGAGGGCGATCCCGTGGGGGTCGCGCGGCAGGCCGCCGAAGAGAAGACGCGGATCGACGTCGTCCAGATCGGCGGACGCGCGCCCGAGCCGATCCCGGACGTCGGGCCCGACGGACGAACGCAGGGCTTCCGCAAGGACGACGAGGGCCGGACGCTGACGACCGAGCTCACCGCCGAGGGCGAGGCGCAGCTCGCCGACGTCGCGAAGGCGACCGGCGGCGCGATCGTCCGCGCGGAGAGGGGCGAGACCGGGATCGACGAGATCGCGCGCGGCCTCAAGAAGATGATGCGCGAGGAGCTCGCCGAGCGGGTCGAGATCGCGTTCGACGAGGAGTACATGTGGCCGCTCGGCCTCGCGGTCCTCCTCCTCGTCGCCGAGGGCCTCGTCCCCGAGGCGCCGCTCCCGCGCGTCGCGCTCGGGTTCGCCGGCGCGCTCCCGCCGGGGGTGCGCCTCGCGCCGGGCGGCGCGAGGAGCGGCGCGCGCAAGAAACCGAAGAAGGACGCGAGCGCCGAGGGCCCGGGCAAGAAGCCCAAGAAGAAACGGAGGGCGGCGTGAAGCGCGGGCCCGGGTCACGCGCGCAGAGGCTCTCCGGACGCGCGCGCTTCCGCCGCGCCTCGATCGCGTCGATCGCGCTCGCCGCGCTCGTCGCCGCGTGCGGCTGGGACCCGTCGCGCCCGTTCGATCGCGACGCGCCGCAGGTGACCGAGGCGCTCCGCTACTACGACGCCGGCGAGGCCGGCCCCGCCGCCGAGCTCCTCCAGGACTACCTCACGACCGGAGGCTGCACCGAGGGCAACATCGGCACGCCGCTCCGCGTGCGCGAGCGGCCGAACGGCACGTTCGATCTCGGCCTCGCGCTCTTCAAGATCGCCGAGACCTACGGGCACCGCTTCGGCGACGAGGAGAACGACGCCGGCTTCCTCGACCCGAACCTCAAGGGGATGCGCGCCGGTCAGGTCGAGTGCGCGCTCCGCGTCGTCCGCGCCATCGCGGAGGATCCGGCGCAGTCCGTCGCGCTCCGCGCGCGCGCGCGCTACCTCGAGGGCAACCTCCTGTTCTTGACCGCCGCCTACAAGGAGGCGGTCACCGCCTACGACCGCGCGCTCGAGCTCGTGCCGGGGATGGGCGACGCCGGTCCCATCGGGACCGATCCCGACGCCGGGGCGGCGCGCTACGCGCCGGATCCCGTCGGGCGCGACGCCGCGTGGAACCGCGCGGTCGCGCTGCGCCGGATCGAGGACAAGAAGGACGCCGGCCCCGACGCCTCGCCGCCCGACGGCGGCGACGGCGGCGGCGACGACGACCAGACTCAGCCGGACGGCGGCGGCGACGACGGCGACAAGGACTCGGGCAAGGACGACGAGTCGCCCGACGCGGGGCAGGACTCGGGCAAGGGCGACGAGCCGCCCGACGCGGGGCAGGACTCGGGCGGCGACGACTCCAACAAGCCGCCGCCGAAGCAAGACCCGAAGGACGAGCCGGAGGAGCCCCCGCCGCCGTCGCGTCAGAGCCAGGACGAGCGCATCCTCGACCAGCTCGAGAACGCCCCGACGGTCCAGCAGGAGGCGGCGAAGAAGCACGGTAAGGCGCGCAAGGTGCGGGGGATGAGCGACAAATGAGGATCGTCGCTCCCCCCGCCGCCCTCGCGCTCGCGCTCGCCGCGCTCGCCTTCGTCCTCGCGTGGACAGCGCCGCTCCGCGCGCAGGGGGTCGACGTCACCGCCAGCCTCGACGCGGACGAGATCGAGCTCGGCGACACCGTCACCTACACCCTCCAGGCGACGTCGACGACGGGCGAGTCCCCGTCCGATCCGAGGCTCGCGCCGCCGGCCGGCTTCACCGTCGTCGACACCAGCGCCTCGCCGACCCACATGGTGTCGATCATCAACGGCCAGCGCTCGGATCGGCACGGCCTCACGGCGTCGTGGCGGCTCAGCGCGGGGCGCCTCGGCACGTTCACGATCGGCCCCGCGAGCGTCGCGATCGGCGGCGCGCGCAAGAGCGGCTCCGCCCAGCGCGTGACCGTCGTCCCGCCCGGGCAGGGCAAGCCGAGGCCGCGCCGCCCCGGACGCCAGCCGTTCGATCCGTTCGGCGGCGGCTCGCCGTTCGATCCCTTCAAGGGCCTCTTCCCCGGGATGGACGACGAGCCGGCGGATCCGTTCGGCGGCATCGGCACCGATCCGAAGCTCGCGCTCGAGACGGCGCGCGCGCCGACCGCGTTCCTCCACGCCACCGTCGACAAGACCCGCGCGGTCGTCGGCGAGCAGGTCACGCTCACCGTCTACCTCTACGAGGACATCCGCGCCCGCCAGGGCCGGCCGACCGACGTCCACGAGGCGACGGCGACCGACTTCGTCAAGCGCTCGCTCGTCCAGGACGAGACGCGCGCGGTGCACGTCGGCAACGCGATGGTCGGCGGGCGCCCGTGGAGCGTGAAGCTCGTGCGCAAGAACGCGCTCTTCCCGATCAAGACCGGCCGGCTCTCGATCGCGCCGATGTCGCTGACGCTCTCGCACCTGCGCGTCGGCCTCCGCGAGAGCGAGACGCTCTACGTCGACGTGAGCGAGCCCCCCGTCGCGAACCGCCCGGCGGGCTACCAGATCGGCGACACCGGCGACTTCTCGCTCTCCGCCACGACGGCGCCGCGCAGCGTCGATCAGCACGGCGCCGTCGGCGTCACCGTCGAGCTCCGCGGCAGCGGCAACATGCCCGCGACGCTCCCGACGCCCGAGATCGCCGGCGTCGAGTGGCTCGAGCCGCAGACGGTCGACAGCCTCGGCCCCGTCTCGAACGACAAGTTCGGCGGCACGCGGACGTTCTCCTACGTCGTCCGGCTGCAAAAGGACGGCGCGATCGATCTCGGCGAGATTCGCCTGCCGTACTTCGACCCGCAGACGCGGACCTACGAGATCGCGCGCGCGGCGCTCGGCATCGTCCAGGTCGCGAAGGGTCACGCGCGCGACGCCGGCGGCGAGGTCGCCGAGACGTTGCTCCCGGATCTGCCGCCGCCGCGCGCGGCCCTCGAGGGCAAGCGCGCCGAGGCGTTCTTGACCGAGCGCCCGATCTACTGGGCCGCGCTCTTCGGATCGCCGCTCGCCTGCGTCGCCGCGATCGCGCTGACGGGCGCCGTCCGCCGCGCGCGCGAGCGACGCGCCAACGCCGCGCCGTCGCCCGAGCGCGTCGCGCGCGAGCGGCGGGCCGAGGCCGAGGCCGCGCTGAAGCGCGACGACGGGAAGGCCGCCGCGGCCGCCGTGGCCCGGGCGCTCGAGGCCGAGCTCTTCGCGAGCACCGGCGTGAACGTCCGCGGCACCTCGGGCGAGGGCGCCGTCCGCGAGCTCGTCGACGCCGGCGTGACCGAGGCGACCGCCCGCGCGGCGATGCAGCTCGCGTCGGAGTGCGAGGACGCCCGCTTCTCGCCGGCGGGCGTGGAGATCGAGGCCGCGCGGGCGCTCTGGAGGCGCGCGAAGGAGGTCCTCGGCGCCGTCGCCGCGCACGCGCCGTCGCCGTCCTCCGCGCCGCCGCGCTCGCCGTCCCGAAGGAGCGACCCGGAGTGAGCCCGCGCGCCTTCTCCGCGGCGGTCCTCGCGTGCGTCGCCTTCGCCGGCTCGGCGCGGGCCGAAGAGGACGCTCCGCACGAGGAGACGGACCCGGCCGCCCTCTTCCGCGGCGCGCACGAGGCGCTCGTCGCCGAGCGGCCGGGCGAGGCGATCGCGAAGCTCGAGGCGCTCGCCGATCGCGGCGTCGTCGACGCGGTCGTCAGCTTCGATCGCGGGCTCGCGTACGCCGCGCGCGTGCGGGCGGGCGGAGAGCAGCCCGGCGACCTCGGGCGCGCCGCCCACGGCTTCGAGGAGACGCGCGAGCTCACGCGCGATCCGACCCTCGCGGCCGACGCCACGAGCGCGCTCGCGATCGTCCGCTCGGAGGTGGCGCGCCGTCGCTCGCGCGCCGGCGAGTCGGTCGAGCTCCAGCACGGCTCGTCGCTCGGCCGGTCGATCGTCGAGCTGTTGCCGGAGAACGCGTGGGCCGTCATCGCCGCCGCCATGACGCTCGCGCTCTCCGCCGCCATCCTGACGCGCCGGCGCGCCGCGTTCCCGCGCGCCAAGGTCGCCGCGACGACGTCCGCCGCGATCGCCGGCGCGCTCATGCTCGGCACGTCGGCGCTGGCGTGGGCCGCCCGCGACGCGCGCCTGCACCTGCGCGAGGGCGTGGTCATCGCGCCGAACGCGCGGCTCCTCGACGCCCGGCACCTCGCGATGGACGGCGTCGCCCCCGTGCCCGAGGGCGCGCGCGCGCGGATCGTCGACGAGAGCGCCGGCTTCAGCCACGTCGTCGTCGGCGAGGCGGACGGCTACCTCCCGTCGAGCGCCGTCCTCCCGCTCGCCCGGCGCTAGCGGCGGCCGGCGGCGGCGACGGGAGGGCGCTTGGCTCGCCGGTGTCTCGCGGTGGTCCGACGAACCATGGCCTCAGGACGCTAGAGCGTCTTGAACCAGGCCCACGAGTGGGCCGCCGCCTCTCCGTAGAGCGGGTAGTGGGGCTGGTTGGGCACGACGCAGAAGACGACCGGCTTGCCCGCCGCGCAGCCGTCGTACGCCTCGCAGATCGCCGGAGACGACGGGCTCCGGGTCTGCTGACACCCGGCGCGGCTCGCCCAGTAGGCCGCGCCGAACTCGCCGCCGCCGGGATCGTCGAGCGCGCCGTGCGTCACGAACGTCGCGAGCCCGATCGCGTTGGGGCAGTCGACGGCGCCGGCGCCGTCGCGCGTCTGCGGCGCGCCGCCGGCGTGGATCGCCATCGCCGAGAGGAGGCCGGGCTTCTTGCAGGCGATCTCGTTGAGCTGGTAGCCGCCCTTGCTGTAGCCGAAGCCCCAGATCTTCGACGCGTCGATCGAGAAGCGCTCCTTCAACGCGAGGATCATGACCTCGATGAGCCGCTGGTCGCGGTTCTGATCGTACGGCGTGAAGAGGTCCACCGAGCCCTCCGGGTAGGCGACGATCGCCTCGTCGCCGGTCGACGCCTCGAGCTTCGCGAACGCGACGAACCCCGCCGCGGTCCCGCCGTCGCCGTGGAGCGCGAGGATCAGCGGATAGGAGCGCGCGGCGTCGTACGTCTTCGGGACGGAGAGGACGTACGTGCGCGGGGCGCCGTCGACGTCGATCGTCTCGGTCGTCGTGTTCATCTTCGACTCGGCCGGGGGCGGGTCGGTCGTCTCGCCGTCTCGCGTGCCGGAGTCGTCCTCGGGTCGGTCGCCGGCGTCGGCCTGCGACGAATCGCCGGGCGTGCTCGCCGGCTCGTCGTCGGAGCACGCTCCCATCAGGCACAACGCGAAGACGGCGCTCAAGCCATGAAACCAAGATCGCATCCCTTCAGCGTAGTCATCTCCGGCCGGTTCGTCAGGGTCCAACCGGCGGCGGGGCGTCGCTCGATCGGACGACGCCCGCTCCCCGCCGCGCTCCCCCGACCCGTGCGCGGGCACGGGCTCCGAGCTTCGCCCACGGAGGCGTCGCAACTTGGTAGCCTGGTCGAGATGTGGCCCCTGCTCCTCGGCGCGCTGGCGACCGCCGCGCCCGACCCGCGCGACACGGACGGCGACGGCATCCCCGACGTGGAGGAGGACACGAACCACAACGGCGTCGTCGATCCGGGCGAGAGCGATCCGCGGAGCGCCGACACCGACCACGACAACGTCCCCGACGCCGTGGAGCGCGAGCTCGGCACCGATCCGCGCCGCGCGTCGGACGTCCCGCCGATCCCGGAGCCGCTCTACATCGATCTCATCCGCAACCTCGGCTCGGGCCGCGGCGAGCTCGAGGCGAACGTGCTCGCCACGACCTCGTTCGACGCGGTCGCGTGGGCGCCCGAGATCGAGTACACGCCCCTGCCCGGCTTTGGGCTCGAGCTCGAGCTCCCGCTCAGGAACGGGGAGCTCGAGGCGATCAAGGGCGGCGCCCAGGCGACGCTCGGGTCCATCGACACGCGGCGGCTCGAGGTCGGCGCCCTCGGCATCTACGAGCACTCGCTCGACGGGCGAGAGCGGCGGGCGTCGCTCACCGCGGTGACCGGCGTGCGCTTCTCCCACATGCTGCAGGGGCTCGTGATCGTCGGGCCCACCGTCGACTTCGGGCCGTCGCGGCCCGCGCCGGGCGCGACCCTGCACCCGAGCCTCTTCGCGCAGGCGAGCCGCTACTTCACCGCCGGCGTCGAGCTCGGCTACCGCGTCGCGCGCGACGAGCGCACCGTCGCGACGGTGCTCCCCCAGGTCCACGTCAACCCGCTCTCTCAGCTCAAGGTGCAGCTCGGCATGGGCGTGAACGCGCGCGTCGGGCTGAACGTGCGTCCGCTCGCCGCCCTCCGCGTCTCGGTCGAGCACTGACGGCGCGCCCGCGCCGGGAGGACGCGCCCGCGGACTTGCAGGGGCGCGAGACGCGCGTAGACTAACGGTAACTAACGACCGCTACCCTCCGCTAGTATCCCGAGCCCGCAAGGGCTCGGGCACGGGAAACGAGACTCAGGACGCTGGCTCTCGACCGTCCGAAGGCATGACGATGACGACCCTCGCCGCGAAGCTCAGCACCCACGCCCAGGCGGAGCTCGTCGAGCTCGGCCGCGCCGCAGAGCGAGCGTCGCGCGGCCGGCCGGCGCCGGCCGAGGTGGGGCTCAAGGGCCGCTCCCCCGTCGCCGAGGACGAGGTCGTCGTGATCGTCCTGAGCCGCCACGCCGCGCTGGTGAGCCGCGTGACCGTCAAGGGGCGGGCGCTCGACGTCCGCGAGCTCCGCCGCCGCCTCGCCGGGGCCGAGGTCGCGGTGGAGCGCTTCGTCGACGCGCACCGGGACGTCGCCCCGCCGCGGCTCGCGCGCAGCGAGGCGGCGATGCTCGACGACGCCGGCTTCGTCGACGCGACGACCGAGGCCGGCGGCGCGCTCGAGCGGTCCCGCATCGAGCTCGACATCCTGCTCGCCGAGAGCCTCACGCTCGAGGAGGCCGCCCGCGCGCTCGCGGTGAGCACCGGCCGCCTCCGCCAGCGGCTCGGGCCGACGTCGCGCACGCTCTACGGGATCAAGGACGGGCGGGCGTGGCGCATCCCGAAGTTCCAGTTCGCGTCGAAGGGCAAGCTGGTCCGCGGGATCGAGCGCGTCCTGCCGCGCCTCCGGCCGGACGCCCACCCGCTCGCCGTCGCGGCCTGGTTCTCGACCCCGCATCAAGACCTCGTCGTCGGCGACCGTGAGGAGCGCGTCACTCCGCGCGCGTGGCTCCTCGCGGGGCGCGATCCGAACGTCGTGGCCGAGCTCGCCGAGGAAGTCTGACGGGTGGCGAAGCTCCCCGAGCCGCCCCGGCCGCTCACCACGCCTCCCGAGACGAAGCTCCTCCTCGCGGGCGCCCGCCTCTGGCGCATCTACATGCGCGGCGGCCGGCGCCCGACGAGCTTCGGCGACTTCCGCGCGTTCGGCCCGACGAGCTCGCGCTTCGACCATCACGACACGCCGCCGCGCGTGCAGGCGAAGGGCATCCTCTACGCCGCCGACGATCCGACGACGTGCCTGGCGGAGGCGTTCCAGGCGACGCGCGTGATCGATCGACACGCGGGCGAGCCGTGGCTCGTCGGCTTCGAGACGGCGCGCGACCTGACGCTCCTCGACCTGACCGGCGCGTGGCCGACGCGCGCCGGCGCGTCGATGGCGATCAACTCGGGCCCGCGGCCTCGGGCGCGCCGCTGGTCGCAGGCGATCTACGACGCGTACGCGGGCGTCGAGGGGCTCTGGTACGCCTCGTCGATGCACGCCAACCGACCGTCGGTCGCCCTCTACGAGCGCGCCGAGGCGGCGGTGCCGAAGACGCCGTCGTTCCACCGCGCGCTGTCGGATCCGGCGATCCGCGGGCGGATCGACGCGGCCGCGATGCGCCTCGGCTACCGGCTCGTCTGAGGGTCGGGATCGCGCCCTTCGACGCCCTGCGGCGAGCGCCCGGCCGCTCGGCCGTGACGCGGCGCCTCGGACGGCCGAGCCGTTCGTGCTCGCAACGATGGACCTCTCGCGCGAGCTGATTCATAGTCCGGCCTTCGATGAGCCCCGCGTTCGTCACAGAGTGGCTGAACTTGGCCGTCCGCTGGATCCACGTCATCGCCGGGATCATGTGGATCGGCAGCTCGCTGTTCTTCAACTGGCTCGACGCCAGGATCGAGAAGAACGAGCGCACCAAGGAGAAGGGCATCGAGGGCGAGCTCTGGATGGTCCACTCCGGCGGCTTCTACGACGTCGAGAAGACGCTCGTCGCGCCCAAGGTGATGCCCAAGCACCTCCACTGGTTCAAGTGGGAGGCGATGTTCACGATGCTCTCGGGCTGGCTCCTGCTCGACATCGTGTTCTTCCAGGGCGGCGCCGTCACGCTCGTCGATCCGAACGTCTCCGACCTCTCTCCCGCCGCCGCGGTCGCGCTGTCGATCGGCGTGCTCGTCGCGTCGTGGTTCGTCTACGACCTGCTCTGGCGCTCTCCCTTGACGGCGAACGTGCCCGTCGGCGCGGCGATCACCTACGGCCTCGTCGTCGGCGTCCTGTTCTTCCTCGCCCACAAGGTCAGCGGACGCGCCGCGTTCCTCCTGACGGGCGGGATGATGGGCACGTGGATGGCGACCAACGTCTGGGTGCACATCATCCCCGCGCAGAAGGGCCTGGTGAAGGCCGTCACCGAGGGCCGGAAGCCGGACGAGAAGCTCGCCAAGCACGCCAAGACGCGCTCGCGGCACAACAACTACATGACCTATCCCGTGGTGCTCATCATGTTGAGCAACCACTTCCCCGGCGTCTACGGCCACCCGCACAACTGGGTCATCCTCGCCGGGCTCATCGTCCTCGGCGCCTCCATCCGCCACCTCCAGAACGTCAAGAAGGAGCTCGCGCCGGGGATCCTCGTCGCGGTCCTCCTGGTGCTCCTGACGATCGCGCACTCGTCGCTCACCACGGCCCCGACGAGCGCGGGCGGCGCCGGCGCCGATCCGACCGCGCCGCTCACGCCGACGACGCCCCAGACGCAGGGCGGCCCGGAGAAGGTCGCCAACGAGTCGGTGGTCGGCGTCGTGAAGGGCACGGTGAACCTCGAGGGGACGCCGCCGCCGAACAAGGTCCTCAACGTCGGGACGTGCACGAGCGACGTCCAGGGTCCCGTCACCTCGGACGCCGTCCTCTCGAAGGACGGGAAGCTCCAGAACGCGTTCGTCTGGATCAAGATCGGGCTCGACGCCTACAAGGGCCCGGCCGCCCCCGGCGATCCCGTCGTCATCGACCAGAAGGGCTGCATGTACAAGCCCCACGTCGTCGGCGCTCGCGTCGGGCAGAAGGTCGTCTTCCTCAACAGCGATCCGGTCCTGCACAACGTGCGGGCGGTCGCGGAGACGAACGCGACCTTCAACGACATGATGCCGACGAAGGACATGCGCCTCGAGAAGGTCTTCGACAAGACCGAGGTCCCCGTCCGCGCGAAGTGCGACGTCCACCCCTGGATGAGCGCGTTCGTCGGCGTCGTCCCCCACCCGTTCTACGCGGTGAGCGGCGAGGCCGGCGAGTTCTCGCTCGTGAACGTGCCGGAGGGGACGTACGAGATCGAGGCGTGGCACGAGGTCTTCGGCCGTCAGACCCAGAAGATCACGGTCAAGGCCCGCGAGACCGCGCCGGTCTCGCTGACCTTCCGGGTCGAGTAGACCTTCCCGCGGGCCGTGGGCGACCTGCTATCGTCGAGCTCGGTGAGCCGTCGCGCGCGATCGAGCCCGGGCTTTCTCACGGCGGCGCTGCTCGCCGTCGCGGCGCCGGCGTGCTCGCTCCTGTTCGCGACCGACCTCGACGGCGCGCGCGGCGCGGCGGACCCCGACGCCGAAGCCGCCGAGGCGGCCGCCGACGCTCTGACCGACGGCGAGCGCGACGACGTCGCCCCGCGCGACGGCGGCGACGGCGGCGACGCCGACGCGGGCTCGCGAGGGTGCGCGTCGTACGATCCGGCTCCCGACTTCTGCGAGGACTTCGACGACGGGCCGCTCGCGCGCGGCTGGACCAAGCTCCAGGAGCAGAGCGGGACGCTCGCGTTCGACCCGCTCGCCTACTCGCCGCCGCGGTCGGGCCGCGCCAACCTGAACGATGCGCCGAGCTGCTCGTACACGCGCTTCGAGCGGAGCATCTCCGGCGTCGGGTCGAAGCGCGTCGAGGTCCGCGCGCAGCTCCGCCCCACGGGGCCCTGGAGCCGCACCTTCACGCTCTTCACCGTGCACATCCGGTCGTGCGCCGTCCTCTTCTACGTCCACCCGAACGGCGCCGGGGCGATCGACAGCTCCTCGATCAACATCCAGTCGGGCGACCCGTTGACGAACGACGAGCGCGACGTCAAGGGCGGCCCCAGGCTGAACGAGTGGACCGACCTCTGGTTCGAGGCCGTCCCGAACGCGACGAGCGGGAGCTCCCTCACGATCTCGTTCCACCACGAAGACGGCTCCGTCGAGGAGACGACCGTGAACGCGCCGCAGTGCCGGGTGGGTGGCGACCTCTTCGTCGCCCCGGGCTTCCACTGCGAGGACGGCACCGGCGAGGTCCGCTACGACGACGTCCGCGCCTACTGGGAGTAGCGCCGCTCAGCTGCCGCGGTACGTCGAGTAGCCGTGCGCGCTCAGGAGGAGCGGCACGTGGTAGTGCGCGGCGGCGTCGCGGACGACGAACACGACGCTCGCCTCGGGGTAGAAGCCCTCGACGCCCTGCGCCGCGAAGTAGGCGCCGGTGTCGAACGTGACGCGGTACGTGCCGCTCGTGAGCTCCCCCTCCGGGACGAGCTCCTTCACGCGGCCGTCGGCGTCGGTCTCGGCCCGCCGGACCGGCGCGAAGACGTCGCCCTCCTTCTTCTCGAGCGCGACGGGCACGCCGGCGGCCGGGCGCCCGCGGTGGATGTCGAGCACGTGCGTCGAAACGGATTTCATCCCTTCACCATCTTCTCGAGCCTGAGCTCGGTGATCTTGCGTTGCTCCTCGGCGGCGCGGCGGAGCTCGGACTCGGGATCCGCGGTCATGCGCTCCTTCGCGATCGCGAGCATCTCCTCGGCGGACTTGCCCGTCGCGCACACGATGTAGATGCGGCCGAACCGCGCCTCGTAGGCCTCGTTCACCTCGCGGAGCTCGTCCAGCGCCGCCCGGCTCGCGCCCTCGACCCTGGCTTGCTCCTTGGCCGACCAGGCGCGCGCGACCTCGCCCTGGGGACCGTCGGCCTTCTTCTCGCCGATGCGCGGGTGCGCCGCGAAGGCCTCGTCCCAGTCGGCGGCGGCGAGCGCGCTCCAGCGATCGGCGGCGGCCTCCTTCAGGGCGTCGAGGCTCGCGAAGGACGCGGCGTTCGCCCTACGCTCGGCGACCATCGCGCGGACCCACGCGCGCGAGCCGCAGCACGCGAGCAGCGCCGCCTCGAGCTCGGGCTCCGGCATCGCGCGGACGTAGCGCATCCCCGAGCGCTCGCGCCCGGCTTCGCTCGCGACGCCGAGGAGACGGAGCCGGCTGACGCCGCCGTCGGGCCAGATGCGGAGCCGCGCGTGGGTCGCGTCGCCGGCGGCGAGGAGCGCGTCCTCGAACACGTGGGACGTGTGCGGCTGGAGGCTCGTCTTCGCGAGGAGCGGCCGCCAGCCGTCGTCCTTCGCGCCGTCGGGATCGCCGCCGGGGGACGTCGCGACGTCGAGCGCGCACGCGTCGGGGGCGTTGCCCTTGAAGTGGAGGGTGTCGACGATCGCGCGCTCGATCGCGCCCTCGGTCGCGAGGCGCACGACGACCCAGTCGGGGCCGGGGCGACGCGAGCGCTTCGTCTCCCAGCCGTCGCCCATGTTCACGCCGCGGCCGGGCATGATGAGGTTGTGCCGCGAGCCGAAGAACATGTCGTTGCACGCGACGACGAGCCCGCCGTGCTCGGCGGCGGCGAGATCGACGAGCTGCGGGCGGTCGCGCCGGCCCGCCCAGCGCGCGCCCGGCATCACGTCGCCGTGGACGCGCAGGCGCGCGACGCCGCCGTCGGGGTAGATGTTGAAGCGGAGGTGCGTGAAGCGCTCGGGGACGTCGATCTCGAACCGGTTCTTCGAGTCGCCGGCGAGCTCCGAGCGCGGGAGGATCTCGGTCCAGCGGACGTCGCTCGAGAGGAGCTCCGCGACGTCCGGGTGACCGTCGATGCTCGCGCCCTCGATCGAGCACGCCTTGGGGTAGTTGCCCTTGAAGTGCGCGGTGTCGACGACGAATCCGCGCACCACGCCCGAGAGGCCGAGGCGGATGATGCACGAGTCGTGCTCCGGATACGCGCGCGTCGACTCGGCGTACTGGCGCTTTCGGCGTGACTCCCAGCCGTCCATCCACTTGCCGCGGTCGGTGTACTTGCCCTCGATGAAGACGGCCTCTTGCGGCTTGAGGAGGTTCTCCTTCTCCGCGAAGAAGTCGTCCGTCGCCCAGAGGACGGAGCCGCCGAGGCGCTCCGCCGCGAGATCGATGAGCTCGATGAAGTCCGCCATGTCGAGCCGCGAGGGTACAACACGCGCGCGCGTCCGTCCGCGACGTTCGCGCCGTCCCGCGTCGCGCCGGCGGCGCTCCGACCGCCTCGGGTCGCGGATCTCGACGCGCCGGTCGCGACGTTCGCGCCTCCGTCGCGACGCGCCGGTCGGGCGGCGACGCGGAGCGCGGCGTCGCGGGGCGCGGCGTGTCAATCCGCGACGATCACGCGGTTCCGGCCCTCGCGCTTCGCGCGGTAGAGGGCGGCGTCGGCGAGGCGGATGACGTCGTCGGACGTCGCTCCGTGCCTCGGGAACGCGGCGACGCCGATCGACAGCGTCACCGGCCCGATGTTCCGCCCCTCGTGCGTCACGTCCATCTGCGCGACCGCCTCGCGGATCTCCTCGGCGCGCTTGGCGGCGTCCTCGAGCGAGGAGCTCGGCATCACGAGCGCGAGCTCCTCGCCGCCCATGCGGCTGGCCACGTCGGCGCCGCGCGTCTTCTTGCGGAGGAGGGCGCCGATCGACGCGAGCACGTGATCGCCCGCCTGATGGCCGAACGAGTCGTTGAACCTCTTGAAGAAGTCGACGTCCATCACGAGCACGCCGATCGTGCTCGACTCGCGCTCGGCGCGGCGGATCTCGCGCTCGAGCGTCTCGTCGGTGTAGCGGCGGTTGTAGAGGCCGGTCAGCGCGTCGCGGATCGACTGGTTGCGCAGGGTCTCGCGGAGGCGCAGGTTCGACAGCGCCATCCCGACCTGCTCGCCGACGACCATCGCGCGGCGCTGGATCGGCTCGGCGTCGCCGATCTCGGCGACGTGCAGCGTGCCGATGACGTGGCCGTGGGCGAGCAGGGGCAGACACATCATGGCGGAGTGCGCCGCGCTCGAGTGCGCGCAGCGCACGCCGGCGTCCCCCTGCTCCGAGCGGTGCGGCTTGCCGCGCCGGAGCGCCCAGCAGTCGTCCGGCGCGAAGGTCTTGCCCTCGAGGACGGACTCCTTCCCCCACTCGACCTCGGCCTCGAGGAGGTTCTGCGACTCGTTGAGGATGCAGATCGCCCCCGACTCGTCGAGGAAGAACTGCGGCGCGAGGCGGCCGACGACCTCGGTCGCCTCGGCCACCGAGCGGCACGCGCTCAAGAGCTCCCCCATCTGCAGCATGAGGGCGGTCTCGCGGACGAGCTCGCGGAGGCGCGCGCCCTGCTCCTCGCTCGCGCGCTCCGCGCGGCGGCGGTTCTTCACCTCGCCGTAGACGAGGAGGAACGCGGCGGCGACCAGGCTGATGCTCGCGAAGATGCCGAGCGGCGAGATCACGCGGATGCGTCGGATGCGCTCCTCTCGCGCGCTGCTCCGCCGATCGAGCAGGCGGAGCTCCTCCTGGACCATCTCGGCGGACATCGCTCGGATCTCGAGCGTGAGGTGCCGAGCCTCCGGGGCGATCGCGCCGTCGCCCGACGTCGTGACGGCCTCGAGCCGCTCGCGGAGCAGCTCGAGCCGCCTCGAGACCTTCGGCGTGAGGAGCTCGAGCCGGCGGCGCTGGTCGGGGTTGTCCTTCACGAGCCCTCGCAGAGACCTGAGCGCCTCCTCGACCTCGCGCATCGCAGGATCGAGCTCGTCGAGCATGCCCTCGTCGCGCTTGAGCGCGTAGCCGCGGAGGCTGCTCTCGGCGACCGCGATGCCGGCGGGGAGCTTCTGCAGCTCCTCGATGACGACGTGCGTGTGCTCGACGAGCGAGGAGGCGACCTCTTGCTCGACGGTCTCGCGGTAGCTCACCCAGCCGAGCGAGACGAGCACGATGACGGCGACGACGAGGCCGACGAGGGGGAGGCGCAGCGGCGATCGGAGCCTACGACGCAAGGCGTATCCCCTCATCGATCGCTCGGCCGCCAACGCTCGGTCCCTCTCTCCCCCTTTCGATCGACGATCGCCGCGCCCGGGGGAGCGCGCCTTCACCATCGACCCGACCAGGATACCTGGAGGGGCGTGTCGTGGGATCGAAGAACGCCGCGACGCGCGGCGCGATCAGGTGCGTCGGAGCCAGCGGCCGCGTCGCGGCGCGAACGTCGGCTCCGACCGACACCGCTCGTAGATCGTCTCGCCGCGGAGGATCGTGCGGAGGGTGGTCCCTCGCAGGGCGCGCGCCTGGTACGGCGTGATCTTGTTCTTGTGCTCGAGGAGCGCGGCGTCGACGGTGAAGTCGCCGTCGGGATCCCAGACGACGAGGTCGGCGTCGAAGCCGGCGGCGATCGCGCCCTTCCTCCCGTGGACGCCGGCGAGGCGCGCGGGGGCGGCGCTCATCCACTCGACGAGGTCGCGCACGCTCCGCCCGCGCGCCCGCGCCTCGGTCCACACGGCGGCGAGGCCGAGCTGCAGCGACGAGATGCCGCCCCACGCCTTCATGAAGTCGCCGGAGCCGGAGCATTTCAGCTCGGCGGTCGACGGCGAGTGATCGGTGACGACCTGATCGACGAGCCCCTCGCGGAGCGCGTCCCAGAGCTTCTCGCGGTTGTTCCGCTCGCGGATCGGCGGCGCGCACTTGTACTCGGTGGCGCCGTCCGGGATCTCCTCGGCGGCGAACGTGAGGTAGTGCGGGCAGGTCTCCACGGTGAGGCGCGTCCTCTCGTCGCGCGCCCGGCGGAAGAGGCCGAGCGCGTCCGACGACGACAGGTGCACGACGTGCGCGCGCGCGCCGGTCTCGCGCGCGAGGCGGAGGACGAGCTCGATCGCGGCGTCCTCGGCGCGGCGCGGGCGCGACGCGAGGTAGGTCGCGTAGCGGCGCGGATCGAGCCCCATCGCCGCCCGCTCGCCCTCGGAGAGCGGCTCCGGCAGCTCGGCGTGGACGAAGAGCGGCGCGTCGACGCGCGCGAGCTCCCTCATCCCGGCGCGCAGCTCGGCCTCGTGCACGTGCGAGAACTCGCCGACGCCGCTCTCGGCGAGGAAGCACTTGAACGCGACCACGCCCTCGGCGAAGAGCTCGGCGAGGCCGCCCTCGTGGTTCGACGGCACGAGCCCGCCGCAGAGCGCGACGTCGACGTGAGACTTCTCCTCGAGCGCGCGGAGCTTCGCCGCGAGGCCGTCGAGCGTCGTGGTCGGCGGGACGCTGTTGAGCGGCATGTCGACGAGGGTCGTCACGCCGCCGGCCGCCGCGGCGCGCGTCGCGGTCTCGAACCCTTCCCAGTCGGCGCGCCCGGGATCGTTGATGTGGACGTGGGTGTCGACGAGGCCCGGGAGCAGGCACATCGAGCCCGCGTCGATCGTCTCGACGCCCGCGGGCGCGGCCGCGAGCTCGGTGACGGCGACGATCGTCCCGCGCGCCCGGTCGACGTGCACGGCGGCGGGGCGCTCGCCGACGGGGGTGAAGACGCGCTGCCCGCGGACCACGAGATCGACGCTCATCGGTGAACGAGCCTAGAACGCATCCACGACCCGTGGCAGGCCGAAATCGGGCTCGCCCGGGGGCGAACGAGCCGGATTTCGGCCCGACTCCGGACGTCCGTTCATGGTCTCGGCTGCCCGACGAGCGCATTCGGTGACGAACGCGCTCGACTCCCTCGCCCCGCGAGGGGCTGCACGAGGCGAGATCCCCGGACACGTGGGGTGACGGGAGCTTCGTCCGGCGGCGCGATTCCCTCCGGCCGGTCGCCGTCCGCGCGGCCCGACGCGCAAGGTGGGATGCCCGGCCGCGGCTGGCCTATACTTGAGCCGGTCATGCTGCACTCCGAGAGCACGCTCCGGTCGGCCGCGCCCAGCGTCGGCGCCGACGAGGTCGCTCGGCTCACGGAGCAGGCGGTCGTCCTCGCCGGCGGGACGCTGCTCGAGCTGCACCCGACGCGGATGGGGAAGGCGGACGTCGTCCTCCGCGGCGCGCAGATCATGCAGGTGGGCGGACGGATCGCCGACGATCTGCCGCGCGTCGACGTGAGCGACTGCATCGTCACGCCCGCGTTCACCGTCGGGCACACGCACCTGTACATGGCGCTGACGCGCGGGATGCCGCCGCCCGCGTCCACGCCGCGCACGCTGACCGATCACCTCCAGTGGATCTGGTGGCCGCTCGACAAGGCGCTCGACGACGATCTCGTGCACGCGTCGGCGCTGGTCGGCGCGGCGATGGCGGCGAAGGCCGGCGCGGCGTGCGTCGTCGATCTGCACTCGTCGCCGCGCGCGATCGACGGCTCGCTCGATCGCATCGAGGCCGCGCTCGACGAGATCGGGCTCCGCGGCGTCCTCGCCTACGAGACGAGCGACCGCGAGGGCCGCGCGCGCCGGGACGCCGCGATCCGCGAGAACCGGCGCTTCTTGAAGAGGGTGCGCGCCGGCGAGACGCAGCACCGCGCGCTCGTCGGCGCGCACGCGATGATGTCGCTGAACGACGACACGCTGGACGCCCTCCGCGGGCTCGCCGACGAGTTCGGCGTCGGGCTCCACCTGCACGTCGCGGAGGACGCGACCGACGCGCTCGACGCGACGCGGAACAAGCGGACGCGGCTCGAGCAGCGGCTCGAGCGGCTCGGCGTCGCGCGCCCGGGCTCGGTGATCGCGCAGGCCGTCGAGCTCGCGCCCGAGGTCGTCGTGGAGCTCGGGCGGGCCGGCGGGTTCGTCGCGACGAACCCGCGCTCGAACATGCGCCACGGCGTCGGGCTCTTCGGCGGCTCGGGCGACCACGTGGTGCTCGGGACGGACGGCCTCGACGGCGACGTCGTGGCGGAGGCGCGCGCCTACGCGTTCCGCCACGACGAGGCCAAGGACGGCCTCGGCCGCGAGGCCGGCGCCCGGATCGCCGCCGGACAGGCGATGGCGAGCCGGCTCTTCGCCGATCCGGCCCCGCCGCGCATCGCGCCGGGAGCCCGCGCCGATCTCGCCGTCCTCGACTACAATCCGTTCACGCCGATGAACCAGTCGAACGTGATCGAGCACGTCGTCCGCGGATGGTCGGCGACCGGCGTGCGCCACACCATCGTCGGAGGCCGGTTCGTCGTGCGCGATCGCGCGCTGGTCAACGTCGACGAGCGCGCGCTCGTCGGTCGCTCGCGCCCCGCGGCCGAGCGCCTGTGGGAGAGGATGCAGGGGTACTACTGATGTCCGCGACCGGTCCCCAGCTCAAGCCCGGCGACGCCCTGCCCGGCACCAAGTACCGCGTCGTGAGGTCGCTCGGCGCGGGCGGGATGGGCGTCGTCTACCAGGTCGTCAAGCCGCCGAACATCCAGGGCGTCCTCAAGCTGATGAGCACGGAGCTCACGCGGCACGAGGAGCACCGGCTCCGCTTCTTCGACGAGGTGCGCATCCTCGCGCAGCTCGATCACCCGAACATCGTCAAGGTGTTCGACTACGACGCGCTCCCGGACGGCACGCCGTTCTACGTGATGGAGCTCCTCAGCGGACGGACGGTGCGCGACGTCGTCACCACGATGGGCCGCGTGCCGCCGCGCGTCGCGTACGAGATCACGCGCCAGCTCCTCGAGGCGCTCCAGGCCGCGCACACGCACGAGGTGCCGGTCATCCATCGCGACATCAAGCCGGAGAACATCTTCCTCCACGCGCCTCGCCACGGCGAGCCGGTGGTGAAGCTGATCGACTTCGGCGTCTCGGCGGTCGCGGACCGCAAGCACGACGGCTCGTTCGTCGGCACCTGGAGCTACGCGGCGCCGGAGCAGATCCGCGGGGAGAAGCCGACGCCGGCGACGGACCTCTACGCGGCGGGCCTCGTGCTCTACGAGATGCTCGCGGGCGTCGGGCCGTTCGATCATCACCAGGACTGGACGAAGGTGTCGGAGGCGCAGATCAGCGAGCTGCCGGCGCCCGTGTCGAAGTTCGCGCCGTGGGTGCCGCCGTCGATCGTGGCGTTGATCCAGTCGGCGCTCGCGAAGGACCCGCGCGTGCGTCCGCGCGACGCGTACGCCTTCGCGGAGCAGCTGTACGAGCTCGAGTGGGCGAGCGACGGGAAGGACCCGCACGACTTCACCGCGGAGGGGCCGGGGCTCGCCTCGCCGGACGCCGGCGCAGCGCGCGGCGTCGCCGCAGGGGGCGCAGGCGGGGCCGTCGCGGCAGGCGCGGGGGCTGGAGGCGCGCTTTGGGCGGAGGCGGAGGCGTGGTCGGTCGCAGCGGCCGTGGCCGGCGCCGTTGTGGGCGGCGCAGCGCGCGGGAGGGCCCGGCGCGGTGGGGGTGGCGTGGTGGGGGTGGCGTGGTGGGGTGGCGTGGGTGGGCGGCGGCGTGGTGGACGGCGGCGACGGCGTGGTGGAGGGTCGCGGTGGGCGCGGGTCGGCGCGTCGCGCCGGAGGTGGGTTCGACGCGCTGGAAAGTCGCCGTGGGCGGAACGGGTCCGCTCTCGAAGGTGCTGAGCACGATCACCTCGACGTCGAAGGTGCCGAGCAAGGGGACGGCGGCGGCGGAGCCGGCGACCGATCGGCTCGGCGACGTCCCGCGGATCGGCGTGCCGCCCGACGCCGTACGTGCGGGGCCGACGTGGCAAGGCCTTGGAGGGCGGGACCACAACACGTCGCCCGGCACCGACACGCTGCTCGCAGGCCTCGGCGTGGTGGGCGGCAAGCCGCCGTCGAAGCGCGAGCGCGAGTCGAACCCGGACGCCCATTCGCCGGCTCCGGGTCACGTCGCGCGCGGCGGCGGTCGGCACGCGAGCGGCGCGGACGACGGCGGCCGACGATGCCCGCGCGCCCGCCAGCGCGCGCCAGGACTGCACGCCGGGGCCGCGAAGGCCGAGACGCTGAGACGCTCGACGAGGTCGTCCCGAGCGCCAGCGCCGTTGGCGCGCGACACGTTCTCATCGCAGTCGTCGGACGCTCGCCGCGCGCTGCCTCGCTCGCGCACGGGGTTCGTGGTCCCGCCGGCGTCTTGATGCTGCTCGGCGTCGTCGCGGCGGTCGTCGTGATCGTGCAGGGTCGCCGGCGACGGGCCGCTGCGCGAGCACCGGCGGCGCGACTTCGCGACGGTGCGGCCGGCACGCTGGCGGCGCTCCGGCGGGCACGAGATCGAGCGCGGCGATCAACATGGCGACGGCGCCCGGCGGCGCGATCGGAGGCGGCGACCGTCACGGCGACGGCGACGGCGACGGCGAGCAGCGGCGCGGCCGCGAACGGCGCGACGGCGACGAGCGGCGGCGCGACGGCAGAATCCACGCCCGCGAGCGCGTCGAGGCCGACGGACGACCCGACCGGTGCGGGAGCGGGCGCGAGCCCGACGTCAAGCGCGGACGTCGTCGCCACCGCTCCGCCGACCACGGCCGCGCACCCTCCAACGGCGAAGCCGGGGCACGCGGCGACCGCGCACGGAAAGACGACCGCCGCCTCACCGCCCCCGGGCACCTCGACGGCGTCGACCAGCCCCGCAGCGCCGAAGCCCCCCGGAACGAGCGCGTCGCCGCAGCCCAAGCCCACGACCAGCGGCGACTTCATCCGTCACTTTTGACCCATTAGCCCTTTTCTACGAATCGCGCTCACGCCGGCCGGCGAAGCTCGCTCGACGACGCGGAGCAACACGCGCGCATCCGCAGACACCTCGCAGCGCCCCGCCGACCGGGCGCGCCCAAAGCCGACTCGGAACGGCACCACGAGCGCACGCCGCCACGCTACGGGCATCTCGCGTGCCCGCCGACGTCCGCGGCACCGTCGTGCTACCGCCATGACGACGTGGCAGGTTCCCCGTGCCTGCCCCGCCAACGCGACGGGCATCTCGCGTGCCCGCCGACGCCCGCGGCACCGTCGTGCTACCGCCATGAGACGTGGCAGGTTCCCCGTGCCTACCCTGCCAACGTGACGGGCATCTCGCGCGCCCGCCGACGTCCGCGGCACCGTCATGCGTCCCGTCATGACGACGTGGCCGATCCCTCGTGCCTGCCTCCCAACGTGACGGGCATCTCGCGCGCCCGCCGACGTCCACGGCACCGTCGTGCGTCCCGCCATGACGACGTGGCCGATCCCTCGTGCCTGCCTCCCAACGTGAAAGGCATCTCGCGCGCCCGCCGACGTCCGCGGCACCGTCGTGCGTCCCGCCATATCGACTTGGCCGGTGACCCGTGCCTGCCCCGCCAATTCGACGGACACTACGAGGCGCACTCCCTCTGGTGCCCGCCCGTCGCGCGCAGGTGCCCACCCGTCGCGCGCGCCCATCACGTCGAACGGCGAACACTGTCGCGCATGCCCGCCTATGCCAAATCGACGGCAATCGCGTCGCGCATGCCCTCACCCTTCGAACCGCATCCCTCGCGCCCGCGTGCCGAATCGACAGGCAACCGCCTCGCGCGTGCCGACAGCATGGTGGCTTGCAGGACGAGGCGGTCGTCGATGCGGCGCCGTCTCGGCGGATCGCCTCCGTAGCCCGTCCACGGCAACGACCCAGAAGACGGCGCGACGCGGCGCCCGCGCAAAACGATGCCTCGCGGAGGGGGGTGCGGTAGCCTTCCCGGGCCGATTTCCGGCGCTCCCGTGCCTTATTCCTTCGAGAGATGACGATGCGACGGTACGTCCAGGCTGCATGCGTTGTAACCGCGCTTGCGTTCGCGACGCTCGCGCACGCCGATGACGCGGCGATGGCCGAAGCGCAGGCGCGCTTCAAGGAGGGCCTCGAGCTCGCCGACAACGCCAAGTTCGACGAGGCGCGCCTCAAGTTCCTCCAGGCCTTCGCCGTCCTCAAGGCGCCCGCCGTCCTCTTCAACCTCGCCAGCAGCGAGCAGAAGACCGGACACGACGTCGACGCCATCGAGCACTACCGCGCCTTCCTCACGAGCAGCGCGAACGACACCCGCATCACCGACGCCATGCGCGACAAGGCGCGCGACAACATCGCCGCCCTCCTCACCAAGGTCGGACAGATCGACGTCGACGCCCCCGACGGCGCCAAGATCTCCGTCGACGACAAGCCGCTCGAGGGCACTCCCAAGGAGCCCGTCCCCGTCCCCCCGGGCAAGCACAAGGTCGAGGCCACCCTCGGCGGGAAGGTCAAGTCCGTCTCCATCGAGTGCATCGTCGGGCAGGTCACCAGAGCAACGATCGTGTTCGACACCACAGCCGACGACACCTACCCGCCCCCGCGAGGTGGGGATGGGGAGCGGACCACGGCGGGCTTGGTCGTGCCGATCACGCTCGGTGTTCTCGGCGTCGGCGGTATCGTCATGGGCGGTGTCTTTGCTTCTTCGTCTCAGGGGTCGAAAGACGACGCGGAGGCGCTTCGACGCGCCACACCGGGCCTGTGCGCACCGCCGGTCGGACAGGCGTGCAACGACTATGACGCGAAGCGCTCGGACGCGGAGTCGCAGGCGACCCTAAGCTACGTCGGCTACATCGCCGGAGGGGCTTTGCTCGCTGGGGCAGTAGCCACTTTCGTATTTTGGCCCAAGTCGCGGAAGTCGACGACGCCCTCTCATGGCATGATCTTCACACCGGCCGTCGGACCACGCGCGGCGGGCGGGAGCATCCAGCTTCACTTTTGATCTGAGCGAGATCCACCATGAAGCGATTGGGAGACTCGGGGATTCTCATTGGTCTGATGGGTATCGCGACGGCGCTCGCCGCATGCCCAGCCTCGCTCGATGATCGGTGCGCGGAGGGAGCGTGCCTTCCGGAGGGTGGCGACAGCGGCCTGGACGGCGCGGACGCCAACGCACCAGACGCGGTTGCGCCGGAGGACTGCGACGAGAACGCGGACGCGAACGCGCCCGAAGCGAAGGGGTGCATCGTCGATTCGTTCGCGCTCTTCGTCGACGGAGCCTCTGGCGTCGAAGGAAACGAGGGTACCAAGGCCAACCCGCTGAAGAGCATCTCGGCCGCGCTCGACAAGGTCGGTTCGACGGGGAAGCGCCGGATTTACGTCTGCGGAGAGGACGCCTACGCCGAGCACGTCAAGCTCACCACGGCCGCCCATCTCTTCGGCGGCTTCGCGTGCGGGACATGGACCTATGCTGGCACGAAGACCAAGGTCATACCCACCGATAACGGGTACGCGCTTCACGTCGAGGGCGTCAGCGCGCCGTTCGTCATCTCGGACATCGCTTTCCGTGCCGCGGACGTCGCCGCCGCCAACGACGGCTCCCACAGCATCGCCGGCTTCATCAACGGCTCCAACGTTACCCTTCGCCGCACCGACTTCGCCGCGGGGGCGCCTGCCGACGGGACGACCGGCCCCGAGGGCGGTGCCGGCGCCATCACGGAAGTCGCCGGCGGCGGCGCCAAGAACGCGGACGGGTACTCCGCCATGGGTGCAACCGGTGGCCCCCTGAAGACGTGCACCTGCTCCAACTCATCGCAGACCACGACTGGAGGTGCGGGAGGAGCGAACGCCACGGGCGGCGCGGCCGGTACTCCAAATTATAGCGTGAATCCACCAAACGGCGCTCCGGGTGCGGGAGCGACCGATTGTGGAGAAGGTGGCTCCGGCCGTAGGGGCGCGGACGCCCCTGCTGCGGCGAACGCCGTCGCCGTTACCGCCGTAGGCATCGTCGACGCCGACGGCTGGCGCGGCGCTCGCGGTCTCGATGCCACCGAGAGCGGAAAACCCGGACAAGGCGGAGGCGGCGGAGGCTCGTTCAACGTCTCAAACGGCGGAGGTGGCGGCGCCTGCGGTGGCTGCGGCGGATCGCCAGGTAAAGCTGGAGGCGCCGGGGGCGCCAGCATCGCGCTCCTCGTCCACGAGAGCACCGTCTCCCTCACGGCGGCGACGCTCTCCGCCAAAAGCGGCGCAAAGGGCGGGGCAGGCGGGGCAGGCGGGGCCGGGGTCGCGGGGGGGGCGCCCGGAGGCGGAAGCTGCAGCGGCGGCGCGGGCGGGCGCGGCGGAGACGGGGGAGGCGGCTCCGGGGGAGCGGGTGGCCTCTCCGTCGGGCTGCTCTACAAGGGCAATGCTCCAAAGCTCGACGCAGAGACGACAGCCGCCATCACGGTCGAGGGCCCGGGTGAAAAGGGCACCGGCGGAGCGCCCGGCGTGAACGACGGGCCGATCGGGGTCGCTGCGAAGGTTCAAGACGCCGACGCGTTGCCTCGATAGCTCGTCAGCTCGTCTCCGAGGCGCGGAGAGAGCCGCGAGGGCGCGCCACGCGCGTCGACGACGCCGCACTGGGGCCGAAATCGGTCGCTCGGTCCGGCGGATCGCGCGATCGCGTTGACGCGCCAGACCGTTCGCGCGCGCCGCGCGCATCGCGTCGCCGCGACCGATCGCCTCGCCGGGCGTGGGGCCCAGAAAGCTGCCCGGCTCGATCCGATGAGCTACGCTATTCGCTTGCAGCCGATGGCTTCCGACGGGACAGAGCACGACGAGCGTGGGGGACGCGCGGCGGCGGAGCTGAAGGAGACCGAAGACCTCCTCGCGGGCTTCGATCGGCCCGGTCGCACGCCCCGCGCGCCGCCGGCGGCCCGGGACTTCGTCGACTACCACCTCGGGAAAGGACGCTCGAGCCCGGAAGCCCGACGCGCCGCGCGCTCGCCCGACGTCGCGCGTCGCCACCTCCCGACCGCGATCATCCCGGGCCATACCCGGCGAACGCCGCCCTGGGCTCCGTGGGCCGCCATGTTCCTCGTCATGGCCGCCGGTGGGATCGGCGTCGCGGCCTTCGTCTCGACGCCGCCGAGCGCCCCCACGCCTCCGGCTTCGCTCGCCGCCAACGCGACGACGCTGGCTCCGAGCCCGCCCGCCGTCGATCCGACGAGCGGCCCGGCGCGCGACATCCCTCCTCCGCCGCCCCCGAACGATTCGGTCGAGCCGAGCGCGACGGGCACGGCCGAGACGACGAGCGCCGACGCGCCGCGCGTCACGTCATCCCCTCCCTCCGCGACGGCTGCACCCGCCCCACGGCGCCCGCCCGCCGTCGGCCCCGAGACGCCCCCGTCGGTCGCGCCCACCGAGCCTGCGCCCGCGCCGACGAACGTCACGCCGAGCGCCGACTTCATTCGCACGCTCTGATCCGAGGTGACGACGCTCGATCCCAAATCGACGAGCGTGAAGCGCGATCCAACTTCGGCGCGCAAAGCGAGCGCCGCGTGGGGGCCCGACAACCGCGCTTTTCGGGCCAAGCGCGGCGCGGAGCCGGCCCGTGATGACAGACGCCAAATGAGCCGAGCAGGATCCCGAATCATGCTCGGCCCCTTCGGGCGCGTCGCCGTCCGGTTCTGGCCTAAATACCGGTTCCGTCATTTTGGCGTGAAGCGCGGGAACCGCGCGCCGACGAGTGATGGTAACGTGCACCGTCAGCGCTCGGGCCGCTCGCGTCGGGACCCGACGTTTGCGCGACGCGTGACGCTCGAGGGGAACGACCGGTTAATGACTGCGCTGACACGAGCCGCTTCGACGAAGCGCGGCGGGCGCCGCTGGGCGAGAGCGGCGCGGGGATGGACGGTGTGCGCGCTGCTGACGGCGATGAGCGGGAGCGCCGCGGCGGAGCCGGTGAAGCCCGGCGCGAGCGCGGGGGACAGCGTCACGGCGGAAGCGCGGGCGCGCTTCGAAGAGGGCATCAGGCTCGCCGAGACCGGCGATCACGAGTCGGCGCGGCTGAAGTTCAACCAGGCGTGGGCGCTGCTGCAGACCCCCGCCATCCTCTACAACCTCGCGCGCGCCGAGCACCTCTCGGGTCACCTCGTCGAGGCGCTCGCGCACTATCGGCAGTTCGTCAACATGCCGCCGGATCCCAAGGTCACCGAGGCGCAGCGGCGGCGCGTGACCGAGACGATCGTCGACCTGGCGAAGAAGGTCGCGCAGATCACGGTCGAAGCGCCCCCAGGCGCGCGCGTCACCGTCGACGGCCGGCCGATCGATCCGGGCAACACGGATCCGATCCCCGTCGCGCCGGGCAAGCACGTCGTCGAGTCGACCCACGACGGCACGGTGACGCGCGTCACCGTCGAGTGCACGGCGGGCTCGATCGCGACGGCGCGGCTGACGGAGAGCGCCGGCCCTCCCGACAGCGGACCTCCGGCGGGCCGTCGCTCCTTCGACCGCGCGACGCCGCCCGCGGAGGAACGGCCGGGCTTCTGGACCACCGGGCGCGCCGCCGGCCTCGGCGCCGTCGGCCTCGGCCTCGCCGGCGTCGGCGCGGGGATCGCGTTTCACCTGAGCGCGCGGACCGCGGGGGAGAACGCGGCGACGATCCGGCAGTCGCTCCCCGAGCCGCGCGAGTCGGCGTGCAGCGCCGGCGCGAACGCCGAGGCGAACCGAGACCCGTGCGCGCGTCTGCGGACGGAGACCACCAACCAGAGCACGCACGAGGACCTCCGCACGGCGTTCCTCCTCGGCGGCGGAGCGCTCGTCGTCGGCGGCGCGGTGCTGTTCCTCGTCTCGCCACCGGACGAGAAGCCGACCACGGGCACCGCACGCCTCCTCCCGTTCGCGAACGCGCGCGACGCAGGGCTCGCGATCGTCGGCGCGTTCTGACCGCGCCTCTCGCCTCCGCGACGCCGCGGCCAAGAGCGACCGCCGCTCGCGTCCCACGCGCGGGGCTCGTCCGCGTGGGCGGACGTGTCCGTCGCCGCGCTCGTCGCCTCCCCGTGCTCGCCTTCACCGCGCTCGGCCCTCGTCGCGCGGCGAGCGGGTCAAGGGAGCACGAGCATGGGCGGGGCGGTGAGCGGGTCAAGGGAGCACGAGCACGGGCGGGGCGGCGAGCAGCTCGAGCCCGTCTTCTCCCTCGCCGCCCGCCGCGCCGTCGCCGCCGCCGGCGATCCCGGCGCGGCCTCGGGCGCCGCCCGTCCCCGACTC
This sequence comes from Labilithrix sp., assembly GCA_019637105.1. GTDB lineage: Bacteria > Myxococcota_A > Polyangia > Polyangiales > Polyangiaceae > Labilithrix. Next base: position 59,572 of record JAHBWF010000008.1, read on the forward strand.
GAGCTCGGCGGTCTCGTCCTGGAGGAAAACGCCGCCCGTACGCACCACGGCGGTGGAGACGCCTCCGGCGCCGCCCGCGCCGGCGCCGCCGCCCGCGCCGTGACCGCCCGGGCTGCCTGAGCACACGCGTCGCTGCCCAGGCTGCCCGTCTGCCCGGCCTCTGCCTGGCCTCCCACGCCCGCGCCCGCGGTCGAGGCCACGAAGCGCCCGCCGACCAGCTTCACGTCCGCGTCGTAGAGAGCGAGCGCGATACTCGCCCCACCGCCCGGGCCCCCGACGCCTCCGTGGCCGCCGCATCCACCGCATCCGCCGCCGCCGCCGCCGAACCCCGTGTTGCCGCCGCCGCCCCCTCCGCCGGCGCCCGGATCGCCGAAGCCGCCGTCGCCGCCCCGTCCGGGAGCCCACCCCGTCTCGGAGAGCGCGCCGAGCGCCGGGGAGCGCTTTCCTCCGGCGCCCCCCCTACGCCCGTCCGCGCCGCGCCCACCGACGGTGCAGCTCGAGTCGCCGCCGCCTCCGCCCGCGCCCTGAACGGGCGGCTCGACGCTCCCCGGCGCTCCGGACGTGTTGAGCGCGCCTCCCTTTCCCCCGGTGCTCGCGCCTCGTTTCGCGCAGGCGCAGCGCTTCGCGTCGCCCGGATCCGCGCTCGTGCTCCCGTTCCCCTCGAGCGAGCCATCCCTCCGATTCGTGAGCGGCGGAGGAGGCGACGCGGCGGCGCCCTCCCCTGCCCGCGCGACGACGCGACGGAACGTCACCTTCGCGCCGGCGACGAACGCCGCGATGCTCGAGGCGCCGTCGCTGACGGCGTCTCGTGCGACGAGCTCGACGTCCGACACGACGACGTCCTTCGACGACGCGTCGACGCGCAGCGCGATCCCCGGATCGGCAGGCGCCACGCGAACGAGCGCCCCGGAGTAGCTCCACGTCCCGCAGTCGAAGCCTCCGACCAGGCTGACTCCCGGCGGCAAGCGGACGGCGTCCTCGAACGCGCCGCACGCGTAGATGCGCGGCCGGCCGGCGAGCGTGTCGATGTCCGTCGCCGCGCGGAGCGTGCGCAGCGGCGCGGTCTTCGAGCCCGCGCCGACGTCGTCGCCCGCGGTGGAGTCGACGAACAAAGCGTACGCGTCGTCGACGCACGCCGGCGCGTCCTCGGGATCGGCCGCGGGCTCGCATCCGGCGGGAGGAGGGACCTCCGGATAGACTGTCGCCGCCTCGGGATCGCCGGCGTCTGCCGTCACGGCGCAGGTGCTCGTCACGCTGCAATCCTCGTTCTCGCCGCACGACATCGCGGCCGCGGGCAGCCCCAGCGCGAGCACCAACGGCCCCCATCCCCACCGGCGATCGATCACCTCGGCGAGGCTACCACGAGGCCAACGGCGGCCACGCGCGATGCGCCCAGCCGCTCGCTCGCCTGGAAACGGAAGGCCGCCGTGCGCACGCGCGACGCGCGCCCACGCGCGGCGCTCACGCGCCTTGAACGGGACGGCCGCTCTGCCCATGCGCGATGCGCGCGCGCTCGGCCTGGAAAGGGGTGGGCCACGCGTGGATCGAGCGCCGCGACCGGCGGCCGATTCTGGTACTCTTCTGCGGCGTATGGGGGTTCTTCGTCCGGGCCAGATGCTCGAGGGAACGAGCTACCGGGTCGTTCGCGAGATCGGCGCGGGGGGGATGGGCGTCGTCTACGAGATCGAGCACGTCCGGCTGAAGAAACGCTACGTCGCGAAGGTCATTCACGATCAGATCCGCGACGACGAGGGCGCCGCGAAGCGGATGGAGCGCGAGGCGCAGGTCCTCGCGGGGATCAGCCACCCGAACGTCGTCCAGGTCCATGACATCGGGACCACGCAGGACGGCGTGAGCTACTTCGTCATGGAGAAGCTCGAGGGCGTCGATCTCCGCCGCACGATGAAGCGGGTCGGCGTGACGCGACTCCGCGCCGTCGCGATCATCACCGACGTCCTCGCCGCGCTCGAGTACGTGCATCGCCGCGGCATCGTCCATCGCGACATCAAGCCCGAGAACATCTTCCTCGCGGAGCAGCCGCACGGCACGGTGACGAAGGTCCTCGACTTCGGCATCGTCCACATCTTCGACGGCGACGGCCGCGTCTCGCAGGGCCGCATCACGAAGACCGGCGGCTTCATCGGCACCCTCTACTACGCCGCGCCGGAGCAGATGCAGGGCAAGACCGCCGGGCCTCCGAACGACGTCTACGCCGCCGGGCTCGTGCTCTTCGAGATGCTCGCCGGAAGGGGACCGTTCGACGACGATCCGGGCGTCGGGCTCTCGCGCTGCTTCAAGCCGGCGCCCCTCCTCACCGAGCTCCTTCCCACCGCGCCCCCCGAGCTGAGCCGGGTCGTCGCCCGGGCGCTGGAGCAGGACCCGGCGCGCAGGCCGAGCGCCGGAGAGCTCGCCGCGGAGCTGCGCGACGTCCGCGCCACGCTCGAGAGCGCGCCGGGCAGCGACGACGACGAGGCCGTCCGCGCCGAGGTCGAAGACCTCCTCCGCCACATGGCGCCCGCGTCCGCGCCGAGGCCCGCGGCGGGTCGCGCGCCGACCGGCGACGTGCCGAGCGTCGCCGTCGATGCGACGGCGACGCCGCCGACGCCCGTGATGGAGGGAGCTTTGCGGCGCGCGCCGACCGATCCGCGCCTCGCGCTCGAGGCGACCATGGCGTCCCCCGTCGGCGAGCCCCCCGCTCCGGCGGCCGTGAGCCCCGCGGCGGTCGTCGCGGTCGAATCGGTGCGCGCGCCGCATCCGCCGACGATGCCCGGCGCCGGCGTCGCCCCCGCGGGAGGCGACTCCGCGGGGGCGCGGGGTGCTTCGCCGACGCTCGGCTCACCGCGCGCCCACCGCGGCGCGCCGCGCGGCGCCGAGCAGCCACCGCTCGCGGGCGCGCACGCCGGCACGACACCGCCGCAGAGCGACACACAACACGTCGACGCGCCGTCGCCGCTCGCGGGCGCGCACGCCGGCACGACACCGCCGCAGAGCGACACGCAACACGTCGAAGCGCCGCGGCTCGGCGCTCCACCGCACGTCGTTGCGCCGTTGGACGGCCACGTCCTGCCGCGGACGCAGACCGGACCGACACCGCAGCTCCTCTCGGAGCTCGGCGCAGGACCGGTCCTCGCGATGCCTCCACACGTCAGCGCGTCTCGCTCATCTTCGGAGCCCGACGTCGCAGGACCGATCCTCGCGGCGCCTTCACACGCCGTCGCGCCTCGCTCACCTTCGGAGCCCGGCGTCGCAGGACCGGTCCTCGCGGTGCCCTCTGCCGCCAGCGCGCCTCGCTCACCGTCGGCGCCCGACGTCGGCCCGAGTCACGCCGGGCCCGCGCAGCGGTCCGGGTCGACGATCCCGGCGCAGCCGGCTCGACACGAATCGATCGCCGGCGCGCCCGCGCGGCAGAGGGACAACACGTCGCCCGGCGTGTACGCGACGGTCGACCACCAGGCTGTCGCCACCTCGATCCGCGCGCCCGTCCGACCTCCGTGGGGCGCCATCGCAGGGCTCGGCGCCGCCGTCGTCGTCCTCGCGCTCGTCGGCGGAGCGTTCGCGTACCGCCACAAGGCGCCCGCGACCGAGAGCCCGTCCGCGGCGACCACGGCCGAGAGCACGTCCACGGCGCCGGTGACCGCTCCGATTCCGACCGTCGAGACCGCGGCGTCGACCTCCGCGCCCACGCCACCGGCCGCGAGCGCGAACGAAGCGACGGCGACGCCCGTGAGCGCGACGAGCGAGCCGCACGTCGCCGCCGGATCGCGCGTCACGGGAGCCGCCGCGACGACGGCGAAGCACGCGCAGCAGCCGCCCGCGCAGCCCGGGCGCTCGGCCACGCCGGCGTCCCAGCTCACGACGGCCGCGAAGGCGAGCGCCCCGGCCAGCCCGCGCGCCTCGAGCAACGCGAACAAGCCGAGCGCTCCCAAAGACGGCTACATGCCCTGGTGAAGATCTCGCGCACCGCGTGCACGACATGGGCGCGCCCCGCGGGACAACGGCAACCCGCGCACACGACATCGGCGCGCTCACCAGGACGACGGCGCACCCCGCGCACGACATCGACGCACCCTCGCGGAACAACGGCAACCCGCGCACAGGACATCGGTGCGCTCCACCAGGACGACAGCGCACCCCGCGCACGACATCGGCGCACCCCCGCGGGGACGACGCGCACGACATCGACGCACCCCGCGCAGGTACCTGCGCACGCGGCGTCTCACACCCCGCGCGCTCCGCACGCGGCGCATGCGCGCGTGGGGCCCTCCACGTCACCTGCGCCCTCGCTCCATGGTTGAGCTCTGCCGGAGAGGGACGAAGACCGCGATGGCGGAGGTACTCCCGACGTCGTAGGGTCGCGTCGTGAAGCGAAAGCTCTTCTCGTCGTTCACCGTGCTCCTCGTCGTGCTCTGCGCGTGGACGGCCTACGCCAACGTCCTTTCCGACGACACCGCCGTCCGCGCGCAGGCGCGCGCCGCCGTCGACCAGGCCGCCGGCTGCGGCGACGACTGCAAGCTCGAGGGACTCCGCGGCGATCGCGGAATGTTCGAGGAACGCATCGAGTACGACGTCGTGAAGCGCGGACGCTACGTCGTCGTCTGCCGCCGCGCGTTCATCGTCGCCGGCGACCACCGCTGCGAGGTGACCGAGCGACCTCCCGCGACGCCGTCGACCGCGCGCCCGTGACGAGCACGGCGAAACGCCGTGTCGACGACGCCTCCTCCACGCCCGTCGCCGCGCGCCACGCGGGCTCCGACGCCGTCTCCACACCCGAGACCGCTTGGGCCGGCGCCACGCGGGCTCCAACGCCGTCTCCACCCCCGTCGCCGCGCGTCACGCGGGCTCCAACGCCGGTCTCCACCCCCGTGATCGCGCGGACCGCGCCACGCGGGCTCCAACGCCTCCTCCACGCCCGTCGCCGCGCGCCACGCGGGCTCCAACGCCGTCTCCACGCCCGTCGCCGCGCGCCACGCGGGCTCCCGACGCCCTCTCCACGTCCGCGACGTGCGCGCCACCACGCCTCCTCGCCGCGTCGCGGTCGCGCGCTTCACGCGACGTCGTCGCGCGCGATCGCGGCCGGGCGCGGCTTCGCGCGCGTCACTCCGCCGCGCGCGCGGGGGAGGACGACGCCGAGCGGTCGAGCCGCGCCTTGATCGCCGCGCGGATCGCCTCGTGCGTCGCCGGCGAGGCGAGCGCGACCTCGCCGCCGCGCGCGCCGAACGCGGCGACCGCGTCGCGGATCGCTTCGCGCACGCTGATGGCGAGCATGAGCGGTGGCTCGCCGACGGCCTTGCTGCCGTGGATGACGCCCGGCTGCGCCGCGTTCGGCAACAGCTCGACGGAGAAGCGCTCGGGGGCGTCGCCGATCGACGGGATCTGGTAGGTGCTCGCCGAGTGGCTGAGGAGCTTGCCGCGCTCGTTCCAGCGAAGCTCTTCGCCCGTCAGCCAGCCCATGCCCTGCACGAAGGCGCCCTCGATCTGGCCGCGATCGACGCCGGGGTTCAGCGACTCGCCGACGTCGTGCAGGATGTCCGCCGCGCGCACGCGCTTCATCCCCGTGTAGCCGTCGACCTCGACCTCGGCGACCGCCACGCCGTAGGCGAAGTAGTAGAAGGGTCGCCCCCTCCCCTTCACGCGGTCGTAGCCGATGCCCGGCGTCCGATAGAAGCCGGAGGCCGAGAGCTGCACTTGCTTCATGTACGCGCAGTCGACGACGCGCGCGAACGGGATCTCGACGCCCGGGACCTGCGGCGCGCGGGCGATGCCGCGCTCGAAGACGACCGCCGAGCCCGGGACCGTCATCGACGACTCCGCCGAGAGGAGCTCCGCCGCGACGGGCGCGAGGCGCTCGCGAAGCGTCCGGCACGCGTCGCGCACCGCCTGGCCGTTGAGGTCGGAGCCGCTCGAGGCCGCGGTGGCCGACGTGTTCGGCACCTTGTCCGTCTGCGTGCGCATCACGCGGACGACGTCGGCCGGGACGCCGAGCTCGCGCATCGCGACGCCGAGGATCTTCGTGTAGAGGCCCTGCCCCATCTCCGTGCCGCCGTGGTTCACCTGCACGGTGCCGTCGCGGTACACGAGGACGAGCGCGCCCGCCTGGTTGAGCCACGTGGCGGTGAAGGAGATGCCGAACTTCACCGGCGTGATCGCGAGGCCGCGCTTGACGCCCTCGCCGCTCTTCGCGTTGAACGCGTCGATCTCCCGGCGGCGCTCGGCGAAGCGCGACGTCTCGAGCAGGCGCGACCACATCGCCGGGATGCGCTCGTCGTCGAGCGGCTGCCCGTAGTGCGTCGTGTTCGACTCGCCGGCCCCGCGGTAGAGGTTCCGCTCGCGCACGACCTCGGCGGGGAGGCCGAGGCGGCGCGCGACGCGGTCGAGGATCTCCTCCATCACGACCATGCCCTGCGGCCCGCCGAAGCCGCGGAACGCCGTGTGCGAGACCACGTTCGTCTTCGCGACGCGACCGGAGAAATCGCACGCGGGGACGTAGTACGCGTTGTCGAGGTGGAAGAGGCCGCGATCCGTGATCGACTCCGAGAGATCGAGCGCCCAGCCGCCGTCGGAGACGAGCGCCACGCGCGCCGCGGTGAGCCGGCCCTCGGCGTCGTGCCCGACGTCGAAGCGCGCGTGGAACGGGTGGCGCTTGCCGGTCAGGGTCATGTCGAGATCGCGATCGAGCTGCACGCGCACGGGCCTGCCCGTCTTCCGCGCGGCCAGCGCGACGAACGCCGCCCAGCCGTTGCCCTGGGTCTCCTTGCCGCCGAAGCCTCCGCCCATGCGCGGCGACTGCACGGTCACCTTGTTGCGCGGCAGGTCGAGCACGTGCGCGACCACCGCCTGCACCTCGGTCGGGTGCTGCGTGGAGGACGAGACGAAGACCTCGCCGTCCTCGCCCGGCTCCGCCCAGCAGGCGTGCGACTCGAGGTAGAAATGCTCCTGCCCGCCGATCTCGATCTCGCCCGAGAAGCGGTGCGCGCTCTTCGCGAGGGCCTCGTCGCAGTCGCCGCGGCGGATGACGTGAGGCTGCGTGTGGTAGCTCTCCTTCGCGATGGCGTCGCGCAGGCCGAGCACGGGCGGGAGCGGCTCGTACTCGACCTTCACCTTGGCCGCCGCGAGGCGGCACGCCTCGTACGACGCGCCGACCACCAGCGCCACGACGTGCCCCTGGAAGCTCGCCTCGGCGCCGATCTCCGCGAACAGCGGCTCGTCGTGGCGGACGGCGCCGACGTCGTTCATCCCGGGGACGTCCCTCGCGGTGAGGACCGCGGCGACGCCCGGCTGCGCGAGCGCCTCGCTCGTGTCGACGGCGAGGACGCGCGCGCGCGCGTGCGGAGAGCTCACCGGCCAGATCTCGAGCATGTCGCGGCGCTTGGCGACGTCGTCGACGTAGAGCGCGCCGCCGGTGACGTGTCCGACGGCGCTCTCGTGACCGAGCGCGCGGCTCGCGTCGCTCGCCTGGCTCGACGCCCGCGGCGTCGGCTCGAACGAGAGGCGCTCGTCCTGCGCGCTCGAGCGCTCCTCGCGGAAGAACTTCTCGAAGAGGCTCACCACCAGATCGCGCCGGTACGCGGCGCCCGAGCGGTGATCGTCGAGCGGCGTGAACTCGCCCGCGAGGATCGCGCGCGCGCTCGCGAGCGCGTGCTCGTCCCACTTCTTGCCGACGAGGTGCGCCTCGGTCTTCTTCGCCCGCGCCGGGGTCGCCGCGACGCCGCCGAACGCGAGCCGCGCGTGCGTCACGACCCCGGCGGCGTCCGTGTCGACGACGAACGCGGCCGCCGTGATGCTGATGTCGAGCTCGCGGCGCTTGCTGACCTTGTACGAGTCCATCCGGCGCGCGCCGCCGTTCGCCGCGGGCCGGTTGCGCGGGAGGAGCACCCAGCGCACGACCTCGTCGGGCGCCAGCGCCGACTTTCGGTACGCGGTGAAGAACTCGGCGATCGGCACGGTCCGCGAGAGCGTCGCGCCCCCGCTCGCCCTCTCGAGCACGACCTCGGCGTCGAGGGCGAGCAAGATCGGCGGCATGTCGCCGATCGGCGACGCCGTGACGATGTTCCCGGCGAGCGTCGCGCGGTTGCGGATCTGCCTGGACGCGAACGCCCAGAGCATCTTGTCGATCATCGGGTACTCGCCCGCGAGCGCCTCCTCGAGCGACGTGAGCGAGGCGTTGCCGCCGACGCGCCAGACGGCGTCGTCCTTCTCGATCGCCGCGAGCGCGCGCACGCCGTCCGTCGAGACGAGCAGCGGATACCTGCGGTGCTGCTTGTTGACGTAGACGCCGATCTCGGTGGCGCCCGCGACCAGCTCCGCCCGCGCGCCGTGCTCGGCCTTGATCGCGTAGAGCTCTTCGAGCGAGGTCGGCCGGAGGAACGCCTGCCCGCCGGCCTCGTAGTCGAGCGCCGGCGACGACGGCAGCGGCGCGGCCTTCGACAGGCGCACCTGGAAGAGGTCCTCGCGCGCGGCGGCGGCGCGCTTCGCCGCGAGCGCGTCGAGCATCGCGTCGCGGATCGGGCGGTAGCCGGTGCAGCGGCACAGGTTCCCGTTGAGCTGATCGCCGATCCGCGCGCGCGCGTCGCCGTCGGCGTCGGCCAGGTCGGTCCGGTAGTAGGCCTCGAACATCGAGAGGACGAAGCCGGGCGTGCAGTAGCCGCACTGCGATCCGTAGCGGTCGACCATGGCCTCTTGGACCGGGTGGAGCCCGTCCGGGAGCGCCACGCCCTCGACGGTGACGATCTCTCGACCGGCCACCATCGGGAGCAGCGTGATGCACGCGTTGACCGCGCGGTACGTCCGCTCGCCGCGCGCGTTCACGTCGACGAGCGCGACGCTGCAGGCGCCGCAGTCCCCCTCGGCGCAGCCCTCCTTGGTGCCCGTTCGGCCGGTGGCGCGGAGCCACTGGAGGAGGGTCGTGTTCGACGGGACGCCGTCGACGATCGCGGCGCGGCCGTTGACGACGAGCTCGAAGGAGGACGCGCGGGCCATCCGGCGATGATACGCCGACCCGCGAGCTCGAGGGGGGACGAACGGGGCCGGCGCGCGGCGCCTGGACGAGCCGCGAGCCCGGTGCGACAGGCGCCCGCCGCGATGGCGCTCGCCGCGACCGGCGCGCGGCGCGCCGATGGCATCCACCTCGCAAGCGGCCGGCGAGGAGACTCGTCATGACCAAGCTGATCTCGACCAGGGAGCGGGGAGAGCTCCAGCGCGAGCGCCGCGCCATCCTCGCGACTCCGACGGACCTCGATCGCAAAGCGACCAAGGACATCGCGGCGACGATGAACGCCGTGCTCGCGGACGTGTTCGCCCTCTACGTGAAGACGAAGAACTTCCACTGGCACATGAGCGGGCCGCATTTTCGCGACTACCACCTGCTGCTCGACGAGCACGCCACGCAGGTGTTCGCGATGACCGATCCGATCGCCGAGCGCGTCCGGAAGATCGGCGGGCAGACGCTGAAGTCGATCGGCCAGATCGACAAGATGAAGCACGTCCTCGACAACGACGCCGACTACGTCGAGCCCTCGGACATGCTGGCCGAGCTCCGCGAGGACAACAAGGCCCTGGCGTCGAGGTTGCGCGAGGCGCACGGGATCTGCGAGGACCACGAGGACTTCGCGACGACGAGCCTCATCGAGGTCTGGATCGACGAGACCGAGCGGCGGATCTGGTTCCTCTTCGAGGCGAGCGGGCGCCCGGACTCCACGGGGCACTGACCGCGGCCGCGACGCCGGCCGCGCCGGGAGCTCGAGGCCGGCTCAGCGCTGCTTGCGCCAGGCGATCATCTCGGCGGCGATCGCGACGGCGATCTCGTCGGGCGTCCGCGCGCCGATGTCCACGCCGATCGGCATGCGCACGCGCGCGCGGTCGGCCTCGCTGAAGCCCTTCGCCTCGAGGCGCTGGCGCGTGCGCTCGGCCTTCGCCCGGCTGCCGACGCCGCCGACGTAGGCGAAGCCGCGCCTGAGCGCCCACTCGATCGCGCGCTGGTCGAGCGCGTGGTCGTGGGTCATCACCAGGCAGACGCCGCGCGGATCGACCTCGCGGCCGACCTCGTCGAACTCGCCGGCGACGGAGCGCACGCCCTCGAGGCGCCCCTCCTCGCCCCAGGCGTCGCGCGCGTCGACGACCGTGACGGCGAAGCCGACCCTGGCGAGCAGGGGCGCGAGCGCCGTCGCGACGTGCCCGGCGCCGACGACGAGCGACGGGACCAGGCCCGCGATCGGCTCGAGGAGGACGACGAGCCGCCCGCCGCAGCACATGCCGAGCTCGGGGCCGAGCTTGAACGTGCGCACCTCGTGCTTCGCGTCCGCGCCCGCGGCGAGCGCCACCAAGGACTCGAGGACCGCGCGCTCCACCGCGCCGCCGCCGACCGTCCCGACGCACGCGCCGTCCTGCGCGACGAAGAGCTTCTGGCCGGGCGTGCCGGGCGCCGAGCCGTGGCGCTCCAGCACGGTCGCCATCGCCCCCGGCACGCCGCGCGCGGACGCCGCGGACGCGGCCGCGAGCACCACGGCCACGTCCCCCGGCGACGGCGCCGGGAGGTCCGCGGCCGACGAGGGCTGCCCGCGCGCTCCCCGAGCCTCGGCGGCCGGCTCGGTCGAGGCCGGCTGCGGCACGAGCGCCAGCACCGCCGGGGCGGCGCGGTCTCCGTCGGGGCTCGCGGGGCCGTCCGGTGCGCGGCGCTTCGTCATCGACCCTCATTCTACCTCCCGAACGCCGACAGTTCGCCTTATCCTGCAAGCCCGCTCATGGCCGTCCTCGGTCCCACCTACGATCCCAGCCAGGTGCTCGTGATGATCCTCGCCGGCGGCGAGGGCAAGCGCCTCTATCCGCTGACGCTCGATCGCGCCAAGCCCGCGGTCCCGTTCGCGGGGCGCTACCGCATCATCGACATCGTCCTCTCGAACTTCGTCAACTCGGGGCTCGCGCGGATCAAGGTCCTCACCCAGTACAAGAGCGCCTCGCTCGAGGAGCACATCGCGCGCGTCTGGCGCCTCTCGCCGATGCTCGACCAGTTCATCGAGGCCATCCCGGCGCAGCAGCGCACCGGCCTGTCGTGGTTCAAGGGCTCGGCCGACGCGGTCTACCAGTGCCAGCACGTCATCACGGACGAGCGCCCCGACATCGTCGCCATCTTCGGCGGCGACCACGTCTACAAGATGGACGTGCGGCAGATGATCAACGCGCACGTGGCGCGCAACGCCGCGGCGACGGTCGCCGCGATCCCGGTGCCGAAGCGCGAGGCCAGCGACTTCGGCGTCCTCGAGATCGACCAGAACGGTCGGATCATCGCCTTCCACGAGAAGGTGAAGAACCCGCCGACGATGCCCGGGTCGAGCGACATGTGCCTCGCGTCGATGGGCAACTACGTCTTCCGGAAGGACGACCTCATCCGCGAGCTGAACCGCGACGCCGCCGTCGAGACGAGCAAGCACGACTTCGGGCACGACATCCTGCCGCGCATGGTGACGGACGGGCAGGACGTCTACGTCTACGACTTCGCCAAGAACGTCGTGCCCGGCGAAGAGGAGCGCGCGCACGGGTACTGGCGCGACGTCGGGACCATCGAGGCCTACTGGGAGGCGCAGATGGATCTCATCTCGATCCACCCGCTCTTCAACCTCTACAACGACCGCTGGCCGATCCGCACCGGGGTCACCCACGACCCGCCGGCGAAGTTCGTCTTCCGCGACGAGGCGCACGCGCGCGTCGGCATCGCGACCGACTCGATGGTCAGCCACGGCTGCATCATCTCGGGCGGCCGCATCCACCGCAGCGTGCTCAGCGTCGGCTGCCGCGTGAACTCGTTCGCCGAGATCGAGGAGAGCGTCCTGTACGAACGCGTCCGCGTCGGGCGCCACGCCAAGCTGCGGCGGTGCATCATCGACAAGGACGTCGAGGTGCCGGCCGGCGTCGAGGTGGGGTTCAACCTCGACGCGGACCGCAAGCGGTTCTTCGTCACCGACAACGGGCTCGTCGTCATCCCGAAGCGCGCGAAGCTCGACGACGAGAAGATGTGGCGGCTCTGAACGACCGAGCGTGATCATCGATCACGCTCGGCCCGGTTCGACGCCTGCGCGTCACGAGCGGCTCGCGCCCGGAAGGGCGCTCCGGGCCTCGACGCTCCGCGGGCTCCGCGCGCGACTCCGGGTCGAGCGTCACGTGCTCCGATCCGGCCCGGCGGGTCGCGGGACGCTCGACGCTCGGCGGCGGCTGGAGCATGCTCGAGGGGAGTCGGACGAGGAGAGGAACGGTGCGCACGGTCATCGTCGGTGATGTGCACGGCTGCGCGAGCGAGCTCGACGCGCTGCTCGACGCCGTGGCGTTCACGAGCGGCGACCGCCTGGTCTTCGTCGGCGATCTGATCGCGCGCGGCCCCGACTCGCTCGGCGTGCTCGACATCGCGCGCACCACGGGCGCGATCGTCGTCCGGGGCAACCACGAGCAGAAGCTCCTCGACTGGCGCGACGGCCGCGAGCGCTGGATCCGGGGCGAGGCCGCCGCGCGGCAGCCGATCGGCAAGCTGCACCGCGACCTCGGGCGGGCGCTCCGGCCGATCGACTGGTCGCTGCTCGAGACCTCGAAGACGTGGCTCGACCTCCCCGAGCACGACGTCCGCGTCGTCCACGCCGGGATCGATCCGAGCGTCCCGTTCGAGCGGCAGTCGCCCGACACCTTGATGCGCATCCGCACGGTGCTCGCCCCCGGCCCCTCGCGCGGCAACCGGTTCGTGCTCTGGGGCGCTCGCTACGAGGGACCTCCGCACATCGTGTTCGGCCACAACGCGGCGCCGGGCCTCCAGCTCCACGAGTGGGCCACCGGGCTCGACACGGGCTGCGTCTACGGCGGGCGCTTGACGGCGATGGTGCTCGCGAACGGGCAGCGGGTCCCGCGCGCGGTCGCGGCCCGGCGGGCGCTGCTCGTCTCGCAGCCGGCGCGCCGCGTGTGGTTCGTCCCTGCCCAGCGGGCGGCCGGCTCCGAGTGACCGGCGCCCACGTCGGTCCGGTGGTGACGCGCGCCGGGCCGCGCGCTAAGGTCGCTCGACATGATGTCGGGTCCGCGGAGACGTCTGTCGGCGTGCATTTCGCTCGTCCTGTGCGCCCAGCTCGCGCTCCCCGGCTCGCTCGCGTTCGCCCAGCCCAAGCCCGCCCCGGCGAAGCCCGCGGGCCCGGCCGCGCCCCCCGCGCAGCAGCCGCCGCAGGACCTGATCGCCAAGGGCCAGGAGCTCTTCGAGGATCAGCAGTACGAGGACTCGATCCAGACGCTCTCGGCCGCCCTGCTCCGCCCGAGCAACACCAAGGAGCAGAAGGTCGAGATCTACCGCCTCCTCGCGCTCAACTACATCACGCTCGGCCGCAAGGACGAGGCCGACAACGCCGTGCGCGGCCTCCTCGTCGCGCAGCCCGACTACCAGCTCCCGGCGAACGAGTCGCCTCGCTTCCGCGACTTCTTCAAGGACGCGCGCGCCAAGTGGGAGGCCGAGGGCCGGCCCGGGCTCGTGAAGGAGGAGCCGACCGAGGCCCCCGTCGTGATCCGGCACGGCTCGCCGTCGTCCGCCGAGCGGAACAAGCCGATCGACCTGCGCGCGAAGCTCGAGGACCCCGACGGCCGCACCGGCACGGTGAAGCTCTACTTCCGCACCGGCTCGAAGGGCGACTTCACCGAGGCGGTCGCCGACGTCGACGGCGAGAACGTGCGCGCGCAGATCCCGGCCTCGGCGGTGAAGCCGCCGCTGATGGACTACTACTTCGAGGTGCTCGACGGCGGCGGCGCCGTCATCGCGTCGCGCGGCGACTCGCAGGGCCCGCTCCGGATCGCGATCCCGGACGGCGAGAGCTCCGGGTGGGTGCTGCCGCTGGCGATCGGCGGGGGCATCCTCGGCGCGGCGGCGATCGTCGGCGGCCTCGCGCTCGCCGGCGTCTTCAAGAGCTCGAGCCCGCCGGCGGGCCGCGGCAATTCGACGGTGACGGTCAACGTCGGCGAGGCCGGCCTTCGCTTCTGAGGGCCGCCGCGAGCCGTTCGACCGCTCCAGGACCGAGCAGGAGAGATCGTGAGCGAGCCTCGTTATCCGTACGTCCACGTCGACGTGGCCCCGGAGGCCGTCGACGAGACGAGCGCCCTCCTCTTCGAGCTCGGCGCCGAAGGCGTCGAGGAGCGCGACGACGGCACGCTCGCGAAGTCGGCCGCGAGCGGCAAGGTCACGCTCGTCGCCGCGTTCGCGACCCGCGCCGAGGCCGACGACGCGATCGCCGCGCTGGGCCCCGAGCTCCCGGCGCGCTACGAGGAGATCGTCGGCGACGCCTGGCGCGACGCCTGGAAAGAGCACTACCGCCCGTTCACGATCGCGCGCGCCGCGGACGGGCGCGCGGTGGTGGTCCGGCCGCCGTGGGAGCCGCGCGAGCCGAAGGAGGGCGAGCGGGTCCTCGAGCTCGAGCCCGGGCGCGCCTTCGGCACCGGTCTCCACGAGACGACCCGCCTCGTCGCGCAGGCGCTCGCCGACCACGCCGGCGAGCTCGACGGCGTCACGTTGCTCGACGTCGGGTGCGGGAGCGGCGTGCTCGCGCTCGTCGCGCTCTCGCTGGGCGCCGCGCGGGCGGTCGCCGTCGACGTCGACCCCGAGTCGATCGACGTGACGCGCGAGAACGCCGCGCGCAACGCGATGAGCGACCTCGTCGACGCCAGCACGACGCCGATCGAGGCCGCGGAGCTCGTCTCTCCGGTCGTCGTCGCGAACATCGAGGCGCGGGTGCTGATCCCGATGGCGGCGGAGCTCGCGCGCCACGTCGCCTCCGGCGGGCTCCTCCTCCTCTCGGGCGTCCTCGTCCCGCAGCGCGACGAGGTCCGCGCGGCGTACCCGGGCTTCGAGCTCCTCGCCGCCCCCGAGATGGGGGAGTGGACCCTGCTCGCGCTCCGGAAGCGCGGACCGTGACCGTCCGCGCGCCCGTCTCCGATCTCGCGGAGGGCGAGCGGGCGCTGCCGGCGGAGACCTCGCGCTACCTGTGCCGCGTCCGGCGCCTCGGCCCCGGCGACCGCTTCGTCGCCTTCGATCCCGCCGCCGGCGCGGAGGCCGACGCGACGATCGTCGAGGCGTCGGCCGACGCCGCGCGGGTCGTCGTCGGCGCCCCGCGGCCCGCGCGCGTGCTCGCGAGCGCCGGCCTCGTCCTCGTCTACGCGCTGGCGAAGGGCGACAAGGTCGACGCCGTCGTCCGCGACGCGACGGAGCTCGGCGCGACGCGCGTGCTCGTGACGCGCACCGAGCGCGCCGTGGTGAAGGCGTCGGGCGAGCGCGCCGGCGACAAGCTCTCGCGCTGGCGGCGCGTCGCCGAGCAGGCGGCGCGTCAGTGCGGCCGATCCGACCCGCCCGCGATCGACGGCGTGCTCGCGTGGGACGAGGCGCTCGACCGCGTCGCCGGCTGCGAGGCGCGCTTCTGCCTCGATCCGCGCGCCCCCGACGCGCTCGGCGGCGCGCTCGCGTCCGCGATCGAGCGCGGCGCGTCGATCGCGTTCGCCGTCGGCCCCGAGGGCGGCCTCTCCGCCGCCGAGGTCGACCTCGCGCGCGCGAAGGGCTTCCTCCCGGCGTCGCTCGGAGCCTTCGTGCTCCGCACCGAGACCGTCGCGGCCGCCGTCCTCGGCGCGGTCCGCGTGCTCGAAGACCGGCAGCGCCGGCCTTGACGAGCCGTCCGGGTCAGGCCATCGCCGGCAAGAGCTCGCGGGCGGAGGCGGCGGGCGCGGTCGGGAGCTCGAACCAGAAGACGCAGCCGGCCCCGGGGACGGAGCGGACACCGACGCGCCCGCCGTGCGCCTCGGCGAGGCGCTTCACCGTCGCGAGGCCGAGGCCGATGCCGGGCTCCGTGGCGCTGTGCGAGCGCGCGTAGGGCTGGAAGATGTGCGGCTCGACGTCGGGGGCGAGCCCGGGGCCGGTGTCCTCCACCTCGACGTGGACGAGCTCGGCGCAGTGCTCCGCGCGGATCTCGATGTGCCGGACGGGCCGGTCACCGATGTACTTGATCGCGTTCCGCGCGAGGTTCGCGACGAGGCTCGTGAGCACGCCGGCGTTGCACCGCGCGAAGCAGACGCCGTCCTCCTTGATCGCGAGCTCGATCGAGCGCTCGTCGGCGAGGGGCTGGAGCTCGCTCGCCACGTCCATCAAGGTCGCGCGGATGTCGGCGCGCGCGTCCGGATCGGGCGTGGCCCCGGCGCGCGCGAAGTCGAGCAGGCCGTCGACGAGCCGCTTCACGCGGTTCAACGCCGCCGTCCCGCGCTCGACGATCTGCGCGCGCTTGCACGTGTCGATCTCCTGCTGACTCGCGAGCTGCAGCGCGAACGAGACCGCGCCGAGCGGGCTCAAGATGTCGTGCGCGACGCGCCCGGCGAACTGCTCGAGCTCGAAGGCGCGCTCCCCTTCGAGCTCGCGGTGGCGCTCGACGAGCTCGGCGTGGTCGCGGATCACGCGGCGCAGCATCACCGCGCCGGTGACGGCGATCACCGTCGCGAGCGCGTCGAGCCCGAACGCCGCGTAGGTCGCCCGGCTGCGGATCTGCTGGATCTCCATCGCGAGGTCGTGGGCGTGGGTCGCGTTGACCTCGATCACGTCCATGATCGCGGCGCTCAGGTTCGTCGCCGCGGTGCCGAAGTCGAGCGCGAGCGTCGAGGTCGCGTTGGGGACGTCGGCCCGCGCGGTCTCCTCGAGGAAGCGCGTCACGGCCGCGTCGAGCTCCTTCTGCGTACGAGACGTTGCCCCAGAGCGTCTGCTCCGCCGGCCCACCGGGAGCGTGAGGTAGACGTCCATCTCCTGCTCGATCCTGCCGCGAATGCGCGACGGCGCGCGGATCGGCGCGTTGACCGCGCTCGACGCGGTCGAGCTCGTCGCGCATCAAGAACTGCAGGTTCCGGATCTCCGCGCGCGCCGACGTCAGGTGCTCGATGCTCGGCGCGGTGTTGTACGCGATCTCGCGAGCGGCCCGATCGGTCGCGAACGACTGCCACTGCGAGACCGCCGTCGCGCCGAGAAAGCTCAGGATCACGACCGCGAAGATCGCAGGCAGCCACACCGTCCATCGGGGCCGTTCCGTTCGCACGTCCATCCGTCGTTAGCGCTCGCAGCTCGACGCGTCGAGCGGGCCGTCGCTTTCTTCGCCGACGTCGAGCCCGGCCGCGCCGGCCACGCGCGCGCGCGGCGCGCGGCGCGTGAGCGCGGGCCGTCGCTTTCTTCGCCGACGTCGAGCCCGGCCGCGCCGGCCACGCGGACGAGCTTCGTCGCATGCTCTTCCGCGTGGCTCGCGGTAGCATGCTCGCGTCGATGCGCGTGCTCCTCATCAGCGCGAACCGCGAGCGGTACCCGGCGCCCGTCGTACCGCTCGGCGTGCTGTCGGTCGCCGGAGCGGTCCGCGACGCGCACGCGGTCCGCGTGGTCGACCTCTGCTTCGAGGAGGAGCCGCTCCGCGCCGCGGGCGAGGCCGCGGCGAGCTTCCGGCCCGACGTGATCGGGCTCGGGCTCCGGAACCTCCACGACAACGCGTACGGCTCGTCCGAGCCGCTCCTCGCGTACTACGAGGACGTCGCCCGGGCGATCCGGGCCGCGTCGCGCGCGCCGCTCGTCCTGGGCGGCGCGGCGATCACCCTCCAGCCGAGCGGGCTGCTCGCTCGGCTGGGCGCCGACCACGCGGTCGTCGGCGAGGGCGAGCTCGCGTTTCGCGCGCTCGTGAGCGGGATCGACCGAGGCGAGCGGCCGCCTCGCGTGGTGCGGAGCGCCGTCGCCGAGCGCCGCCTCGTCCAGCTCGACGCCAAGCTCGGCCTGCGCGCGCCGCCCGTCCCGGCCTCGGATCTCGACGCGCTCGCGCCGCCCGCGCGCGACCTCGCGGACCCGCGCTATTTCGACGTCGACGGCACCGAGAGCTTCCAGACCAAGCGCGGCTGCGCGTTCCACTGCGCCTACTGCGACTACCCCGACCTCGAGGGCCGCAAGGTGCGCCTGCGCGATCCCGAGCGGGTCGCCGACGAGATCGCCGAGCGCGCGCGCGTCCCCGGCGTGTCGTACGCCTTCCTCGTGGACAGCGTCTTCAACGTCCCGCGCGCGCACGCGCTCGCGGTGTGCGCGGCGCTCGAGCGGCGGGGCGCGCCGCTGCCGTGGGTCTGCTACGCGACGCCGGCGACGCTGGACGACGAGCTCGTCGCCGCGATGCGGCGCGCGGGCTGCGCCGGCGCCGAGCTCGGCACGGACACCGGCACGCCGCGCGTGCTCGCGCGCCTGCGCAAGCCGTTCGATCTCGACGACGTCCGGCGCGTCCGCGCGTCGTTCCTCCGTCACGGGATCGCCGACGCGCACTCGTTCGTCCTGGGCGCCGAGGGCGAGACCGTCGAGGAGGCCGAGGGCACGCTCGCCTTCGTCCGCGAGCTCGATCCCGACGTCGCGGTCTTCGTCGTCTTCATGGAGGACCGCGAGGAGCGCGCGACCGGCCGCGCGCCGCATCACGAGGCGCTCCTCGAGCTCCTCGCGCGCGAGGCGCCGAAGCACCCCGGCTGGATCGTGCCGGAGCTCGGGATCCGCTTCGGCGAGAAGGTCCGCCGCCTCGTCGCCGGCCGGAGGCTGCGCGGGCCCGCCTGGCTGCACCTCGCCGCGGCGCGCCGGCGCGCGGCCGGGCGCGCGAACGAGCGCGGCCCCGTCAGAAGTTGAACCACTGCGACGGGTGCGCGCGTAAAAAGGCCGTGATGCGGTCGGCGACCGACTGCGCGGCGCGGGCGGTCGCCTCCGGCGGGTCCGCGCGGTCGAGGCGGATCGGCTCGTGGATGACGACGCGGTAGCGGCGAAAGCCGGTGCGCGCGCAGAAGATCGGGAGGATCGGCGCCCGCGCGAGCCGCGCGAGCCGGAACGGTCCCTCCGGGAGCGCGGAGGCGGCGCCGAAGAGCTCGACGGGCACGACGCGCATCCCCGGCGGCGTCCGATCGAGCTGCATCGCGACGACGCCGCCGCCGCGCAGCTGGCCGAGGAGCGGCAGCGCGTCGAGCGCGTCGTCGCCGACGTGGACCACGCGGACGCGCATCTTCCCGCGCGCCTCGTCGTGCAGGCGCTCCGCCTCCGCGTGGGCCTCGTGCGCCATCACGAGCACGACGTCGAGCGCGAGGTCGCCCGTGAGCAGCGCGCCGAGCACGTCCCAGCCGCCCGAGTGGATCGTCCCGATGATGAACGGCCCGCCGAGCACCGCGCGCAGGTGCTCGCCGCCCTCGATGACCGGCTCGAGCGGGCGCTCGTTCTTCGAGCCGGTGGCGAGCGACTCGCCCAGGGCGCCGGCGAAGCTCGCGAACGTCCGCATGGTGTCGACGGTGTCGCGCCACGCCGGGGCCGCGCCGCGGACGCGACGGAGGTTGTCGATCACCCGCCGGCGGGCGTCCTTCGAGAGCAGCGCGGCCGTCCAACCGACGACCGGCGGGGTGTAGCGGAGCACCCAGAACGGCGCGCGCGCGGCGCCGAGCCAGGCGAGCCTTCGGAGGAAGACGGAGTGTCGCGACACCGCCATACGCAGCGGCATTGTCGCAGGGTCCGGATCCGCGACGAGCAAAAACGATCGCGCCGCCGAGCTCGACCTCGGGCCCGCGACCGAGCTCGACCTCGGGCCCGCGGCCGAGCCCGCGCCCGTCGAAGGGCCGCCGATCGCTCGGCAGGCCGCGCGCCGCGGAGGCCGCCGGCTCGCCGGTCGAGCTCCGCGGGGCGGCTCGGCCTGACCGTTTCCTGACGCCGCCGGCGAAAGCTGACCGAACGATGGCGGGCGCGCGGGCGACGGGGTCGTACAGTCGCGCCGAACCATGGCGATCGCGATCTTCTTCGTCGGGCACTGGGTCTCGTCGGTCTTCTTCCAGACCTTCTTCCTCCACCGCTACGGCGCGCACAAGCAGTTCACGATGTCGAAGGGCTGGGAGCGGTTCTTCCACCTCTGCACGTACCTGTCGCAGGGCTCGAGCTTCCTCAGCACGCGCGGCTACGCGATCCTCCACCGGATGCACCACGCGTACAGCGACGGGCCGAAGGATCCGCACTCGCCCGAGAACCACTCGAACGTCCTCACGATGATGTTGGCGACGAAGCGCCGCTACGACGCCTTCGCGTACCGCCGCGAGGAGCCGGAGGCGAGGTTCGCGAAGGGCATCCCCGACTGGCCCGCGCTCGACCGCCTGAGCCAGTCGTGGCCGGCGCGCGTCGTCTGGCTGGCGGGCTACACGCTCTTCTACGCGGCGTTCGCGAGCCACTGGTGGATGTGGCTCTTGCTCCCCGCGCACTTCGTCATGGGCCCGATCCACGGAGCGATCGTCAACTGGTGCGGCCACCGCTACGGCTACCGCAACTTCGAGAGCGACGACGTCTCGCGCAACACCCTCGTCTTCGACTTCTTGACGCTGGGCGAGCTCTTCCAGAACAACCACCACCGCCACGCGATGCGCCCGAACTTCGGCGTGCGCTGGTTCGAGATCGATCCCACGTGGCAGGCGATCCGGCTCTTCGCCTGGCTCGGGATCGTCGAGCTCCGGCCCGCGAACGAGCGGGTCGACTCGGACGACACGATCCCCGCCGAGGCGGCGTGACGGCTCGCGCCGCGCCGAGCGCCGGCGCGGCTCCCGCCCTCGGGCTCAGCGCGGCCCGATCGCGGGGTCGAAGGCGTTCTGGTAGCGGCGCGCGCAGTAGTTCTCGGGGATCGTGCGGGAGCCGTTGAGCTCGCGCTTGTTGAGCGGGCACACGAACGCGGCGAGCTGGTCGGCGGACCACGACGGGAACATCTTCACGTCCGGGCCGGTGGGCCGCGTGACGCCGCGCGCCGCGGGGTAGTTCACGTCGACCTGCTTGCCGTTCCAGACGTCGGGCTTGCGGATGACGGTGACCGGCACGTTGAGGCCCGTCGTGGCGTCGCCGCGGTGGACCGTCGTCGTCATGTCGACGCCGATGAGGTGCGCGAGCTCCGTCACGTGCTCGCCCTGCATGCGGTTGCAGCCGTGCGAGACCGGACCGCGGATCAGCTTCCACTCGCCGTCGCTCGCGGTGATCGGGCCGTGGAAGGCGATGCCGCGGTTGTACGGGATGAAGGGGAAGCCGCCCCAGGTGGCCGCCGAGTTCGTGGGGACCCACGGCGAGACGCGGCTGATCGAGTAGCTCGTGCCCTGCGAGTTGACGCTCGAGCCGGTGGCGATCGGATAGACCACGGCGACCTTCGTGCGGCCGCCCTCGGTGATCGTGTCCGCGTAGTACGGGAGCGGCTGGTTCCAGCCGGCGGGGACGAACCCGGTGACGCGCGCCGTGTGCGCCGTGAGCGAGACGGTCAGCGACGGCTGGTCGAGCTGCGGCATCGTCCCGTTGTAGACCCACTGCTCGGCGGCGCCCTTGCGCAGCTCGTCCTCGGTCACCTCGCCGTCGCTCACGTCCTCCTCCTCGCCCTCCGCGGCGCAGCCGACGAGCGTGGACATCGCGAGGGGCAGGGCGGCGAGCACGAACCAACGAGAGAGCGAGATCATCGAAGTCCTCCGAACCGGGTGTGTTGCACACTCGAGCACACACGATGCCACCTCTCGGCATTCGTACGAACAAGCGATTTCAATACGTTACAACGATGATCCGCTGAAAAATTTGAGCCAGAGCCGATCCAGCCGCGCCGGCGTTCGACCGGTGCGGCGATGTCCCAGCCTCCGGGGCGCGCGCCGGAGGGCCCACCGGCGTCCGCGAGCGACCTCGGGCCAAGCGGCGTCGTCCGTCTTGTATGCTGTCGGCCCTCGCATGCTCGAACGCATCGCGCTCCACCAGACCCGCCTCCGCACCCCGGGCCTCGGCCTCGAGGGCAAGGGCGTGGCGCTCGGCGCGAAGGGGCTCGTGCTGCTGCCCTCGCTCGATCGCCTGGTGGCGTGGCTCAGCGTCTACACGCGCGAGCACTCGCTCGAGGACCTGATGCCGAGCCTCGTCATCGAGATCGTCCAGAGCAAGCTCGGGACGAAGGAGATCACGCTCTCGTTCGCCGCCGAGTCGAGCGACCGCATGGACCGCGTCGCCGAGACCGCGCGCCTCGTCGGCGGCTTCACCTTCACGGGCACGAGCCGCCACTTCGTCCAGTACCGCGACGCCGCGGCGCCCTTCGGCTACGACGCGACGCAGCTCATCTCGACGGACGCGCCGCTCGTCCTCTACCACGATCGCTTCACCCAGGTTTACGGCACGGACAAGGAGGTCACCCTCCGCTCGCTCCTGCTCCGCCTGATGCCGCACGTCGATCCGTCGACGAACGACGACAGCGGGCCCCGCTTCATCGTGGCCGAGCAGGGCCTCGGCCCGGCGCTCATCCACTACTTCGTCCGGTCGCGCGTCGAGGGCGAGGTCGCCGTCGGCGAGTGGCCGCCCGAGAGCGCGTTCGACGAGGGGCCGGTGCGCCGCTACGTCATGCGGATCCCGGAGCTGCCGAAGCGCATGCGGCCGCTGATGGCGCGGACCCCCGGGCTGACGACGTTCTTGCCCGCGGGCCCCGGGGTCGCCGTCGAGATGGGCTACCGCCACCCCGTCGCCCTCCGCGCGTGCCCCGTCTTCGATCCGAACGGCCTCGTGCTCCTGCGCGGGCGCGGCGACGAGCCCTGGACGCTCGAGAAGACGCCGCAGATGGGCGACCTCCGCGCCTTCGCGCGCGTGGAGCTGCGGAGCGAGAGCGGCGCCGACACGCTGACCGCGCGCGCGACGCGGCTGCCCGATCCGGTGCGCGTCCCGCTCCGCGTGGTCCCCTCGCCTTCTCCGTGGCGCAACGTGACGGCGACGTGGATCCAGCCGCAGCAGCTCTCGCTCCTCCGCCGCATCGCGTACGCGCTCCCGCACCAGACCATCCTGCGCACGCAGGTGGCGCTGACGGAGAAGGGCGCGTTCCTCCGATCGAGCCAGGGGATCGAGGCGGTCCCGCTCGGGATGTTCTTCGTCGAGATCCACCCGAACCTCTACATCCCCGCCGGGTACGACGTGACGCCCGCGGTCGCGCCGGAGGTCCTCTACCGCGCGCTCGGCGCGTCGGCCGCGCAGGTGCTCTTCATCGACACCGGCGCGCGCGCGATCGCCGTCGAGGAGGGCGCGTTCTCCCCGCTCGAGACGGCGCTGCTCGAGGCGCAGGCGTGGGAGCCGCTCGTCGCCGACGCCATCCACCGCGCGCTCGAAGAGCGCCCCGTCGACCTCAAGCTCGAGCCGCTCGGGATGTTCGCGCTGAGCCAGGTCGAGCCGCCGCCGGAGCCGGCCGATCCCGGCGTCCCTCAGCTCGCGGGCCCCGGGCGAGAGCCGCCTCGTTGACGAGCCATGGCGAAGGACGATCCGCAGGCGCTCTGCGAGCGGCTCTTCTCGACGTTCCTCGGGCCGCTCGTGGTGGGCGGGACGATGCTCCCCGGCAAGCTCTTCGGCGGGAAGAACGCGCTCGCGCTCGGCGACCACCGGCAGCCGAGCGACGTCGACCTCCTGTCGCGCTCGGAGCTCGCGCGCGTGCGGATCGCGCGGCGCCTCGCGCCGATCGACACGCTCTCGCCCGCGCCGAGCGGCAGCGAGTGGGCGCTCGCCGCGTGCCTCCACGACATCGTGCAGGCGACGCACCCGGGCTTCGACGCGGTCTTCCGCCGGAGCGGTCCGAGGCGGATCCTCGACGTCGTCGAGAAGACCCTCGCGCGCGTCCCGGCGCCGCTGAACGTCGGCGACGCGCTGTCGAGGCACACGTGGTTCTCGCGCATGTTCGATCTCGCGCGCACCGACGTCGATCTCCGGTGGTGGACCGGCTCGGAGCGGTTCCTCGGCACCGAGCCGCCGAAGCGCCTGACCGCGTGGCCCGAGCTGAGGCGCGTGACCGAGACGCGCACGCCGCGGCCGCTGATGGAGCTGCCGGCGAGCAGCTCCGCCGTCGAGCTCACCGCCTTCACGGCGGCGATGGAGGCCTTCCTCAGGAAGACGCCGCTCACCGACCTCGCCACGATGACGCGCGCGGCGCCGGCGTTCGCCTGGACGCACGAGAGCCTCGCGCTCGCGGCGACGCAGGCTGGACGAACCATCGTCGGGCGCGCGCTCGCGCAGCTCCCTCAGCGCGCGGTCGACACCGCGCTCGGCCGGGCGACGCGCCAGCTCTTCGCCGCCAAGGCCACGCGCGCGCTCTTCGTCGCCGTCGATCTCCTGCGTGACCGCGCGCTCCTGGCGGCGAGCGCGCGCCTCTCCGGCGCCGGACGGATGAACGGGACGGCGGGCTCGGCGGACGAGCCGGAGCCCCTCGCGATCGGCGCCGAGTCGACCGACGCCGCGTTCGCCGTCGGCGCGGGCGCGCTCGTCGCGAGCCACTGGATCGCGCAGACCGGCGGCGGCTTCGGCGAAGCCGAGCGCCGCGCGATGCTCCAGGTCCTCGCGCCGGCGGCGCAGTCGGCCGCGGCGCGCGACGTGAAGGCGCTGCTCGGCTGAGCGCGGGCCGCGACGACGGCGACGGGCGCCGAGGCTCGCTCCCGAGCGCCAAAACGACGACGCCGCGCGCGACCCGAGTCGCGGCGGCGTTCGACGGACGGCCGGGCGCGGCGCGGGCCGCGCGACGGCTACTTGCTGCCGGGCTTGTTCTTGAAGGCGATCGGCGCCGGCGCGGGCTCGACGTACTCGATCTTCTCGTACGTCATGACGCCGTTGACCGGATCGGACACGAGGCCGGTCGACGACTTCGAGAAGACGAAGCCGTACTTGCCGGTGACCTTCACCTTCGCGCCCACCGCCGGGAGCGGGTACGGGACGTCGACGCTCCAGATCTCGTCCTTCACGAGATCCTTCTCCGGGTTCTTGATCTCCTTGAGGTTCTTGTACTTCTCGAACGCCTCGAAGACGGTGGCGTAGTTCTTCGCCCAGCCGAGCACGCGGACGCGGGGCTTGTCCTTGCCGGCGCCCTTCTCGTCCGCGATCCAGAACGACGGGATCTCGATCGCCGGCTGGCCCGGGGCCGGGCAGTTCTCGGGATCGGCCTTGCCCATCTTGTGGAGCGCGCAGCCGGGCGCGTCGGTGACGTTCTCTTCGACGATGTAGCCGACGATCGTGATCGGCGACTTGGTGACGTCGGCCTCGTGGAGCCGGCTCCGGAGGTGGTGCGAAGCGCCGTGGATCGTGTAGGCGTCGCCGACCTTGATCGGCGCCGAGCTGAGCGTCGGCGGAGGCGGCAGGCTCGGCTTGCGACCCGACCACTCCGGAGCGGGCTTGTACGGTTCGTCGGCGCCGCTCGAGCAACCCACGACGAGGACAGCGAATGCGAGGCCGAGACGCCAGGGCTTCATGGGGCCGAAGGAATACCATGGCCAAAACGCGCCCGACAAGCGCGGATCCGGGCGCCTCCGGTCGAGTTTTGCCGACGGATCTCGCCGATCTGACGTAGATCGCGGCCACGACGCGCCGTTCCGGCGGCGCGTCTCCACGAGGTCTTCTTTCGACGCCGTCCACGCCCGGCCGCGGTCCCGCTTGGACCGCGCGCCCGGCTCGCCGCCCGGGAGGGGCGGCGCCGCGATCACTTCACGTTCGGATCAGGGCGCGTGCACTTGTTCGCGATGCACTGGAACTTCGGGTCACAGCAGTCCGCGTCCACCGTGCACTTCTCGAACTCCTGGACGCACTGGCCGCCCGGCGGCTTGTCCTTGCAGACGAGCTCGCCGCTCTGGGCGTCCTTGCGGCAGAAGCCGTTGCAGCACTCGTCGCCGGTCTCGCAGCTCTGCCCGTTCGGCTTGCACGGATCGACGGCCCAGAAGCCGCGCGTGTTGCCGGCCTCGAGCTCCTGGCCGGGGAGGTAGAACGCCGGGTGGCTCGGATCCGCCGTCGGGTTCGGGTTGTTGATGTCGATCGCCGCGACCCAGAGCTTCTTGATGCGGCCGCCGGTGGCGCCGTTCGCTCCCCACGGCTGCCCGGTGAGCAGGTTGCCGTAGAGGCGGCGCGACGTGAAGACGACCCAGTAGTAACCGCCGGAGGCGACCGGGTTGACCGTCGGCTGGTAGTTGACGATCGAGTCGTCCGGGTGGGCCGCGCTGGTCGGCAGAGCCCCGCCGCTGCCGTTGGCCGCGTCGAGGCGGCGCGCGTTCTTCGTCGCGCCGTCGCGCGCGATCCAGAGCTCGGACGTCGCGCGGTACCAGGTCGTGAGCTGGCAGTTGCTCGTCGAGTTCTTGTACGGGATGTACTCGCCCGTCACCGGGTCCTTCGTGTTGTTCGGCGCGGCGGGGGCGCACTCGCCGCCGTGGTTCGCGTTGTGGAACACGATCGCGTTGCCGTCCGGGACGAAGCTCGGCCAGCCGGGCCACCGCCCGGCGTCGCGGTAGACCTCGCGTACGTTCGAGAACGCGCGCGTCGACCCGTTGCACGCGACCGAGCCGGCCGCGGCGCCGCAGGCGAAGTCCATGATGGCGAGCGAGTGGCCGGCCCCCGCGGTCACGCCGCCGGCGCCGGCGCCCTCCCAGAAGTTGAAGGCGACCTTGCGGCCGTCCGGCGCGAACGCGGGCGTCACCGCGTTCGACACCACGTTGGTGAAGCCCGTGCTCGCGACCGCCGCGCCGCCGACGCGCGCGAAGAGCTGCGAGGTCGTCTGCATGTAGGCTTCGCGCGCCCAGTGCGAGCTCGCGAGCGCGAACGAGCCGTCCGGGTACGGCGCGGACCAGACGAACTTGCGGTTCTGCGCGGCGGTCGTCGCGCCGGGGTACTCGTTGGTCCGGGCCGCCGTGGCGAGATCGTAGGAGGCGCCGTTGCGGTAGTCGTCGGTCGCCGCGTTGAAGTCGATCTTGCCGTCCTGGACGAAGAGGGTCGAGCCGTCGGCCGAGACCGAGTGGCAGACGTGGCACTTGCCCGCCATGTTCGGGATCGCGAGCTCCGGATCGGGGGAGCGCGGCTTGATCTTGATGACGCCGCCGGTCTCGCCGCTGCCCCCGGTCGTGATGAGCGAGTCGTAGGAGTTGTAGTAGACGGTCCCGCGGAGGACGCCGGGCGCGACCTTCCAGGTGCGCTTGATCGGGCCGTAGACCTTGTCCTCGGACGGCGCGTAGATCTTCACCTCGAGCTCGAGGTCGTCGCCCGAGTTGCCCTGCGTCGCCATGCGCCAGGGCGTCTCCTCGAGGCGGACGCGCTTGCGCGCGTCGCTGCCGGCGCCGTGCTGGCTGACCATGTACGTGCCCTCGAAGCTGTAGTTGCCCTGCGAGAGCTTCACGTAGACCGCCGACGCCTCGTGCGTCGTCTGCCACATGAGGAGCGGCGGGAGGAGGCCGCGCGGCCAGACCGTGAGGTCGTACGGGTAGAGGAAGCCGAGCTCCTCCGCGCTCGCCGGCGCGTTCGATTGGGTCTTCAGCTTCGTCACGACGCTCGCCCCGACCTCGGGACCGAGCGGCTCGCCGCCGACGCCGCCGAGACCGCCGAAGCCGCCCCCGCCCGCGTCCGCGCCCGCGCCCGCTGGCGCGCCGTTCTGCGTGGCCTTCACGACGATCTTGACCGTCGCCGTGCCCTCGCGCGCGCCGTAGCGCGCCGTGACGATGCCCTCGCCGACGTTGGTTCCGCTCGCGGTGAAGACGCCGGTGTTGCTGACGTCCCCGAGCTCGCCGCGGTCGAAGAGCCACGTGACGCCGGTGACGGCCTGGCCGTTGTACGACGCGGTGAAGGTCTGCTTCGGGACCGTGACGACGCCGTTCACGATCGTCACGTTGATGGTCGCGGTGGCGGGCGAGACGTCGAGCACGCCGGTCGCGTCGACGTTGCCGGAGCTGCTGCCGGGACCGCCGTCGCCGTCGCCGTCGCCGAAGCCGGGGGGCAGGTCGCCGGACGACGTGCCGTCGGGGTCCTCGGCGCCGGGCGCGAAGGTCGAGCCCGTCGTGTCGCCGCAGCCCGCCTGGAGGGCGGCGACGGCGACGGAGCCGAACAGGAGGCAAGCAAGCGTGCGGCGCAGCGTAAGCGGAGAACTCATCTGGACGGCCGGCTACCTACCGCTGCTGCCCTCGATCCGCAACGGCACACCGCGTATTTCCCCGTCTTTCAGCGCGTTCGTTACGCAATCGAGACGCCGTCGGCTCGTCGGGTGAGGCCGACGCGGCTCCGTCGCCGGCTCGTCCGGCGCTCGCCGAACCGCGGCGCGCACCCCACGCGCGGGAGCGGCGAGCGCGAGCGCGACGCCGTCCGCCGCGCTCCGGAGATCGCGCGATCGCCCCGGCGCCGCATCGCGCGGGAGCCGGGATCGCCGCAGCGCCGCGCGCGAAGAGCTCGCCGACAGGGGAGCGCCATTTCTGCTAGCGTCGCGGCGCGACGATGGGAAAATCCCTCCTGCTCGAGATCGGAACCGAGGAGCTCCCCTCCTCTTACGTCGACGCGGCGCTCGCGGCGCTCCCGGGCCTCGCCCGCACGAAGCTCGAGGCGCTGCGCCTGGCGCACGGCGACGTCCGCGCGCTCGGCACGCCGCGGCGCCTCGCGCTCCTCGTCGAGGACGTCGCCGAGCGCCAGCCCGACCTCGACGAGGAGGTCGTGGGGCCGCCCGAGACCGCGGCGTACAAGGACGGCAAGCCGACGAAGGCGGCCGAGGCGTTCGCGGCCAAGCTCGGCGTCCCGCTCGAGCAGCTCTCGGTCGTCGACCGGGCCGCGTCGGGCAAGCAGAAGGCCGGCCGCTACCTCGTCGGGCGCCGGCAGGAGCGCGGGCGCGACGCGCGCGAGCTCCTCGGCAAGGCCCTCGCCGAGATCTGCGCGGAGATCCCGTTCCGCAAGTCGATGCGCTGGGGCTCGGGAGACGCGACGTTCGGCCGTCCCGTCCAGTGGCTCGTGGCGCTGTCCGGCGCCGACACCGTCGACGTGTCGTTCGCCGGCGTCCGCTCGGGCCGCGCGACGCACGGGCACCGCTTCCTCTCGCCCGGCAAGCTCGAGCTCGCCGACGCCTCGACCTACGTGGACGCGATGCGCGCCGCGAACGTGCTCGTCGATCGCGAGGAGCGCGCGAAGGCGATGATGGATCGCGTCGGCGCCGCCGCGAAGGCGGCCGGCGGCGTCCACGATCCCGATCCGTACCTCGTCGACGAGAACGCCTCGCTCGTCGAGGATCCGCACGTCGTCACCGGCTCGTTCGACGACGCGTACCTGAACCTGCCGGCGTCGGTGATCCGCGCCGTCGCGCGCGGCCACCAGAAGTACTTCTGCGTCGCCAAGCCCGGCTCGGGCGACGAGCTCTTGCCGCGCTACCTCACCGTCGTGAACACCGCGCTCGATCCGGCGCGCATCGCGAAGGGCAACGACCGCGTCATGCGCGCGCGCCTCGCCGACGCCAAGTTCTTCTACGAGGAGGACCGCCGCGCGAAGATCGAGGACCGGGTCGCCAAGCTCCAGGGCATCGTCTTCCACAACCGCCTCGGCACGGTGCGCGAGAAGGTGACGCGCCTGGAGGCGCTGGCGACGAAGATCGCCGCCGCGATCGGCCTGCCCGAGGAGCGCGTCGCGCTCGTGCGCCGCGCGGCGCACCTCTGCAAGTTCGACCTCGTCTCGCTCATGGTCGGCGAGTTCCCCGAGCTCCAGGGCGAGATGGGCCGCGACTACGCGCTCTACGCCGGGGAGCCGGCCGAGGTCGCGGGCGCCGTCCGCGACCACTACCGGCCGATCGGCGCCGAGGGGCCGGTCGCCGAGGACGACGTCTCGGCCTGCGTCGCGCTGGCCGACCGCCTCGACACGCTGGCCGGCTGCTTCGCCGTCGGGCTCTCGCCGACGGGCGCCGCCGATCCGTTCGCCCTCCGCCGCGCGTGCATCGCCACGCTGCGGACGCTGCTGGAGAGCTCGAAGCGCGCCCCGGCGTACGCGGCGCTCCGCCTCGCCGACCTCTTCGCGTGGGCCTACGACGGCCTCGCCGAAGGCCCCGCGGCGAAGAAGCTCGACCTCTCGAAGGAGGAGACGATCAAGAAGCTCCGCGATTTCACGCACGAGCGCCTCCGCGGCGTCGTCGCCGCGCAGACCTCGAGCGCGGCCGCCGACGCGGCGTGCGCGGGCGGCGATCTCGATCGCCCTGCGCACGTCCTCGCGCGGGCGAAGGCGCTCCACCGCGCGGTCAACGAGGGGCGCGCGTGGCTCGAGAAGGCGCGCACCGTCGCCAAGCGCCTCAGCGGGATCTCCAAGGAGGCGAAGCCCGTCCTCCACGGGAAGGACGCCTTCGAGAAGCCCGACGACCACGCGATCGTCGACGTCATCGTCAAGGTCGACGCGTCGACCACCGCGCTCGAGAGCGAGGAGGCGGTCACCGCCGCGCTCGCGGGCGCCGAGGACCTCGCGGCGCGGCTCGACGACGTCTTCACGCGCACGCTCGTCAACGATCCGAACGACGCCCGTACGCCGAAGCGCCTCGAGCTGCTCTCGCACGGCGCGCAGTGCATGCTGCGCATCGGCGACTTCTCGCGCCTCGTCTGACGCGCGCGCGAGCTCACGGCGGAGGCGGGCGCGCTCGTCCGTGGGCGACGGCGCGCGCGCCGGATCAGCGGGCGTCGTAGTGCGCCTTCACCCGTTCGGGAGGGAGGGCGTGCGCGTAGACGGCGACCTCGTCGATCGGCCCCAGGAACGGCTCGACGCCCGCGCCGATGAGCAGGGGGGACGAGCTCGACTCGAGCTCGACGTCGGTGTCCGCGGCCGCGGACCTCACGCCGTCCACGTAGAGGACGACGGTCTTCCCGTCGTAGGTCGCGACCACGTGACGCGTGCCGTCCAAGGGGAACGCCTCGCTGGACTCGGTCGAGACGCTGAACGCGTTGTCCGAGCGCTGCCGTACGAAGCGAACCGTGTCGGACACGAAAAGGCCGTAGCCGCCGCCGTTCGGGAAGTTCCGCACGCCGTTCGCGAAGCGGCCGAGCACCACGCCCTCCGTCGGCGACGCGGGCCGCCCCTGGATCCAGACCTCGACGGACATCGCGCGGGCGCCTGCGAAGGCGAGCGACATGGCCGCGTCCGACGCGACCGAGACGCCCGTGCCCGCGCTGTCCACCTCGAACTTGCGCGCATGACCTTCCCCCGCGAGCCCCCGGACGATCGTCGAAGGTCCCTGGTACACGCCGGGGTGCGCGCCCATCTCGTCGATCGCGCTCGTCGCGTCGCTGTCTTCCTCGAACCGGTAGTAGGCGACCGGCTCGTCCGCCATCACCTCCGCGTGGTAGTCGC
Organism: Labilithrix sp.; assembly: GCA_019637105.1. Classification (GTDB taxonomy): domain Bacteria; phylum Myxococcota_A; class Polyangia; order Polyangiales; family Polyangiaceae; genus Labilithrix. Next base: position 90,695 of record JAHBWF010000008.1, read on the forward strand.
GCCCGCCTTCGATCGCCGCCTCCACCGTCGCTCCGTCGGCGGCCGCGTCCGCGGCGGGGGGCGCCGCGTCGCCGCCGTCCGCGAACGAGGCGTCGTCCTCCGGGAGCATGGTGCCACACGCCGCCGCCGTCCCCAGCGCGAGCGCGACCGCGGCGGCCGAGGGGACGAGTCGAGACCTCACGGCTCGAGCTTAGACGCCCGGCGCGGCGACGGCCAGCCGTCACGCGCAGGCGGGCGCTCGACGCGACGCGGTGCTCGCCGCCGCGCGCGGGCCGGGCGCTCGACGCGACGCGGTGCTCGCCTTCGACGACGCCGGACGAGGCCGGTCCGGAGGCTACGGCTGGGGCAGCCCGCCCCCACGCGACCAGCGCCCCCGCGAGCCCGCTTCTTGTGTAAAGTGCGGCCCGCCATGAAGCTCGTGTTTTCATTCGGTGACGGCAAGGCCGAGGGAGATCCCACGCGTCGCGACACGCTCGGCGGCAAGGGCGCCGGGCTCGCGGAGATGACGTCGCTCGGGCTCCCCGTCCCGCCCGGCTTCACGATCTCGACGGAGGCGTGCCGCGCGTTCACGGCGACGGGCGCGATGCCCGCGGAGCTCGGCTCGGAGGTCGACGAGGCCCTCGCGCTGCTCGAGAAGCGCATCGGCATGCGGTTCGGCGATCCGAAGGCCCCGCTGCTCGTGAGCGTCCGCTCCGGCGCGCGCGCGTCGATGCCCGGGATGATGGACACCATCCTCAACCTCGGGCTCAACGAGACCACCGCGAAGGGGCTCATCGAGCGCACGGGCAACAAGCGCTTCGTCTACGACGCCTACCGCCGCTTCGTGGCGATGTACGCCGACGTCGCGCTCGGCGTCTCGCGCGAGCACTTCGAGCACGCGCTCGACGAGCTGCGCGCGCGCATCGCCAAGGAGCGCGACGTCGACGCCACGCGCCTCAACGCCGAGGAGCTCCGCCGCAAGGTCACCGACGCCGACATCCCGGCCGACGACCTCGAGGCCCTCGTCGTGACGTTCAAGGCGATCGTCAAGGAGAAGACGAAGAAGGACTTCCCGGAGGACCCGAAGGAGCAGCTCTGGTGGGCGATCCGCGCCGTCTTCAAGTCGTGGAGCAACCCGCGCGCCGTCGTCTACCGCAAGATGCACGACATCCCCGAGAGCTGGGGGACCGCGTGCAACGTCCAGGCGATGGTCTTCGGCAACCTCGGAGAGACGAGCGCGACCGGCGTCGCGTTCACGCGCGACCCGTCGACCGGCGAGCGCGTGCTCTACGGGGAGTGGCTCCCGAACGCGCAGGGCGAGGACGTCGTCGCCGGGATCCGGACGCCGATGCCGATCCGCGCCGGCGGCAAGAACGACGACGAGTCGCTCGAGCGGCGCATGCCCGAGGCGTTCGCGACGCTGGTGTCGATCGGCGCCCGCCTCGAGAGGCACTTCCGCGACATGCAGGATCTGGAGTTCACGATCCAGGACGGCCACCTCTACATGCTCCAGTGCCGCTCGGCGAAGCGCACGAGCCCGGCCGCCGTCCGCGCCGCCGTGGAGATGGCCAAGGAGGGCCTCATCACGCGCGACGAGGCCGTCTGCCGCGTCGATCCGTCGTCGCTCGACCAGCTCCTCCACCCGACGCTGGACCCGAGCGCGCCGAAGAAGCTCCTCGCGCGCGGGCTCTCCGCGAGCCCGGGCGCCGCGCAGGGCAAGATCGTCTTCAGCGCCGACGAGGCCGAGCGGCGCGCCGGCCAGGGAGAGGCCGTCATCCTCGTGCGCGTCGAGACCTCGCCGGAGGACATCCACGGCATGAAGGCCGCGCGCGGCATCCTCACGGCGCGCGGCGGGATGACCAGCCACGCCGCCGTCGTCGCGCGCGGGATGGGCAAGCCGTGCGTCGCCGGCTGCTCCGCGCTCGCGGTCAGCTACGCCGAGCAGATGGTGACGGTCACGCAGTACGACGAGGCCGGGCGCCCGACCGAGACGATCACGCTCAAGAAGGGCGACGTCGTCACGCTCGACGGCGGCGCGGGTCACGTCTACCTGGGCGCCGTGCCCACCGTGAGCGCGGCGCTCACCGGCGAGTTCGCCGAGCTGATGGCGTGGGCCGACAACGTCCGGACGATGAAGGTGCGCGCCAACGCCGACACCCCGCTCGACGCCCGCACCGCGCGGAGCTTCGGCGCCGAGGGCATCGGTCTCTGCCGCACCGAGCACATGTTCTTCGACGAGGAGCGCATCCGCGCGGTCCGCGAGATGATCCTCGCCGAGGACGTGAAGGGCCGCGAGATCGCGCTCGCGAAGCTCCTCCCGCATCAGGAGCAGGACTTCGTCGAGATCTTCCGCGAGATGCGCGGGCTCCCGGTGACCATCCGCCTGCTCGATCCGCCGCTCCACGAGTTCCTCCCGACCGAGAAGAAGCAGATCGAGGAGCTCGCCGGCCTCCTCGGCGTCTCCGTCGTCCGGCTGGAGCAGCGGATCAAGGACCTGCACGAGTTCAACCCGATGCTCGGACACCGCGGCTGCCGCCTCGCGATCACGTACCCCGAGATCTACGCGATGCAGGTCCGCGCCATCCTGCAGGCCGCCGCCGACGTCAGCGCGGAGGGCGCGACGGTGCAGCCCGAGATCATGATCCCGCTCGCGATGACCCGCGAGGAGCTCGCGCGGATGCGCCAGATCGTCGACAAGGTCGCGGAGGAGGTCTTCGCGAAGCGCCCGAAGGTGCCGTTCTCCTTCGGGACGATGATCGAGCTGCCGCGCGCCGCGCTCCGCGCGGGCGAGCTCGCCCAGGGAGCCGACTTCTTCTCGTTCGGCACGAACGACCTCACGCAGTGCACGATGGGCCTCTCGCGCGACGACGCGGGCAAGTTCCTCCCGGCGTACGTCGAGACGGGGATCCTCCCGAAGGACCCGTTCGTGACGATCGACGTCGACGGCGTCGGCGCGCTGGTCCGCCTCGCGGTCGAGCGCGGGCGCCAGACGAAGAACACGATCAAGCTCGGGATCTGCGGCGAGCACGGCGGCGATCCCGAGAGCATCCGCTTCTTCCGCGACGCGAAGCTCGACTACGTGTCGTGCTCCCCCTTCCGCGTGACGATCGCGCGCCTCGCCGCGGCGCAGGCCGAGGTCTCGCACCGGAAGGGCCGCGCGACGATGTCCGCGGGGCCCGGCAACGCCTGATCGACGCCGCCGCCGCCGACGTCAGCGCGCGGCGGCGCGGGCGGGCTCTCCGGGGACGGCGCCCCGGCGCGGGGCCGGAGCGGCGACGCACATCGCCGCGGCGTGCGCGCCGAACGTGTCGGAGATCGACGGCAACCGCTGGCTCTCGCCCGGCGCCTCGCCGTCGCGAACGGCCGCGACCGCGGCGCCGAGGAAAGGGACGAGCAGCGGCGAGCCGAGGGCGCCGGGGGTGTCTCGCTCGAGGGCCTCGAGGCGCGCGCGCTCGCCGGCGGTCCGCGCCGACCACAGGAGCGACCCCGAGGTGGGATCGGCCTCGCCGCCCGCGAGCGTCACCGTCTTCCCGGCGCCGCACATCACGATGCGCGTCGCGTCGCCGGCGCCGTCGAGCGAGACGCGGAGCGACGCCATCGCGCCGCCCGCCAGCCGGAGGACGCCGACCGCCGCGGTCTCTCCCTCCGGGTCGACCTCGCCGCCGCGCGCGCGGCGCGACGACGTGAGCCCGGCGGCGCCGTCGACGTCGCGCCCGAGCGCCCACGCCACGGCGTCGATCGCGTGGATGCCGATCGAGAGGAGCGCCCCGCAGCCCCAACCGCGTCGGACCGCGAAGTAGCCGTCGTCGCGCGCCCACGCGAGATCGCACGACGCGACGGGCGCGGCGCCGAGCTCCCCGTGGGAGACGGCGCGCCTCAGCGCGCGGAGCGCGCGGCCGGCGCGCCACTGGAGGACGGGCACGCAGCTCGGGAGGGCGCGGATCCGCTCGAGCTCCGCGAGCGTCGTGGCGACCGGCTTCTCCACGAGCACGATCCGGCCGGCGCCCGCGGCGGCGAGGACCTCCGCCTGCGCGACGTGCACGCTCGGCGGCCCGCACACCGCCGCGATCGCCGCGTCGACGGAGGCCGCGGACGCGAGCGAGTCGACGGTCTTCGCCCCGCACGCGTCGGCGAGCGCGCGCGCGCGCTCCGCGTCGGGATCGAAGATCGCCGCGACGCGCACGCCCGCCGCGCGGAGGGCGAGCGCGTGGAGGACGCCGGAGGCGCCGGCGCCGAGGATGACGGCCTGCACGCGAGGAGGATGACGCCCGCGACGCGACCGCGCCGCTGACAGGAAATGAAACGCGGGCTCGGAACCTGGCCGCGAGCTCCCTTGGCCAGACTCTCCTCTCGTCGTCTCGGGAGGGGCTCGCGCGCCCTCCCGCCCCGAAAAGCCTATTCTTTTCGGCACCGAACACCCCTCCGCGACAGCTCCGCTGCGCGTCGCCGACGGCGAATCCGGTCGACGCTCAGCCGGCGGCGGCGGCGGCGAAGGCCTCGGCGGCCGCCGCGACGGTCGCGTCGACGTCGGCCTCGGTGTGCGCCGCGCTGACGAAGGCGGCCTCGTACTGCGACGGCGGCCAGTAGTGCCCGCGCGCCAGCATCGCCGCGTGCCAGCGGCCGAAGCGCGCCGTGTCCGATTTGACCGCGTCGCCGAACGAGCGGACCGGCCCCCTGGTGAAGAACGGCGTGATCATCGAGCCGACGCGCTGCACGCAGACCTCGACCTTCGCCGTCCGAGCGCCGTCGACGAAGCCTTGCTCCAGCCGCGCGCCGAGCGCCTCGAGCTTGTCGTAGACGCCGGCGTCGAGGCGCTCGAGCAGCGCGAGCGCCGCGCTGACCGCGACCGGGTTCCCGCTCAGCGTGCCCGCCTGGTAGACCGGTCCGACGGGCGCGACCTTCTGCATGATCTCGCGCCGGCCGCCGTACGCGGCGAGGGGCATGCCGCCGCCGACGATCTTCCCGAGGCACGTCATGTCGGGCCGCACCTTCGCGCGCTCCTGCATGCCGCCGCGCGCGACGCGCGATCCGCTCATGACCTCGTCGAAGATCGACACCGCGCCGTGGTCCTCGCAGAGGCGGACGATGGCCTCGAGGAAACCCGGCTCCGGGGGGACGACGCCCATGTTTCCCACGACGGGCTCCACGATGACGGCGGCGATGTCCTCGCCGCGCTCCGCGAAGATCGCCTCGAGCCCCGCGACGTCGTTGTACCGCGCGGTGATCGTCGCCTTCGCGGTGAGGGCCGGCACGCCCGCCGAGTCGGGGACGCCGAACGTGAGGGCGCCCGAGCCCGCCTTCACGAGGAGGAAGTCCGCGTGGCCGTGGTAGCAGCCTTCGAACTTCACGATCGCCTCGCGGCCGGTGAAGCCGCGCGCGACGCGGAGCGCGGCCATGCACGCCTCGGTGCCGCTCGAGACGGCGCGGACCATCTCGATCGACGGGTACAGCTCGATCACCTTCTCGGCGAAGCGGACCTCGAGCTCGGTGGGGGCGCCGTAGCTCGTGCCGTTCCTCGCGGCGGAGACGATCGCCTCGACGACCGCCGGGTGCGCGTGGCCGAGGATCATCGGTCCCCACGAGCCCACGTAGTCGGTGTAGCGCTTGCCGTCGGCGCCGAAGAGGTACGCCCCCTCGGCGCGCGCGACGAAGACGGGGCTGCCGCCGACGCTGCGGAACGCGCGGACGGGGCTGTTCACGCCGCCCGGGATGACGCGCTCGGCGCGGGCGAGCAACTCGACGCTCTTCGGATCGGACATGTGACTCCTCTGCCTCGAGGCGGGACGTTACCAGCCAATCGGCGGAGCGCGAAGGCGCCAGCTCGCCCTCGGCAGAGAGCGGCCCGGCGCGACGAGGCTCGAGCGGCCGCGACGGCTCACCGTCCGCGACGCGACCGCCTCGAGCTCGACCTCCGGCGCGCGGCGACGAGCGCTACTTCCGCGTTCCTTTCAGCGCGCCCTTGATCGTACACGGCAGGCCCTCGGCCTCCGTCGCGCTCGTGACCTCCGACGTCGTCTCCCCGGAGAGGTCGTCCCCGGAGATCGCGATCACGAGGCTCGGCTCGATCTTGATCTCGATCTCGCCGCCGCTGCCGTCGTCGATCGTGAACGTGTCGGCGCTCTGCTTGCCCGACAGCTCGCACTTCGCGGCGTCGAGCGTCAGCGAGTCGGGCTGGCCGTCGGCGTCCTCGGTCGACCGGTAGGTCCCGTCGGCGTTCTTGGCGACGGTGACGGTCTCCTCCTTGGCGATCTGGTTGGCCTGCTCGGCGAGGGCGTCGCAGACCTTGCCCCCGCTCGAGGTCCACACAGGCTTCGCCATCGCGTAGTCGCCCTCGGGCGCGCACGCGCCGCCGTTCCCGCCGCCGTTGCCGCCTCCGTCGCCGCTCGAGCCGCCGTCGCTCTCCGAGCCGGTCGCTCCGCCGCTCGTGCCCGTCGTCTCGTCGTCGCTGCACGCGGCGGCGACGACGCCGAAGAGCGCGACGAGGCTGGCGCACGTGAAGCTGCGAATCGTTCCTCTCATGATCCGACCTCCTCAGGTTGGCGCGCGAGGATACGCGACGACGGAGACCGGAGCGAGTCGGCGGCGATCACTTCGGGCGCTGGCTCTCCTGGAAGGTCACCTCGAGCTTCGTCTCCTTGCCGTCGCGGACGACGATCGCAGGCACCGTCTCGCCCGGCTTGCTCGCGTTGAGGACGAACATGAGGTCCTCGACGCTCGCGATCTCGCTCTTCCCGAGGCGGACGAGGACGTCGCCCTTGCGCATCCCCGCCTTCTCCGCTGCGCCGCCCGGACGCACGCCGGAGAGGAGCACGCCCTTCTTGCCGGCGCCCGGCCCGCCGTAGTCGGGGATGGTCCCGAGCGAGGCGTTGAAGCTCCGCATGTCGCCGTGCGGCGCGGGGCCCTCCGCGTCGGCCTTGAAGGAGAGCGGCGCCTCGCGCTGCGACGTCGTGAGCGCGACGCTCGCGCAGATCTTCCCCGTCTGCATCGCGCCCGCGGCGTTGACCTTGTCCGCCGTGTCGGACGGCTTGTGGTAGTCCGTGTGCGTCCCCGTGAAGAAATGGAGCACCGGTACGCCGGCCGAGAAGAAGTTGATCTGATCGCTCGGGCCGTAGCCGTCGCCGCTCGGCGCGCACGAGACGCGGCTCGCCTCGCAGGCGGTCGTGACGATCTCCTTCCACTCCGTCGCCGTCTCGGCGCCGAGGACCTGGAGGCGGTTTTCGCGCATGCGCCCGACCATGTCCATGTTGAGCATCGCGTAGATGCCCGTGGCCTTGTCCGACGCCTTCGCGGCCTTCGCGTTCTTGGGCTTGCCGGCGTTCTCCGCCGCGATCCACTTCTGGACGAAGTGCGCGGAGCCGAGCACGCCCGACTCCTCGCCCGAGAACGCGACGAACACGACGTCGCGCCGGAGCTCGCCCTTCTTGGCGGCGAGCTCGCGCGCGACCTCGAGCAGCGTCGCCGCGCCCGACGCGTTGTCGTCCGCGCCCACGTGCGGCGCGTCGGCGTGCGGGGCGAGCGAGTGCCGGCCGCCGCGCCCGAGGTGATCGTAGTGCGCGCCGATCACGATCACGCCGGGGAGCTTCTTTTGGTCCTTCGGCTCGGCGACGAGGCGACCGGCGACGTTGAACGCCTGGGAGCTCACGGGCGAGAGCGCGACGTCGATCTTCGCGCGCGTCGCCTGCTTCTTCTGGAGCCGCTCGACGAGCGGCTGGCCCGCCGCGCGCTTCAGCACGAGCACGGGGAGGCCCGCGTCGGAGTAGCCCTCCGGCTGGAGCGCGGGGAGCTTCGCCTCCTCCGGCGGCTTCCAGTCGGCGGGCGCGTCCGCCGGGCGCGCGGGATCGTCGACGACGACGAGGCCCGCCGCGCCCTTCTCGCGCGCCCAGAACGCCTTCCTGCGGATGTCGCCGAAGCGCCGCTGCGCGTCGGGGGTCGCGAACTTGCCGTCGCCCGGGACGAAGCGGCGCACGACGACGACCTTCTTCTTCACGTCGAGCTTGGCGTAGTCGTCGCGCCCCAGGTCCTTCGCGACGATGCCGTAGTCGGCGAACACGAGGTCGCCGGCGACGTTCGCCTTCTGCGGCGAGTACCCGAGGACGACGAAGTCCTCCTTCGCCACGGGCTTGCCGCCGATCTCGAGCGCCGTCGCGTCGTCCTGCTTCAGGTTCGTCACCACGGGGAACGGCTGGCGGAAGGCGGCGTCGTCGCCGGCGGGCTGGAGGCCGAGCGCCTTCATCCGGTCCTCGATGTACTTGCCGGACGCCTCGAGGCCGGGGAGGCCGACTCCGCGGCCCTCGCGCGCGGGATCCGCGAGCCACGCGACGTCCTTCTTGATCCGATCCGCGCCCGTCTCGACGATCTTCGGGGCGCCGACGTCCTCGATCCATTTCGCGAGGAAGACGTTGGTGTCGTGCTTGCCCGGCGCGGTCGCCCGGTTCGACGCGAACGCGAGCAGGCTCCCGTCGGGCGAGAACATCGGGAAGCCGTCGAACCCGCCGGCGTACGTGACGCGCTCGAGCGCCGTGCCGTCGACGTTCACGGCCCAGATGTCGAACTCGCGTCCCTTCGGATCGCCGTAGTTGGTCGAGAAGAGGAGCCGCTTCTGCGACGGGTGCCAGTACGGCGCGAACGACGCGGCGTCGAGGTACGTGATCTGCTGGGCGTCGCTGCCGTCGGCGTTCGCGACGTAGAGCTCGAGCTTCGAGGGGCGGACGAGCGGCGGGCTCTGCCCGAGGAGGCGCTTGAAGTCGTCGAGCTCCTTGCCCGGCTTCGGGCGCGAGGCGCGCCAGACGATCTTCGAGCAGTCGGCGTTGAAGAACGCGCCGCCGTCGTAGCCCGGCGTGTTGGTCAGGCGCTTGACGTTCTTGCCGTCGGCGTCCATCCGGTAGAGCTCGATGTCGCCGTCGCGCACGCTCGTGAAGACGATCGACCCGTCCTTCGCGCAGACCGTCGCCTCGGCGTCGTAGCCCTTCGCGTCGGTGAGGCGGACGACGTTGCTGCCGTCGGCGTCGGCCTTGAAGATGTCGTACGAGTCGTAGAGCGGCCAGACGTAGCCCTGGCTGTGATCGGGCTTCGGCGGGCAGGCGTCGCCGCCGAGGTGGGTCGACGCGTAGATGACCTTCTGATCGCCCGGCATGAAGTACGAGCACGTGGTCGCGCCCTTGCCGCTCGACACGGGGATGAACGGCGGCAAGGTCTCGCGCGCTCCCGGCGCCGCGCCGAGGACGCTCGACAGCGGCATGCGGTAGATGCGGTCGCAGTCGGCGTCGCCCGTGCGCGACTGCAGGACGAGCTCGCGACCGCCGAACGACCAATAGGCCTCCGCGTTCTCGCCGGCGAGCGTGAGCTGCTTGACGTCGCCGAGGTGCGTCTCCTCGGCGATCGCCTTGGTCGGAGGCAGCGGCGCGCCGGGCGGCGGGGCGGGCGCCTTGGGCGGAGGAGGATCGCTCCCGCACGCGGCGACGAGGAGAGCCAACAGACCCGAGGACCCGAGGACGAGGGATGCGCGCTTCATCGGCGCGTGAACTCTAGATCATCCCGGGGCCTCGAAGGACGGTCGATCGAGACAGTCCAGCTCTTTCGGCGCTCATCGGCGCCCCAAGGCCCCGCTCGGACGCTATCGTGTCCGTCGATGCGCCGGATCGGGCTCGCCCTCGCTTGCCTCGCGTGCGTCGCGCTCGGCGCCGCGCCGGAGGCGCGCGCCGAGGATCCGCGGCAGGCCGCGCAGGCGCAGTTCGCGGAGGGGCAGCGGGCCTTCGCCGCGGGCGACTTCCGGCGCGCCGCGGCGGCCTTCGAGGAGGCGTACCGGACGAAGCCGCACCACTCGCCGCTCTGGAACGCGGCGCGCTCGTGGCAGAAGGCCGGCGAAGGCACGCGCGCCGCGAACCTCTACGCGCGCTACCTCGAGGAGGCGCCGGCCGGCGCGCGCGATCGCGATCAGGCGACGGCGGCGCTCGCCGACCTCGCGTCGAAGCTCGGCCGCCTCGTCGTGCAGGCGGGCGGCGCGGCCGACGTCCGCGTCGACTCCGCGCCGCTCGAAGGCGACGGCGTCTACGTCCCGCCGGGCGAGCACGTCGTCGAGGGGACCTTCGACGGTCGGCCGGCGCGCCGCGTGGTCCGCGTCGACGCGGGCGGCGAGCTCAGCGTCACGCTCGAGCCGCCGGCGCCCGAGCGCGCGGCGGCGCCCGCCCTGGCTCCGCCGCCGGCGGACACCTCGGGCGTTCGCCTCCCCTGGACCGTCGTCCTCGTCGGCGGCGTGCTCACGGCGGCCGCGGGCGGCGTCACGATCTGGTCGGGCCTCGACACGAACGCGAAGCGCGAGGCCTTCGACGACGCGCCGACGCAGGAGAACCTCGACGACGGGAAGGCGCGCCAGCTCCGCACCAACGTCGCGCTCGCGGTCACCGGGGGCCTCGCGGTGCTCACGGGGGCGGCGGCGCTCTTCGTCGATTGGTCGGGCGGCGCGAGGCGCTCCGGCGACGCGACGATCTGGGCGCGCCCGTACGGCTCGCTCGACGGCGGCGGCGTGGCGCTCGGCGGCCGATTGCCCTGACGG
>JAHBWF010000080.1 GCA_019637105.1 Labilithrix sp.
ACGATGTCGCTCCCCGCGGCGAAGGATCTGCGCGCGCGCGCGGATCGCGTCATCGCAGGCGCGGCGCTCCGTGGGACGCCGCGAAGTCGCTTCCTCCGGGAGCAACGCCGGCGCGTGGCCGCGCGGCTGCTCCCGACGCTCGCGCTCGTCGCCGTCGCGACCGGGACCGCCGCGGTGGTCGATTTGCTCCAGGTGCCCGCGGCGACGCGCGCGGTGACGCTGGCGCAGGGGCTGACCGCGACGCTCCTCGCGGGCCTGGCACTCGGGTGCACCGTCGCGCGTCGGAGCTACGTCGCGCTCATGTCGATCGCCGTGAGCGGAGTGTGCACCCTGCTCGTCGGGTGGGCGGTCGTCACCGCGGGGACCGGCGGGGCGAAGAGTGCCTACGCGCTGTCGGTTCCGCTCGGGCTGACGGTGCTCGTCATCTCGGTGCCGCTCCTGCCGTGGCACGTGCCGCTGGTCGCGGCGGTCGGAGCCGTCGCGTTCGGGCTCGCCGCGCCGGGCGCGCCGCCGTCCGCCTTCCTCCTCTTCGCGCTGCTCGGCGGGGGAGGCTTCGTCCTCGCGCGGACGCGCCGCCGGCGCGCGCTGCACGCCTTTCGGCGGGTCGAGCGCCTCGCCGCTGCGGTCGCGCGGATACGGCGCGTCCAAGACCAACTCGTCGTCGTCGAGAAGCTCGAGGCGCTCCGGGTGCTCGTCGGAGGCATGGCGCACGAGCTCAACAACGCGCTGGCGGTGAGCCTCGCGTCGACCGAGCAGATCGTGAGCGTCGCCGAGCGCGATCCGCCCGCGGCGGCCAAGGCGGCCGAGCGGGCGCAGCGCGGCCTCGTGCGGATCCGCGCGACGATCGATCGCCTCAAGCGCTTCGCGATGGCGGAGGAGGGTGTGCTTGAGCCGGCCGACCTCGCTGCGATGCTCGATTTCGCCCTCGAGAGCGCGATCGGCCGCGCGCGCTCCGGGGTCATGATCGATCGAAGCTATGAGGAGGAGCTCCCGCCGATCGACACCCACGTCGCGGCGCTCGCCGAGGCGCTCTTCCAGGTGGCCCGCAACGCCGTGGAGTCGATGCCGAAGGGCGGGACGATCCGCGCGTCGCTCCGCCGCGCCGGCGACCGGGTCGAGCTCTCCGTCGCAGACCAGGGGCAGGGGATCCCTCCCGCGCGCCTCGCCAAGGTGTTCGATCCGTTCTACGCGCGCGAGACCGCCGACGCGACGTTCAGCGGCGGCCGCCTCCTCACGTCGATGCCGGGCCGGAGCGGCCTCGGGCTCTCGGCCGTCTACGGGCTGGTGAGCGCGATCGGAGGACGGGTGGAGATCCACAGCGAGGTCGGGCGCGGAACCGAGGTGGTGATCAGCCTGCCGAGCGCGCGGGCCCCTTGATCCTCGCCCGGCGTCCCGCGGTTGACGCTCCGAACGGCCTCGGAGCCAAGATCCAAAGGCTTCGGAGGCGAATTTGGGGTGTCCAACCATGGGGAGAAAGCCCCCATTCGAGCGCTGCGTGGGGGCAAGATCCCCGCGTTGGACCGAAGAACACGCCAACACGTCACCGTCCTGGACGTCAGTCGTCGCACACCTGGAGCCCGGGAAGGGGTGTCGGAGAGCTAACGGGCCCGGGCAAGAAATCGGTAACTCGAGGCAGATTTGGGCATTCTGCTGGGCTCAGTTTTTGCCTAGGGTGCGCGCATGCGATCGAAGTGGCTGACAAGGGGGGCTTTTGCGGCCCTCGTCATGGGCGTCCTGGGTAGCTCCGCGGGCTGCGCTGAAGAGCGTGACCCCATCAACCGAGTGCAAGCGGGCGCGGTCCCGAAGGCATTCTTCCTCGGGGACGATCTCGAGGACTTCAGGGATGACCCGGAGTTCCGGACGAAGTCGTTCAACATCGACAGCGCCGCGAACACCGACAACTACTCGGGTACGATCGGCGGGGCGTCGGCGGTCGAGCGCGTTCGCTGGGAAGTCACCGAGGGGTTCCTCTTCGCGCGCCGCTCGTACCAGGAGAGCCCCAACTCCGACAACCGCGGCCTCCCGCGGAAGGAAGTCGCCCCGGGCAAGTGGGAGTTCCCCACCAAGCCGACCGGGACGATCATCGCGGCGTACCCGATCGTCAGCCACTTCGACATCCGCCGCGGCTACAACCCGGGCACCGGCGAGGAGCTCAACACGGTCGAGGAGAACATCTCCGACCGCCCCTGGTACCAGCGCGAGTACATGCGCGTGGACTGGGGCCGCAACGTGGCGCAGAGCACCAGCGGCGACACGAGCTGGGTCTTCGGCGCCGGCGCCACGGCCAACGCGATCGAGTACTCGCCGACCAACGAGTTCGACCCCGAGGATCGCCCGCACTTCGAGATGTCCGAGGGCTACTTCGACATCACGAACAAGTACACGATCACGCCGGAGATCGTCCCGAGCTGGGGCGTCCCCGAGTGCGTCATCGTCGGCTTCTTCAACGGCTCCACCTCGTTCGACTGCACGCCGACCGAAGTGAAGATGCGCCACTCGTTCGTGAAGCTCACGGGCCAGGAGGACTTCGAGCCCTTCGAGGAGTCCAAGGCGCCGCGTGACATCGTCGGCAACTGGGGCAACGCCGGCAACTCGTTCCTCCGCGAGTACGGCGCCCCGCCGATCACCGCGTGGGATCCCCAGTACGGCTACACCGACGCGAACACGAAGACGTTCTACGCGATCCACAACATCTGGGAGAAGAGCCACCAGGACGTCGCGTGCAAGACCAACGTCGACGAGGACCGCGACGGCACGGCGGACGAGTGCACGGCCGACCGCACCAAGTACGGCGGCCACTCCGGCTCGCAGTGCGACGTTCACATCGGCAAGTGCACGATCCCCGTGCGTGACCGCACGGTCAAGCCGATCGCCTTCTGGCTCAACGCCGACGCGCCGCAGGACCTCACCGACGAGGTGAGCGAGGACGGCAAGACGGTCCTCCGCGAGGGCGCGTACGAGGAGCTCACCTCGACGTGGAACCAGCTCTTCAGCGTCGCGGTCGCGACGCGGCGCGAGATCGAGTGCCGCCGGACGCGCGACGGCAGCCGCGCCGATTGCCGGGCGGAGTTCTTCGAGGGCACTGGCCCCGACACGAAGCAGATGGTGAAGTTCGGCGGATGGGGCGTCGACACGCCGATCGCGCAGCCGGTCGACAAGGGCCTCCCGGTCGTCACGACCTGCCACAACCCGGTCCGTGAGTACGACCTCCCGCTCTGCGGCAAGCCCGGCGAGGTCATCCGCCTCGGCGACATCCGCAAGAACTACGCGATCTACTGGCCCTACGCGTCGCGCGCGCCGTACGGCGGCGTCGCCAGCATCGGCGGCGACCCGCTCACGGGCGAGATGCTCGGCGTCACGGCCACGACGATGATGCGCTCGGCGTCGTACGCCGCCGCCCAGCAGCGCGACATCATCGCGATCGCCCTCGGCGACCTCAGGATGGAGGACCTCATCAGCGGCGCCCAGGTGGGGCGCTACGTCAACCGCGTGCAGACCGGCGCGGCGTCCGACGCGATGTGGAAGGCGAAGTCGCGCCAGGAGCTCGCGGCGGCGGTCCAGAACATCGACCACGCCGCCATCCAGGCGGCGCTCGGCGAGTCGCCCGCGTCGACGGCGTCGATGACGAAGGCGGAGCGTCAGCTCAAGAACGCCCTCAAGGCGCACTGGAGCTCGCCGCAGGGACCGCTCATGGCGGCGGCCGAGCAGCGCTTCCAGGCTCTGCTCGCGCAGATCGACCACCTCCCCGAGATGCACGAGGTCTCGAACAAGAGCCTCAAGCGCCTCGTCTCGCAGTCGCAGGACCGGAGCACGGCCGTCTACGAGGCCATCAGCACGATGGCGGCCAACGACCCGAGCCGCATCCAGGACCTGTTCTCGAAGTACGAGGCGTACCTCGGCAACAAGGGCGTGTGCTTCCACGACTCGATCAACACGTCGGCCGCGGGCTCGATCTACCTCCCGAGCCTCGCGCCGTACTTCAAGAAGCTCTACGGGGCGCTCGACCCGATCGAGCGCGGCGACAGGATCTACAAGGACCTCCTCCGCGAGTCGACGAAGGGCATCCAGTTCCACGAGATCGGCCACGCGATCGGCATGCGCCACAACTTCGCGAGCTCGTGGGACGCGCTCAACTACCCGCCGCAGTACTGGCAGCTTCGCACCAATGAAGGCGAGTCGATGGAGGCGTGCACCGAGGCCAACCGGAACAACTGCCTCGGCCCGCGCTACCTCGACCCGCTGACGGACGACGAGGCGGGCCGCGGGAGCGAGCCGCGCCCCGGCATCGAGTACTTCGCGAACACGTCGACGATGGAGTACCAGATCGAGCGCGGCGGCGAGACCGTCGGCGCCGGCACGTACGACCTCCACACGATGAAGACGCTCTACGGGCGCGCGCTCGAGACGTTCGACCTTTCCCAGCTCGACTACTCGCAGCAGACCTTCTTCGCGCTCAAGTCGCTCTCGCAGGGGATCCCCAGCGAGCTCGTCCTCGACCCGAACAAGGGGTACGGCGTCCACTACACGAGGCTCGCGACACTCGCGAAGGTGTTCAATCCGAAGCGAGATTGCCGCCCGGCGACCGACGAGGAGAAGGAGCATGCCAAGTGGCGCATCGTCCATGGCAAGATCTGCTCGCAGTCGCCGAAGAACCACCTTGCCTACGAGGACATGCAAACGAGCGAGCTCGGCATCAAGCTCAGCGCGAACGCATCCAATCGGCCCCTCGGCATCGACGGCGTGCGCTGGAAGGGCAAGGACGAGACCGGTAAGGAGCTGGTCCGCTGGGTATACCGCTACGGTGAGGACTACAGCGCGGGCGGCTACATCCACGCCAAGCCCTTCGACTCGGGCGCGGACGTCTACGAGATCACGATGAACGTGATCAACCGCTTCGAGAACCAGTACCCCTGGTCGTACTTCCGCAGGCAGAACAAGGAGTTCGCCTGGTGGTCGCTCCCGTACGGCGTTGCCAACACGACGTTCGCCCGCCTCCGCGGCTACCACTGGACAACGACGACGAACATCGGTCGGGCAACGTCGCCGAGCGATCTCGAGGACGATGACGGCGAGCGTCCGGACGTCATGGCCGCGGCCGAGATGTTCAACTTCCTCCAGCGCGTCATCCTGACGCCCGAGCCGGGCACCTACGGCGAGACGGCGTCGCGCACGCCGACGCGTCCGGGCGCCGCGACGATCTTCGATCTCGACACGTCGACCGGCGACGCGCTCGGCGGCGGGATCGGCACGCTCGGCATCGTCGACGGCCGCTTCGTCCAGGTCGACTTCGACAACGGGCTCGGCGGCAGCTGGGACTACTTCCACTACCCGATCCACACGGGCTTCGACGACGAGAAGGTCCTCGCGCTCCGCGAGCTCGTCGACTCCCGCCCGACGCTCTCGACCGTCTCGCGCGAGAACGCCCTCGACGGCCGTGACCCGTACATCAGCTTCCGTACGGACACCCCGCACGCGCTCGACCGCCTCCTCGGCGGCCTCCTCGCGGAGGACTGGGAGACGATCGCCCCCTCGATGAACGCCGACGGGGAGTCGCACTCGGTGTTCAGCCTCCTCGCCAGGAACCCCGCGGAGCTCACGCGCCCGGCCGACAGCAAGGGGATCCTCTTCCCGAACATCGGTTACGCCAACGAGCTCGGCGCCGGCATCTACACGCTCCTCTTCTCGCGCTTCAGCACCGACATGGTGCTCGCGCAGAAGCTGCGCGTCCGCCTCGACGGCGACAACGTCCCCGTCATCCCCGACGACCGCAAGGCGGCGTTCGTGGACCCGATCACCGGGCACCGTTACCTCGCCACCCGCTACGGCACCGAGGTCATCGGCGGCCGCGCGGTGGACAAGGGCATCGCCTCGCGCATGCTCGATCGCGCGAACGACCTCCTCGCCGACGCGTACTCGGGCGTCAGCGCGCCGGACGCGTACGGTGAGCGCACGGTCACGCTCGGCGGCGACGGCCTCCCGGCCGTGAAGAACGCGGCCGCGGAGAAGAACCTCCGCCGCTACATCGGCCTCCTCGACGCGATGCGCCAGATTGGCAACCTCCTCGGCGGCGGTCCGATCGGCAGCGGCGCCGGAGACTGATCGCTCGCTGAAGCAGCCGTAACCCCCGACGACCCGCGGCGTCCACGAGACCCGCGGGTCGTCGTGTTTCCATCGCCTCGCGTTCGTCCCCTCCTGCCGGGGTCACTTCGCGGTTCGTCCCGGTTCCACGGGGGCGCGCGCTCCCCGGCGCCCGAGGGCTCTCGACGTACGCACGACGGGAGACGTCGTACGGCTCGAGTTGCTCGACGTCACCCTTCCCGTTCGCGGAGCGGCTACCTCGCGGGGCGGCTACGTCGACGGGCTCGGGGCCATCGTGCCCCCTGAGCGGGGCGGAGCCGAGGCTGCGCTCAGCCGATGACGTGGACGCGGATCGAGTTCGTGCTGCCGCTCACTCCGAGCGGGGCGCCGAAGACGATGACGACGCGCTCGCCCGGCGAGGCGAGGCCGTTGGCCATGAGATCGCCGGTGACCCAGTCGACGAGGGCGTCGGTGTCGGTCAGCTTCGGCAGCTCGCGCGGGATGACGCCCCAGAGGAGGGCCATCCGGCGGCGGGTCTGCGGGTTCGGCGAGAAGGCGATGATCGGCACGGGCGGCCGCGCGAGGCTCACGTTCGTCGCGCTCGAGCCGCTCTCGGTGAAGGCGACCAGGTACTTGGCGCCGATCTCGCGGGCGGTGTTCACCGCGCCGCGGGCGATCGCCTCGGCGACGCTGGTCGCGCGCGTGGCGTAGGGGAGGGCCTCGAAGAACGGGCTCTTCTCGGCCTCCTGCGCGATCGCGCTCATCATGCCGGCGGCGAGGTTCGGGTGATCGCCGGTCGCGGTCTCTCCGGAGAGCATGAGCGCGTCGGCCCCGGAGAACACGGCGTTGGCGACGTCGCTCGCCTCGGCGCGCGTCGGCCGCGTGCTGGTCGTCATCGACTGGAGCATCTCCGTGGCGACGATGACGGGCCGCCGGACGCGGCGGGCGACGAGGAGGATCTGGCGCTGGATGACCGGCACGCGCTCCGGCGGGAACTCGACGCCGAGATCGCCGCGCGCGACCATGACGCCGTCGGAGGCGGCGACCACGCTCTCGAGGTTCTCGACGGCGTCGGGCGTCTCGACCTTCGCGATGATCGGGGTAGGCTTGCCCCACTCCTGGCAGATCTCGCGGACGAGGCGGAGATCGTCGGCGCGCCGGACGAACGAGAGCGCGACGTAGTCGACCCCCTGCGACAGGCCGAAGGAGAGGTCCGTCTTGTCCTTCTCCGTGAGCGGGCTGATCCGCATCGTGCGCGTCGGCAGGTGGACGCCGACCTTGCTGCGCATGCCGCCGCCCTGGGTGACCTTGACCGTGACCTTGCCCTTCGCGGTGGAGAGCACCTGGAGCACGATGCGGCCGTCGTCGAACATGATGCGGTCGCCGGCGTGGACGTCATCGCCCAAACCCTCGTACCGGATGTAGATCTTCGACTCGTCGCCGACGCCGTCGCCCTCGAGGAGGGTGACCTCGGCGCCGGCCTTCAGGTCGAACGGGGCGGGGAACGTGCCGGTCCGGATCTTCGGGCCGCAGAGGTCCTGCAGCGCGGCGACCGGCTTGTTCTTGGCCGCGCTCGCCTCGCGCAGGCGGGCGAGGCGGGCGCCGTGCTCCTCGTGCGTCCCGTGCGAGAAGTTGAAGCGCGCGACGTCCATCCCGGCGTCGATCAGCGACTTCAGACCCTCGACGGAGTCACAGGCGGGGCCCAGCGTGCAGACGAGCTTCGCGCGACGAACGGCCATGCGGTGGGAGCATCCAACGATGCGCCGGGCTTGGCAAGCCCTGTCGCCCGTGCGACAAGCACGCTTCGTCCATGGGCGGCGCAAACGTGTCCTCGAAGCCGACGTCCGGGTCCTCGTCCGGGGCGCCTCCTGGGTCGTCCTCCGACTCGTCCGGGGCGCCGCCCCCGGGCGCGCCTGCGGCATCGGGCTCGGCGGGCGCGCCGCCCGCGGGACAGCCGCACGGCCCGGCCGTGACCCGCCTGCCGGGCGGAGAGCTCGCGCTCGGCGGCGTACCGCTGAGCGACCTCTCCCGGCGATCGGCCGAGGTCGGCGGCGACGCCGGCGCCCGCGTCGGCACCCCCACGTACGTCTACGACCTCGACGGGATGGCGCGCGAGGCCCGCGAGCTCGAGGACGCGTTCGAGGGCGCGCCGCACCTCGTCGCGTTCGCGGTGAAGGCCAACAGCGCAGGGCCGATCGTGCGCGCGCTCGTCGCGGAGGGCTGCGGGGCGGACGTCGTGAGCGGCGCCGAGCTCCTGCTCGCGATGCGTTGCGGCGTCTCGCCGGAGCGCCTCGTCTACAGCGGCGTCGCCAAGCGCGACGACGAGCTCGACCTCGCGATCGGCGTGGGCGCCGCCGGCATCCGCGCGATCAACGTCGAGAGCGTGGAGGAGATCCCGCGCATCGCCGCGCGCGCCGCCGAGCAGGGCCGCGTCGCCCGCGTGACGCTCCGGATCAACCCCGGCGTCGACGCCGAGGAGCTCGACACGCACAGCTACATCGCGACCGGTCACGACGAGGCGAAGTTCGGCGTGCCGCTCCCGAGCGTCGCCGACGCCGTCGCCGCGCTCGACGCGGCGCGGGCCTCCGTCAAGCTCGTGGGCGTGACCTCCCACGCCGGCTCGCAGCTCACGTCGGTCGAGGCCTACCTCGCGTCGGCGCGCGCGGTCTTCGAGACGGCGAAGGGCCTCCGCGCGCGCGTCGCGCTCGAGTTCGTCGACACGGGCGGCGGGTTCGGCATCGACTACGGCGAGGGGTGTCCCGTCCGCCCGGCCGACTTCATCCGCGCGGCGCGCGCCGCGCAGCGCGAGCACGGGCTCGGGGACCTGGCGCTCTACTGCGAGCCCGGCCGCGCGCTCGTCGGCGCGCACGGGGTCCTGCTCGCCAAGGTGATCCAGCGCAAGGTCGCCGCGGGGGAGCCCACGCGCCGCTGGATGATGATCGACGCCGGCATGAACGATCTGATGCGCCCCGCGCTCTACCAAGCGCGTCATCGCGTCGTGCCGGTGGTGATGAAGGAGGGGGCGCGCCTCTCGCCGTACCGCGTGGTCGGGCCGGTGTGCGAGAGCTCCGACGACTTCGGCGTGCACGATCTGCCCGAGGGCGAGCTCGCCGAGGTGGCGCTCCTCGACGCGGGCGCCTACGGCTACTCGATGGCGAGCCGTTACAACGGCCGCCCGCTGCCCGCGGAGGTGTTCCTCCGCGGCGGCGGCGTGGCGACGATCCACCCGCGCAAGCCGATCACCGACTGGGTCGACGATCGACGGTGAGTCGGGGCCCGGCGGTCCGGTCGCCGCGCCGGCGCGCGAGAGCGGAGCGCCGGCGCGGGCTACTCGCCGGTCTTGAGCTTCGGCATCCGCGTGGACGACGAGCGCCGGCGCTCGCCGGACGTGTTCGGCGGCGGCATCGAGCGCGCGCGGACCACCTGCCCTTCGACCGTGACCTCGACGCCGACGGTCCGGCAGCGGCGCGCGAGCCGATCGAGATCGACCTGCGACGACACGAGCAGGCCGCCTTGCGGTGAGGGCTCGAGGAAGAGCTCCGCGGTCGAGCGGCGCGTCCGCAGCAGCTCGCGTACGTTGGCGTCGTCCACCCACAAGAAGCCGATCGAGGGGACGAAGCTCCCGCGGCCCACGACGACGCTCGCCTGCGCCAGCGTGCGAGAGAGCGTCTCCGGCAGCGGCGCGATCGCCTCGATGCGCTGGCGGAGCGAGTCGGCTTCGTAGCCGGCGGAGAGCGCCCGCGCGAGGGTCTGCGGCGCGACGACGAGGTCGAGCGACTCCGCCACCCGCCCCACGTCGACGAAGCCGTAGATCCCGAGGACCGAGCTGACCTTCGCGGTCGGCCCGAGGCGGAGAACGTGGGTGTCGAGGAACTTCGACGCGTCGCCGTCTTCGGCGGGCGTCTTGTCGGCGACGAGCGCGCGGCCGCGCGGCGTCAGCCGGAGCGCGACCTGCGGGGCGCCGTCGGCGTCCTCGCTGTCGTCCTCGCCGAGGTCGAGGATGCCGAGGGCGGGGAGGCTCTCGAGGACGATCCGCCGCGCGACGTCCATCGGCTCGGGCACCTCGACCGAGACGCGCTCGGCCCAGCGGCGGAGCAGCCGGTCGACGCCCGGGACGCGGTGGTCGGTCGAGAGGTAGCCCTCGAGGCTCGTCCACGGGATCCAGCGGCTCTCGCCGAGGTCGCGCAGCGCCTCGAGCACGAGCTCGCGCACGACGCTGCTCGCGCTGGAGTCGCGCTGCTCGGCGGGCAGGCGCAGCGTCTCCGGCTCGCCGCGCGCCTCGTCCCACGCGCCGCCGCGCCGCCACGCGCTGAACAGGAGCTTGGCGAGGTCGCGGAGGTGGAGCGCGCCCGGCGGCGCGCTGGCGCTGAGCGCCGAGGCGTCCCACAGACCCACCGCGCGCGACAGCGCGATGAGGAGCGCGACGTGGTACGGGTCGCGCCCGAAGCGCGTGCCCAGCTTGGTGACGAGCGACTTCGGCGTCCCGATCCCGGTGCGGACCTCGTTGCCCGGCTCGCGCGCCGCGAGCGCGAGCGCCATCGCGAACGGCGCCGGGTCTTGCGAGAAGCGCGCGCGGCGCGGCGCGTGATCGCCCTCGCTGACGAAGCTCTTCACCTGCTGGCGTCGCGCTTCGCGCTCGGCGTTGCGCGTCGCGCCGATGATCTGGCCGACCTCGGTCGGCACGACGTGACGGTTCGGGTGAACGGGGATGAGCAAGCCCCGCCGCTCGAGCGAGAAGCCGACGCCGCGGCGCGACGGCGTGGCGCCGGACGCGGTGCGGAGGCGGAGCGGCTCGCGCTCGAGCTCGAGGAGCTCCTCGGTGTCGACCTCGCCGCCGAGCTCCTCGACGCCCTCCAGCACGCGCCGCTCGGTCGCCGAGAGCTTCTCGATCTCCTCGGCGAGCTTCTCGGGATCGCCGAGCGTCTCCCAGCCGGTCTCGAGCGAGAGCGCGATGGGCGGCGTCGCGGGGCGCCCGAGGTAGTGGCCGGCGATCGCGCTCACGGTCTCGAACGGCGCCTGCGCGAGCAGCGCGCGGATGCCGCGCGGGTCTTCGCCCTCCCACGAGCGGAGCTGGACGAGGTACGCCGCGGGGAGCACGAGCTCGACGCGGTTCTTCCCCTCGGTGCGCGCGAACACGATGCCGCGCTCGGCGAGCGGCTGCAGCGCGGGCGGCACGCTCGGGACGACGAGGACGCCGCGCGCCTCTGCGACGCGATGGAGCAGCTCGACGCTCGGCGCCGGGAGCCTCGCGGGATCACGGAGCTCAGGCAGCGCGACGAGCGCGCGCGCGATCTGCGCCGGAGGATCGAGCCGCTTCGCGGGGTCGATCCGGACGCCCAGGCGCGACACCAGAGACTCGAGCTCCGACTTCGGGAGCGCCTTCAGGATGTCCACCAAGCGGAGCGGCATGCGCAATTTAGCCCCCACGATATCCTCGCATCATTATCCCAGATCGCAGCGCGGTTCCATGCGCCGATGCGCGGTCGCCCGCGCGTTGCTGGGGTTGTCAGTCAGTGTGTACACAGGTCGACGGCTTCGTTGATTCTCCTCGTCAGCGTCTCCTCTCCTCCGCTCCTCATTCTTCGGGGATCCTCTTCGGGGCGTGCTCGGAAGCGTTCTGGGTCGTGGGGTCGCGTGACAGCATGGCATACGCGGCCGCGGCGCGCGTCTGGTGTCCCGGCGATCCAGTCGCGCGCGCCGCATCGGATGGGTCTCGTCCGCTCGTCGGTGAGGCGTGGTATCTACGGAACTCGTGTCCCGCCGGGCTCCTACGCACGCACCGTCCCGAGCGCCGCAGCGCGCCGATCCGCATCGGGTGCGACTCACTTGGCCAGGAAGGCAGTGGCGCGAGGGGGACGAGCCCCCCATTTCGGCCGCGCGCCCGAAGGCGCTGACGACGGTCGAGATCGCCGGGGATCCGGACCTCGCGAACCGGCTCGTTCACGGCGACGGCCTCGACGTGATCGGCGCGCTCGAGGCCGAGGGCCTCCGCGGTCGCGTCGACCTCGTGTACGTCGATCCGCCGTACGCCTCGGATCGGGACTACGTCGCGGAGGCGCGCCTCGACGGCCCGGCCGACGGACGAGCGCGCCGGACGCTGGCGTACGAGGACCGCTGGACCTCGGAGCGCGGCGGCGTCGGCGCGTACCTCGACATGCTCGCCCCGCGCCTCGACGCGCTCACGAGGCTCTTGTCGCCGCGGGGGACGATCTGGGTGCACCTCGACTGGCGCGCGGCGTACCTCGTCCGCGCCCTCCTCGACGAGATCCTCGGCCGCGACGCCTTCGTGAACGAGATCGTCTGGCGGCGGGCGCCCAACCTCGGCCGTCAGGCCGCGAGCGGGCAGTTCGGCCGAACGCTCGACACGATCGTCGTCTACGGTCGCGAGCGCGCGCGGCTGCGTCCGCCGACGCGCCTCGAGCCGATCGAGCCCGGCGCGATCCGGTGGGACGACGAAGGGCGACCGTTCACGAGCGCGCCGCGCGGCGACTACACCGACGCGTCGATCGCGAAGCTCGACGCCGAGGGGCGCGTCCACCGGACGAAGAGCGGCCGCGTCTACATCAAGTACTTCCTCGTGAAGAACGCCGAGGGCGCGCTCTGCCGCGAGCGCCGCGTCGACGCCCTCTGGACCGACGTGGCGCCCCTCCGCCACGCCGCCGCCTCCGAGCGGACCGGCTATCCGACGCAGAAGCCGCGCGCGCTGCTCGAGCGCATCATCACGTGCGCCACCGAGCCGGGCAGCTGGGTGGTCGACGCGTTCGCGGGGAGCGGGACCACGGGCGTCGCGGCGCACGCGCTCGGGCGCCGCGCCGTCCTCTCCGACACGAGCCCCGTCGCGATCGCCACCGCGCGCGCGCGGCTCCTCCGCGACGGCGCTCCGCTCCGGGTGGAGCGCGCGGCGGGCACGAGCGCGCCCGAGGCGAAGGGCGTGAAGGTCCAGCTGAAGGACGACCGCGTCCGCCTCGTCCAGCCCGCCGAGCCGCTCGCGTGGGCCGTCGGCACCGAGGAGCTCGGAGTCTTCCGCGCGGCGTGGCACGCCGAGCGCGTCCCGGGCGCGAAGCCCGTCCCGGCCGCGCTCGAGGCGCGCGTCCCGCGGCGCCCGAACCTTTGCGTCCGCGTCTTCTGCGACGACGGCAGCGTCGGCACCTGGGCCCGCCCGCGCGCCGGCGAGCTCGGGGCCGCCGGAGGAGCGACGACATGATCCTACGCGACGCCGTGCACGGCCTCATCTCGTTCGAGTCGGAGGAGGAGCGGGTCGTCCCGCAGCTCATGGATACGCCGGAGGTCCAGCGGCTCCGGCGGATCCGGCAGCTCGGCGTGGCGTCGTACGCGTTCCCGGGCGCGGAGCACACGCGCTTCGCGCACGCGATCGGGGCGGCGCACGTGATGAAGCTCCTCTTGGCGCGCCTCCGGCAGATCCACGGTGAGCTGCCGTTCTGGCAGCAGGTCACGAGCGAGCGCGCGCAGGAGGCGCTCGCCGCGGCGTTCCTCCACGACGTCGGGCACGGTCCGCTCTCGCACCTCTTCGAGGACGCGATCGCCGGCTCCTCGCACCACGAGGAGTGGACCGAGCGCATCGTCCTCGATCCGTCGACCGGCGTGAACAAGGTGCTCGCGAACGTCGACCCGAGCTTGCCGGAGCGCGTCGCGGCGCTCGTGCGCGGCGAGAACGCGCTGCCCTACCTGGCGCGCGCGGTCAGCGGGACGCTCGACGTCGACCGCTGCGACTACCTCCTCCGCGACGCGCACTCGACCGGCGTTCGCTACGGCGTCTTCGACCTCGACTGGCTCTTCCGGAGCCTCCGCTTCGCGCCGGCCGAGAAGGGCAAGGCCCCGGGCCTCGCGATCGACGGCGCGAAGGGGCTGCCGGCGATCGAGGCGTTCATCCTCGGGCGCTTGTTCATGTTCCAGCAGGTGTACCTGCACAAGGCGACGCGCGCCGCCGAGTGGATGATCCGGACGGTGCTCGCGCACGCGAGCGCGGTCGTCGCGGACGGCACGCGCCTCGCGGGGACGCCTCGGGCGATCGAGCTCGCCGCGCACGGCCAGGCGCCGTCGCTGTCCGACTACCTCGAGCTCGACGACGCCGTGCTGACCGTCGCGATGCGCGCGTGGGAGGACGCGAAGGACCGATCGCTCGCGGACATCGCGCGGCGCGTGCGGATGCGCGAGCTGTTCAAGACGTACGAGCTGTTCGGCGAGCAGGCGCTGCCCGAGGGCAGGCAGCGCGCCTTCGAGACGGCCCAGGACATCGCGCGGTCGCGCGGGTTCGATCCCGCGCTGTACGTCGGGCTCGACGTCGCCTCCGACACGCCGTTCGGCGCCGAGCCGGATCCGCTCGTCGTGGTCTTCGCCAAGGGCCCGGCGCGCCCGCTCAGCGACGTCTCGTTCCTCCTCGCGCGGCTCGCCGGGCAGGTGATGTCGCGGGTTCGTCTGATCGTCGCCCCCGAGCTGCGCGACGAGATCGCGCAGGCGCTCTCCGTGTCCGCCGAGTCCACCCCCCCGCCCGAAGGCGTCGCCGGATGACGGCGTGGCCGAGGCTCCCGCTCGCCGCGGCGCTCTCTGGTGTGCTCGCGGCGTCCGCCGTCGCGAGCGCCGAGGAGCGGCCCGGCCGCGGGCGGGACGCTTCGCACGGGCGCTTCGACGGAGACCTCGGGGTCGCGGGCGCCGTCGGGATGACGGTCGGTCCCCGCGGGCCGCGCGCGGGAGGGGATCTCCGGTTCCGCTACCTCTCCACGGCGGGCCTCTTCGCGACGTACGAGGACGGGCCGGTCGTGGGCTCGAAGGCGGAGCCGCGGCGCGCGCTCGCGCTCGGCGTCGAGCTGCGGCCGCTGTTCCTCGCGCGCTGGGCGACGGGGCGTCACCTCGGGGCGCCGCGCCTCGATCTCTTCGTCGACTCGCTCGCGCTCGAGCTCGGCGCCGTCTTCGTCGAGCCCGCCGGCGCGCGCTTCGGGGCGCGCCCGGGGCTCCAGGCGGGGCTCGGTCTGGAGCTGCCGTTCTTCGCGAGCGCGAGCGGGCCGTTCGCCGCGCTCCACGGCGGCGTGCGCTGGAGCGACGCGGCGCTCTCGGGCGGGCCGCTCGAGGGGCCGAGCGATCGCGCGTTCTACCTGACCGTCGCGCTCGGGTGGCAGCAGCTCTTCGGCGGCCACGTCGTCGACCTCGGGGATCGCAAGAAGACGGCTCGTCGATGAGCCGTCGCGCCGTCGAGGACGCGGTCCGCCGCGCGCTCGCGCGGCTCGCCCCGAGCGCGCGGGTCGCGGGCGCGCTGCCCGATCGCCCGCCGCGCGCGGGCGCGCCTCGCCGGTCGGGCGCGCCGCGCGCCGTCTCCGTCGTCGCGATCGGGAAGGCCGCGCCGTCGATGGCGCGCGGGGCGATCGAGCGCTGGGGCGACGCGATCGCGGACGTCCTCGTCGTCACGACCGACGGCACGGACGTGGCGTCGGTCGCGCGCGATCCGCGCGTCGAGATCCTCGTCGCGGCGCACCCGCTGCCCGATCGCCGAAGCGCGCGCGCCGCCGAGCGCTGCCTCGCGCGGGCGCGCTCGTGCGCCGACCGGGATCGCCTCCTGCTCGTCCTCGTCTCGGGCGGCGCGTCGTCGCTCGTCTGCGCGCCGAGCGACGGCGTCTCCTTGCGCGACAAACGCGCGGTGACGCGCGCGATGATCGCGAGCGGCGCGTCGATCCAGGAGATCAACGTGGTGCGCAAGCACCTGTCGCGCATCAAGGGCGGCGGCCTCGCGCGCGCGGCGTTCCCGGCGAGGGTGGTGACGCTCGCGTCGAGCGACGTCATCGACGGCGCGATCGCCGACGTCGGCTCCGGCCCGAGCGTGGCCGACGCGAGCTCGGTCGCGCGCGCGCGCCGCCTCCTCGCGCGCTACGCGCCGCGCTACGCCGCCCTGCCGCTCGCCGCGACCGGACGCGCGCCCAACGCGGCGATCGGCCGGATCGTGGCGTCGCCCGAGGAGCTCGCGCGCGCCGTGGCCCGCGAGCTGCGCGCGCCGCGGAGCGAGGGCCGCGCGCCGCGGGGCGAGATCGATTCGGGAGGGGCTCGCGCGTTCCGCGTGCGCGTGCTCGAGCCCTCGCAGGGCTCGGTCGATCGACTCGCGCGCGAGTACGTCGAGGCGGCCCGGCACCTTCGCGCGGGGACGGCGATCGTGCGCGCGGCCGAGCCCTCGCTCGCTGTGCCCGACGGCGCCGGGCGAGGGGGCCGCTCGACCCACCTCGCGGCGCTCGTCGGCCTCGAGCTGCCGCGCGGCGCGACGTTCCTCGCCGCGGCGACCGACGGCGTCGACGGCGCGAGCGGGACCGGGGGCGCCGTCGTCGACGCCACGTTCGTCCGGCGCGCGGGGGAGGCCGCCGTCCGTCGCGCGCTCGCGCGCTACGACGCGGGAGCGCTCCACCTCGCCGCGAAGACGGCGCTGCCGCTCCGCCCGAGCGGGCACAACCTCGCGGACATCCATGTCCTCGCGATGACGTGAGCGCGCGTCGCGCGCGGCGGCGAGCGCGTCGCGTGGCGGCGAGCGCGTGGCGGCGAGCGCGTCGCGCGCGGCGGCGAGCGCGCAGCGTGTGGGGCGCGGCGAGCACGTCACGCGTGGCGGGCGATCGCGGCGCGCGTGGCGGCCGAGCACGGTGCGCGGCGCGCGCGCGGTCGCGTGGCCCGATGGCCGGTGTGACGACGGAAGAAACGAGCGCCGGGGGACGCTGGTCCATCACGCGCTCGTTCGCGCGAAAGCATCGAGGCTGTCATGAAGATCCCTTCTCATATCCTCCAGTTGCTCGTGGTCTCCGTCCCGATCGTCGCCGCGTGCGGCGATGGCGGCGACGGCGAGCTCGCGCCGGCCACGACCGATCAGAGCGTCCTCGCCGAGCCCTCGGCGGATCACGTCGAGCCGCTCGATCGCGCGTCGGGCGCGCCCGGCGTCGCGACCGCGTCGAGCCGCGCCGAGCCGCCCCAGGACGACCCCGGTGTGCCGCCGGCGGACGACGCGGCGCGGGGCGCGCCGCGCGACCCGCCGGCCGCGCCGTCGGGGACGCCGGGGCGGGCGGGCGCGGACGCCGGAGCGCCGGCGACGCCGGAGCCGTGCCCGGCGTGCGGCCTCGGGTGACCCAATCGTCGCCGCCGTCCCGTGTCGAAGCTTCTGGCCGTGATGACGCCGTGGGTCGGGCTGTCGCTGATGACCGAAGACGACTTTCGCGTCGCCGCGTCGCCGCTCTTCGCCGGCGGCGAGGTGGACGTGCTCGAATGGTCGTTCGACGCGGGGCGGCGGCCCGTCCCCGCGTGGGCGGAGGCGCTCCTCGACCACTACGCCGGGGAGGGGAGGCTCTTCGGTCACGGTGTGCACTACTCGCCGTTCTCCGCGCGCTGGGAGCCTCGCCAGCAGAGCTGGCTCGAGGCGCTCGGCCGCGAGCTGTCGCGCCGGCGCTACGCGCGCGTCTCGGAGCACTACGGCTTCATGACCGCCGCGCCGTACGTCCGCGGCGCGCCGCTGCCGGTCCCGCGCGACCGCGCGTCGTTGCAGGTCGGGCGTGAGCGGCTCGACCGCATGCGCGCCGTGCTGTCGACCGGGGGGACCTGTCCGCTCGGCCTCGAGAACCTCGCGCTCGCGTGGAGCCGCGACGAGGCGCTGGCGCACGGCGCGTTCCTCGACGACGTCCTCACGCACGACGACGACTTCATCGTCCTCGACGTCCACAACCTGTACTGCCAGACGGAGAACTTCGGGCTGTCTCCGGACGAGCTCCTCGCCACCTTCCCGGCGGCGCGCGTCGGCGAGCTGCACGTGTCGGGAGGGAGCGTCCTCCCCGCCTGGCCCGGCGGGCGCGACGAGGTCCGCTGCGATACCCACGACCACGCCGTCCCGGCGTGTGTCTTCGACCTCCTCGAGCGCGCGCTCGCCCGTTTCCCCAACGTCCGCGCCGTCGTCTTCGAGCGGCTCGGCGGGACGATCCGGACCGTCGAGGACGCCGAGGCGCTGCGGAGCGACTTCCGGCGCACGAGGGAGCTGGCCGCCCGGGCCCGGGGCGTCGCGGACGCGGGCGCCGCACCGTCTCTCCCCGACGCTCGCCGCGCGTCGGCGCCGGAGCGCGGCGGGGTCGTCGCGCTCGCGGCCCTGCCGTCCGGCGCGGCGTCGTCGGCGCGCGGAGACGACGACGCGCTCGCGGAGTTCCAGTCCGCGCTCCTCGCGCTGTTCGAGCGCGAGAGCGACGAATTCGTGATCCGTGCGCACCTCGAGGTCGCGCCCGAATTTGCGCCGTACCGCGCCGCGGTCCGCGCGTTCGACGGACGCGCGCTCGGGGTCGCCGCGCGGGTCGTGAAGAAATGGACGCGCCGCGCGCCAGCGACGCATGATCCCTAGATCCTCGAAGGGCGCGCGCGTCGCGACCGGGGGGACGTGGAATGGGCCGAGGCGTCGCCGGCGTCCCTACGGGCCGGCGTCGCCCGCGCCGGCGTCCGAGGCGGCGGCGGCCAGCGGCTTGATGGCCGCCCAGACGTCCTGCGCGAGCGCGCAGTTGTTCACCTGCCGCTTCATCGCCGCCAGCACGTACGGATCGCGCAAGGTGCGCTCGCCGGCGAAGCGGAACTCGGCCTCGGACTCACGACGGAGACGGACCATCTCCTTGCCTCGCTTCAGGTCCACGAGGTGGACGCGGGCGGGGTGGGGGACCTGCTGGAGCTCACGCCAGGTCACCTTGCCGGCGCTCCGCCCGGCGTCGCTCGTCAGGGCGGCCGCCTCCGGCACGTCCTCGTCGAGCACCAGGAGGAAGAACTGCGCCTTCTTGATGATGTCGATCGCGAGCGGGATCTCCTCGTCCTTCGCCTTGTCGTACTGCTGCACGAAGACGCGCAGGTTGATCTCGTCCTTGGCGTCCTTCACCTCCGTGGCCCACTCGTCCGTGAGGATGCGCGTCGCGTAGTAGGCGAGCCGCAGGTTCCACGGCTGGTCGTTCCAGCCCGAGCCGGCGTCGGCCTCTCCGCGCGCCGTCGCCGCGGCCGTCGGGTTGTTCTCGCGCAGGAGGCAACCGACGAAGGAGTCGCGCGCGGAGTCGTCGGCGCTCTTGCGGATCAGCTCCGCGTCGCGCGCCTCCTCCACGCGCATCCGCAGGTAGATGCCGGGGAGGCTGCGGAAGTCCCACGCCGCCGTCTCGGGATCGACGAAGTCTCCCTTGAACTCGCGGGCGGCCTCGAGCGTCGTCGCCTCGAGCTTGTCACGGAGCGGGAACCACTCCGCGCCGACGGTGGTGACGGCGGCGCGCTGCTTCGAGAGGAGCTCTTCCTTCTGGTTCGCGAGCGAGCGATCGCTGAAGAGCCACGCGGCGACGACGACGGAGAGCGTGGCGCTGACGACCACGAGCCACGCCTTGCCCGTGATGCGGCCGTGCTTGGACGAGGCGCGCTCGATGCGCGCGTCGCGGACGGCCTTGAGCCCGATGTCACGAGGCTTGTCGCTGGAGCTTTCGTGTTCGCTCAAGACAGGGACTCCGGAGGTGCTGTCGACGCAGGGGCGGTTAAAAACGAAGAGCTCGCGTGCCGCTGAGGAACGCGAGCTCGATCGGCCGCGCGGCGGGCTACTCGCCCTTTTCCGCCTTCGGCAGGCCGTTGACCATGAAGCTGACGTTCGGGAAGCCCGCGAACGCCGCCGTCTGGAAGACGCTCTTGACGACGATGGCCTGAACGTCCTGATCGATCTGGAGGACGACGACGCCCGGGAACTCACGGCCCGGGTGAAGCTGCTTCCAGACCTCGCGCTTGGCCTTGAGCATGTTGAAGAGCTCGTCGATGCGCTGCAGGCGCTTGCTGTCCTCGATCGCGCGGGTGTTGCCCGCGGCGTTGCCGTCGACGAGGATCAGGCTGCCCGTGATCGCGACCATCGGCGCGTCGATCATGTCGAGCGTGTTCTCGGCGTCGGGGAGCTTGATGCCCTTGGGCATCGCCGTCTCGCCGGAGGCGCTGAACGTGATGAGGAGGAAGACGACGGTGACGACGAGGAAGTCGATCATGCTCGTCAGAGAGAGGTTCGCGCTCGTGGCGCGCTGGCCGTGGCCGGAGACCTTCTTCTGGACGAACTTGAGCGGGATGCCGTGCATGAGACGGCGGCCAGGCTGATGAATCGTCATGGCGCTGTCCTCAGTTGACCGCGAAGGTGACGTTGAACGCGGGGACCATCTCGGCCTTGCCCGCGACGTTGAACGGACGGTGGGGCTGGTAGATCGCGTCGATGACGCCGATCAAGTAGACGTACGGCGTCTCGTTGTCGGTGTGCAGGATCGCCTGGTCGAACTTCTTGTCCGTGGCGTCGCGGTGACCGCCGACCGACTTCCACTCGGCCTCGATCTTCGCGGCGAGCTCGGGGAAGCGGATGGCCTTCTTGCCGTCCTTGATGACCAGGTTGTCCTTGCGGGGCACGTCGACGGTGCTGATGACCGTCCCCGACTGCTTCCAGATGAGGACGAACTTGTCGGGCGACCGCATCTCCACGTGGAGCTGCTTCTCCGGCTCGACCTTGTCCGGCTCCACTTCGCGCGGCGGACCGGGCACCTGGGCGTCCGCGTTGATGCGGGCCATGTGCGACCACACCGCCGTGATGAGGAGGAAGGAGATCGTGACCATCAGCAGGTCGATGAACGGGATCATGTTGATCTCCGAGTTCGTCTCCCGCTTTCCGCCGCCTCCGCCGCCTACGTCTACGCCACCCATGGGTCACTCCACAAATCGAGCAGGGCGGGGCCGCGGCTCTTCCGCGGTCCCCGCGTCATGGCTGATTACCTCGAGACGAGCGCCTGAACGATCAGGCCGCGACCGCCGACAGGTTGACCTTCTGGCGGTTGGTCAC
The DNA here is from genome assembly GCA_019637105.1 of Labilithrix sp. Classification (GTDB taxonomy): domain Bacteria; phylum Myxococcota_A; class Polyangia; order Polyangiales; family Polyangiaceae; genus Labilithrix. Next base: position 20,912 of record JAHBWF010000080.1, read on the forward strand.
GACGAGGTTGAGCACCTGGACGCTCGCCTCGTTGATGTCGTCCTCGAGCGCCTGCGTCTTGCCGTTGAGGACGGCGAAGCCGATGAGGCCGAGGATGGCGACGAAGAGACCGAACCAGGTGCAGTGCATCGCCTCGGAGATACCCTCCGCGAGGATGCGCGCCTTCTGGGCCGGGTCGACGCTCTCGCCGGAGACCGCGCCGAAGGAGGTGATGAGACCGGTCACGGTGCCGAGGAGGCCCGTGAGCATCGCGAGGTTCGCGAGGAGCGCGAGGAAGCCGGTGCGCTTCGCGATCTTCGGGATTTCGCGGAGGGCGGCCTCGTCCATCGCGGCCTGGACCTCCTCGTCGGGGCGGTTCACCTTCACGAGGCCGGCCTGGACGATGCGCGCGAGCGGCGCGTTCGCGGCCGAGCACATCTTCACGGCCTTCGCGACGTCACCCGCGAGGATGCACTTCTGCATCGTGGCGAGGAACACGTCCTTGTTGATCGACGAGCCGTACAGGTAGAGCGCGCGCTCGATGATGATGCCGATCGTGAAGATCGACCACATCAGGATGACGCTCATCATCACCACGCCGCCCTCTTTGTATGCCTTCCACAGACCAGCCATGTTGCTCCGTCCTTCTGGGGGGGTCGCGCCCGCCGCGTTTCCTCGCTCGCCTCGCGGCTCGCTCGGAAGTCTTCGTCAGTGTCTCGCCTCGCTCGAGGCGAGGTGAAGTTTTGGGTCTTGTTACTTCTCGCGTCGGCGCGAGGAAGTCTCTCTCTCGTCCCGTGTCGTCTCTGGTCACGCGAGCCGACGTGTCGATCTCGGGTGCCGTCGTCGAATGGCGCGCGGACGATATCGTCTCACACGCAAATCACGCAAGCCTCCTTCGGTACTGCTTCGCTTGCTCCTTCGGGCGGGGCGACGATGCGTCGCGGACTCGTTCTCTCTCGCGTGATCGGCTCGCGTGCTCCCAACCCGCGCGAGCTCGTTTCCGCCGTGAGCGGTTTCCACCCGCCAACGGGCGGGAGTCTGACGTTACAGACCACGCGGCGTCAATAGAGTTTGGGATCGCCCGTGCGCTTTCTACGAGGGTAAAGTTTCGCAGTGTCGCCAGTTTGCGCAATATTGCAGTGTCGCTAAAAGACGAAGGTTCCAGGTTGGAGAGCGAATCTGGAAGGAGCGGGGAGAGCGGGGCTTTCCCCGTGACCGTGAACGTGACCGAGGACGCTTCGAGCGACGCTTCACGAGCGTCGCGACCCTCCACGAGCGTCGCCAGGCGGGGTTGGAGCATCGGCCGCCGGCGACGTGGTCGTCCATCTCGCCTTGGGAGTCCCGCGTCGGCGTTGGTGTCCTGCGTCGGCGTTCGGGCACGGTCACGGTCACGGTTTCGCGCCGGGCACGGTCAGGCTCGGCCATACCGCGGTCGACGGCGCCCAGCACGGAGCACGGCCCGCGCCACTTTAGGCCCCGGGCGGCTCTCGGCGGTCGGGGGAGGGCGACGCGACGCGAGGCGGGTCGCTGGATCCGGCCGGTGAGGCCTCGTTGACTTCGCTCGAAGTCCCCGGCTATCGTGGCGCATCCCTTCCGGCTACGCGCGCGAAACGCGACAAAAAACAATCCCTCTGTCGCCCTCAACCAACACGCGCGAAGCATGACGAAGAGCACGTCGACCTCAATCGGACCGAGACGACGCGGCAGTTTGCAGAGGACTAGAAAGGAGCATCGGGGATGTTCGTGGCTCTTCTGAGCAGCCTGGGTGATGGAGCTCCCGCGGCAGCCGCTGGAGGTGGCTCGAGTGAGATCGGGTTCATGGCTGCGTTCAAGGAAAACCCGACCTTCCTCTCGATCAACCTCTTCGTCTGCGCGCTGGTCATCGCGCTGATCGTCGAGCGCGCCGCGTTTCAGCTCGGAAAATACCGAGTTAATTCGCGCGAGTTCTTCGCCCAGATCAAGAAGCTCGTGACCGCCGGCAACATCGATCGCGCCATCAAGCTCTGCGACGCCGGCGACTACCCGACGCTTCACCTCGTGAAGGCGGGGCTGACGCACGCCAACAAGGGACCCGACGAGATCGACGCCGCGATGAGCGAGAAGATCGGCGAGCTGAAGCCCGCCGTCGAGAAGCGCGTCGGGTCGCTCTGGTCGCTCGCGAACATCGCCACGCTCGTCGGCCTCCTCGGCACCGTCATCGGCCTCATCAACACGTTCGCCGCCATCGCCGCGCCGGGCCTCTCCGCGGCGGACCGCCAGCGCCTCCTCGCGAACGGCATCGCGGAAGCGATGTACAACACGGCGCTCGGTCTCGGCATCGCCGTGCTCTGCATGGTCTCCCACCTCATCTTGCACCAGCGCGCGAAGACGATTCAGCACGATCTCGACGCGACGCAGGAGCGTGTCTTCAACCTCCTCACGATCCAGACGCGCCCCGGCGGTTACTGAGCCCTCGGTCTTCTCGACTCGCGAGACAGGAGAGGAGGGAGCGTCGTAGATGGCGACCGAGAAACTCAGCGCCCAGCAGCGGAGCAAGATCCGTCGGCTCTCGCAGCCGAAGGAGCACGCTCCGGACGAGGCGGGCGGAGAGCTCAACATCGTCCCGTTCCTCGACATCATCACGAACGTGCTGATGTTCGTGCTCGCGACGATCAGCGTCACGTTCACCGCGACGATCGACACCTACCCGCCCCGCGCGGGGAGCGGCGCGCGCGCGCCGACGACGCCGACGCTCGGTCTCACGGTGCTCGTGGTCCCCGACGGCTTCAGCGTGAAGGCGCGCGGCGGCAACGTCGCGCCAGGGTGCAGCGACACCGGGCCGGGCATCGCCATCCCGAAGAAGGACGGCGACTACGACTACAAGGGGCTCAAGGCGTGCGCCGAGAAGCTGAAGGGCGCGGCCCCCGAGTTCAAGGACGAGATGGGCGTGACGATCAGCGCGAACCCGCCGATCCCGTACCAGGTCGTCATCAGCGCGATGGACGCGGTCCGCAAGAACGAGACCGGTGAAGAGATGTTCCCCGAGGTCACCTTCGGAGTCGCGAGGTAGCCGATGACGACGTCGCACGGATCGACGCGCCCGCGGAGCGCGCGATGAACCAGCCCCCCGCGGGAGGACCGCCGCCGGGATCGCCGCCGCCGGGCGCGCCGAAGGGCCCGCCGCCCGCGCAGAAGCCGGCCAGCATGGCGCGCTACAAGCGCGAGCTGCGCCGCGCGATCGCGAAGAACCACAAGGAGCCGGAGATCGATTTTCTCAACATCACGGCGATGCTCGACATGATGACGATCATCCTCGTCTTCTTGCTCAAGAGCATGAGCCAGTCGTCGGCGTCGCTCCCGCAGTCGGGCGACCTGACGATGCCGAAGAGCGTCCTCACGACGGAGGCCTCGCAGGAGGGCGTCGCCGTCATGATCTCGCGCAGCTCGATCATCGTCGACGACAACATCGTCGCCCAGGTCCCCGCGGACGCGACGCACGGCGTCGAGGGCAAGTACAAGCGCACCGGACCGACGGACCTCTACATCGTCCCGCTCGCCAACGCGCTCCAGAGCTGGCGCGAGCGCGATCGTCAGGTCCGCCTCGCGACGGGCAAGGATCCGAGCTCGAGCGAGGCGATCGTCATCGCCGACGCCAACACGCCCTACCGCCTCCTCACCGAGGTCCTCTTCACGCTGGGCCAGAGCGAGTTCGCCAAGTTCCACCTGATGGTCCTTCAGGGCGCCTCCGCCTCGCCGAACTGAGCGCGCGTCCGCGCGTCGCGCCGAGAGACCACGTTTCGTCTCACGAGCTCGAGGGCGCGCGCCTCGACGATCGACGCGCGCGCGTTCTCGTCCCCGTTCACTGCGCGGTCGACGCGCGACGACCGAACGCCGTCGCGCCGCGACGCGGAGGTCACGACCCCGCGGTCTACTTCGGCAGGCAGAGGGAGGCGGCGGCGAGGCAGCACTCCGACGCGCTGCACGGGCAGGGCGTGGGGTTCGAGACGAGCATGAGCTTGATGATGTTCAGCGGATCGTTCGGATCGCAGTCGTCGCCGCCGGTCGGAGGGGGCCCCGCGTCGGGCGCCGGCGGGGTCGCGTCCTTCGTGCCCGCGTCCTTCGGCGCGTCCGCGTCCTTCCCGGCGTCGGTCGTCGTGTCGTCGTCCTGGCTCGGGTTCGACGCCGCCGGGAGCTTCGCGCTGGCGGGCTCGTCCTCGGGCGACGCCGGGTTCTGCTCTTGCGTCAGCCCGCTCAGGTCGTCGTCGGTCGGCGCCGTGGCGCAAGCGCCGAGGGCGAAGGTGACGGCCGTGAACGAGAGGAGGAAAACGCGGCTGAGGGCGGTACGACGCATGGGCAGGACACTACCAGTGGAAAACCTCAGCCGAGGCGAGGCAGGTCGCCAAGAGACTCAGTGGTGACAGACACTTAGGCCCACATCGGATCCTTCGCGATCCATGGACGCCCGGCGGTCGCACCCGGGCGCGGTCCCGATCGTGGAAATCCGAGGAAGCTTGCCCATTTGGGCATCATTGTTCGATTCGGAATAGTCTCGCGCCGCGCGTCGCTACGCCTACACGAGGCGCTTTCTCCGTCTGTCTCCATCCACGTTCAGGATTCCGATTCGCGTTCGCACGCGACCGCGACCGACGAATCGTCGCGCGCGTCGACGGTCACGGCGTTTGCCAGCTCCGGGGACGGCGCGCGCTCAGCCGCGCGAGAGCAAGCTGGTCGTACGCGTCGGTGACACCCAGAAGCGTCGCATCGACACGTTCATCAAGAGCCCGATGCCGAGCAGGATCGTGAGCACGCTCGAGCCGCCCGCGGAGAAGAGCGGGAGCGTCACGCCGACGACCGGCAAGATGCCCGTCACCATGCCGAGGTTGAACACCGCGTGCCAGAAGATGAGCGCGCCGACGCCGATCGCGAGCACCGCGCCGAAGCGATCCTTCGCCGTCGCCGCGATGCGGATCGCCCAGAGGACCAGGAAGCCGTAGAGCGACACGAGCACGAGGCAGCCGAAGAAGCCCCAGTCCTCGGCGAACACCGCGAACGGGAAGTCGGAGTGCTGATCGGGCAAGAAGAGGAACTGGTTCTGCGTGCCCTGCATGAAGCCTTGCCCCCTCCAGCCGCCCGCGCCGATCGCGACGCGCGCGTGGTGCGCGTGCCAGCCGGAGCCGAGCAGGTTCGCCTCCGGGTTCAAGAACACCTCGATCCGTTGCTTCTGGTAGTCCTTCATCATGTAGGTCCACCAGAGCGGGATGAAGATGCCCGCCGAGACGACGATGCCCACGATGGTCTGCCAGCGGATCCTCGTGAGGAGGCACACCGTCACGAAGATGAACAGGTGGATGAGCGCGGTCCCGAGGTCGGGCTGCTTGAGGATGAGGAAGGTCGGGATCCCGGTGATCAGCGCCGGCAGCGCCAGGTCCTTGATGCTGCGCGCCTCGGTGCGAGGATCGTCGTGCAGGTACTTCGCGAGCGCGATGATCAAGAACAGCTTCATGAACTCGCTCGGCTGAAAGCCGAAGCTGCCGATCGCGATCCAGCGTGAGCTCCCGCGGATGTCCTTCCCGAGGATGAAGACGAGGACGAGGAAGACGATGCCGACCCCGTAGAGGAGGTAGCCGAGGCGCTCGTAGTGGCGGTAGTCGATGACGGCGACGACGGCCCCGAGGATGCCGCCGAGGACGAGCCAGTAGACCTGCTGGACGTAGATGTCCGAGAGCGCCGCGCGCGCGACGCTCGTCGCGGAGTAGAGGTTGATGACGCCGATGACGGCGAGGGCCGAGGCCGTGAGGAAGAGCGTCCAGTCGAAGCTGTCGCGCGGCATCCCGAAGAAGCGCGCCTGATCGCGGCGGCTCCTCACGGCTCGTCTCCCGGATCGGCGGGGGGAGGCTCGTCGTTCGGATCGGGGAGCCACGCCGGCGGACCGTTCGGATCCGGAGGCGGAGGATCGCGCGGGAGCGGCTCGCTGTCGGCGCCGGGCGCCGGGGCCGGCTTCCGCTCGACGCCGTCCTTGGCGTCCTTCGCCTCGGGCTTCTTGGCGCCGCCCGCGGCGGCGAGCTTGATCGCGCGCGCGGCGGCGAGGCGGTGGTACTCCTTGACGACCTGCATCGCGATCGGCGCGGCCACGGTGGGGCCCGAGCCGCCGTGCTCGACGAGGACCACGACCGCGATCTCGGGCGCCTTCGCCGGCGAGTAGGCGGCGAACCAGGCGTGGTCGCGGGAGAGGTACCAGGCCTTCTTCGGATCGTCGCTCCCCGGGTTCACGTAGCCGGTCTGGGCCGTCCCGGTCTTGCCGGCGACCTCGAGCGTGCGATCGCGCACCGGGTAGGCGGTCCCCTTGTCCTCGTTGACGACGGCGTAGAGCGCGTCGCTCACGCGGGCGAGGTTCTCGGGAGCGATCTTGGCCTTCTGGCGGACGCGCGGGGGGAAGTCCTGGACGACCGCGCCGTCGCTCGTCTCCACCGCCCGCACGAGCTGCGGCGAGTAGACGGTGCCGCCGTTGCCGAGCGCGGCGTAGGCGAGCGCGAGCTGGAGCGGCGTGACGGTCGTGGCGCCCTGGCCGATCGACGTGTTCAGCGTGAAGCCGATGCGGAACTGCCCCTTGTAGCGGAGCGCGTACCACGAGCGCGTCGGGATGCGCCCGGCGGCCTCGGGGTTCACGCCGATGCCGGTCTTCTGCCCGAGCCCGAACTCGTTCGCGACGCGCGCGATGCGGTCCATGCCGACGGACTCGGCGAGCTTGAAGAAGTAGATGTTGCACGACTCGGCGATCGCCTCGCGCATGTCGACCTTCCCGTGCACGTGCGCGCAGCGGAAGATGCGGCGACCGAACGAGAGGTACCCGTCGCAGCGCTCCTTCTCGTAGGGCGAGATGAGCTTGTCCTCGAGCGCGGCGAGCGCCGAGAAGGGCTTGAACGTGGAGCCGGGGTGGAAGACGCCCGACATGGTCTTGTCGAGCATCGGCCGGAGCGGATCGGTGTAGAGCTTGTTGAACGCCTCGCGGATGCGCTCCTTGCCCGAGCCGCCGGCGAGGTCGTTCGGATCGAAATCCGGCTTCGAGTAGAGCGCCAGGAGGCGCCCGGTGCGGACGTCGACGACCACCACCGCGCCCGCCACGTGCGCGCGCATCGCGCGCTCCACGGACTGCTGGAGCTCCATGTCGATCGTCAGCCGGAGGTCGCGGCCGGGGAGCGGCTCCTGCCTCGACGGAGCGTCGAGGAGCCGCTCGGCCTCCGGGCCCGTGCGGTAACGTCCGCGCGCGTCGACGACGCGCTTCTCCCAGCCGCGCTGCCCGCGGAGGTAGCTCTCCCAGGAGCGCTCGACGCCGGTCGCGCCCACGATGTCGCCCTGGTCGTAGCCGAGCGGGTTCTGCTTCTGGCGCTCCTCGGCCGAGAGCTGCTCGTAGCCGGGGGGGCGGTACTTCGCGAGCGTCTCGGCGTCGATCTCGCTCGTGTAGCCGAGGAGGTGGGCGCCTTGGTTCTTGTACGGGTAGTAGCGGACGGGCTGGCTGACGACCTCGGCGCCGGTCATCTCGGCCGCGTGCTGCTTGACCTCCGCGACGATGTCGCGCGACAGGTCCTCGCGGACGAGGATGGGCCGCCAGCACGGCGAGCGGTCCTCGTCGGTGACGCACGCGTCGCGGATGCGCGTCGCCAGGCGCTGGCGCTCGTCCGGGTTCAGGCGCAGCGTGTCCGCGATGCGCGTGAAGCTGTCGGGCTCCTCCACGCCGGACCGGGCCCGGCGCGACGGGCGCGCGCTCGGCATCACCCGTCCCGGCACGAGCAGCACGTTGAACGACGAGCGGCTCGACGCGAGGACGCGCCCTTGCGAGTCGCGCACGACGCCGCGCGTCGTCGGCAAGGTCACGCGCCGGATCACGTTCTCGTGCGCCGTCTGGGCGTAGTCCGCGCCGCGGACGATCTGGAGCTGGAACAGGCGCCCGGCGATGACGCCGAACGCGAGGAACGCGACGAGCGCCAGCCAGCGGTAGCGCTTGCGGAACTCGCTGACGTCGGAGCGCGGGACGAGGAGGTTGCTCACGCCGCCTCCTTCGTCGCCCCCGTCACGGTCGCGGCGTGGATGCGCGCGGCCAGGCGGAACACGAGCGGCGCGACGACCCCCGTGGCGAGGACGTGCGGGAGCGTCATGGGATAGAGGGCGCGCGGGACGTAGGCGTCGCGCCCGAAGATCGCGAGCAAGATGAGGATCATCACGCTGTGGACGAGCGTGAAGGCGAGCGCGAGGCCGACCTGCATCAGCATCGTCTGCGCGGCGAGCCGGACGCCCGCGGCGCGCGCGAGCACGTAGATCGCGACGTAGGTCGAGGTGTAGAGGCCGATCGGCGCGATGCCGACGAGGTCGGTCAGGTAGCCGAGCGCGAAGGCGACGCTCGCGCCGCGCACGAGCGAGTACTCGTGCACGCCCATGAACAAGATGAGCGGCAGGACGAGCGACGGGACGAGGCCGGGGACCACGAGGTCCTGCTTCGCGTTCACGACCCAGCCGACGAAGCGGAGCGCGACGCCGAGCAGCCGGAAGAAGTTCGACTGCAGGAGGAGCAGCACCACCCCGGCGACGAAGAACGCCGTGTTCCTCACGCGACGCCTCCGGGCCCGCCGCGCGATCCCGGCGCTCCGTCGACGGGGGCGGGCGACGCGGACCGCAGCCGCTCGCTCGGCCGGTTCACCGGATCGTTCGCCCGAGGGCGACGCGCGCTCCGACGCGGGGAGAGGAGGAGGCGCCTCACTTGCCACCTTGCTTGGCGGACGCGGTCGACTTCTTGTCCTTCGGGTCCTGCTCGGCGTCCTCCGAGGGAGGCGCGACGAGGATGAGGACGGCGTCGAGGCGCGAGAAGTTCACCGTCGGGACCGCCTCGATCTCCTGGTCGCGACCCGGCTCGCGCTTGACGACCTTCGTGACGTGCGCGACGGGCAGGCCCTTGGGGAACCACTTGCCCTTGCCGCTGGTCACGAGGAGATCTCCGATCTCGACCTCGTCGCGCGAGTCGACGTTCTCGACCTTGCAGGAGTAGCGCGACGGATCTCCCGTGCCGCGGACGAAGCCGCGGGCGTGCGTGCGCTCGTCCTCGACGTCGATGCCGAAGGCGGCGTCGACGGCGAGCTGGACGTCGATGGCGTCGCCGTTGACGCGTTGGACGGCGCCGACGACGCCGTCGGGCGAGACGACGGGCATGTGCGGGCGGATGTTGCGGGAGCCGCGATCGAGCACGACCCGCGTGACGCGGAAGAACTCGGTGAAGTCCTTGCCGACGACCTGGGCGCTCACGAGATCGCCGGGGATCGACTCGCGGAGCTGGAGGAGCCGCCGGAGCTCGCGGTTCTCCGCCTCTTTCTGCTCGAGGTGATGCACCTGCTCGCGGAGGCGCGCGTTGTCGTAGGCGAGGCGCTCGTTGTCGGCCTTCACGTCGACGAGGTAGACGTAGCTCTCCCAGACGTTCGAGATCCCGCGGGCCAGGCTCGAGGCGGCGAACTCGATCGGCGCGCTGACGCGCAGGATGACGCGGTCGAGCGCGTTCAGGCTCGTCGGCGCCTTCATGTTGGCGCGGAGGAAAAAGAACGGAACCGCGAGGAGGATGATGACGATTCCGACGTCCCGATACCGCTTGAACGCCGACACTGGTCACTCCGACGGGCGCGAAAGGCCTGCGAGCTCTCTCCGGGAAGGAGAGGGCGCGGTCAGCCGATCGTCACCTCCTTCAAGAGCTCCATGTGGTCGAGCGTCTTGCCGCTGCCGAGGACGACCGCGCTGATCGGGTCGTCGCACACCATGACCGGCAGCCCGGTCTCCTCGCGGAGGAGGACGTCGAGGTTCGCGAGGAGCGCGCCGCCGCCGGTGAGGACGATGCCCTTGTCGACGATGTCCGCCGCGAGCTCGGGCGGGGTCTTCTCGAGCGCGATGAGGACGGCCTCGACGATCGCGTTGATCGGCTCGCCGAGGGCCTCGCGGATCTCGTCCGAGTTGACGACGACGGTCTTCGGGATGCCGGCGACGAGGTCGCGGCCCTTCACCTCGGTGGTCTTCTGGACCTCGAGCGGGTAGGCGTTGCCCACCTCCATCTTGATGCGCTCGGCGGTCTGCTCGCCGATGGCGAGGTTGTACTTCCGCTTCAGGTAGGCCTGGATGGCGTCGTCCATGCGGTCGCCGCCGACGCGGACGGACTGCGAGTAGACGATGCCGGCGAGCGAGATGACGGCGACCTCGGTCGTGCCCCCGCCGATGTCGACGACCATGTTGCCCGACGGCTCGGTGATCGGCAGGCCGGCGCCGATGGCCGCGGCCATGGGCTCCTCGATGAGGTAGACCTCGCGGGCGCCGGCGCTCTCGGCGCTCTCCTTGACGGCGCGCTTCTCGACCTCGGTGATGCCGAAAGGGACGCAGATGATGATCCGCGGCTTCACGAGCGTGCGGCGGTTGTGCGCGCGCGCGATGAAGTAGCGCAGCATCGCCTCGGTGATCTCGAAGTCGGCGATGACGCCGTCGCGGAGCGGGCGGACCGCCTTGATGTTGCCCGGGGTGCGGCCGAGCATCTCCTTGGCCTCGCGGCCGACGGCGAGGACCTTGTTGCCGCCGCGCACGTCCCGCTGAACGGCGACGACCGAGGGCTCGCACGAGACGATGCCCTTGCCCTTCACGTAGATGAGGGTGTTCGCGGTCCCGAGGTCGATCGCGAGATCGTTCGAGAAGAGGCCGTGAACCCAGTCGAAGATCATGGCGTCAGGTTCCGTCGAGAGGAGCGCGTCCCCGTGGCCTCCGACTGCTAGGCCGCGGCCTGAATAGCACAGGCAGACCCACTGTCTACCCTGCCACCCTCATTCGAGCCTGCTCGGGCGAGCCGTGGACGAAACACGGAAGGCCCGCGTCGCATAGCGACGCAGGCCCGAGTCGAGCGAACCAGGCGCGAGGCGGCGGGCGTTCGAGCCCCGCCGGATCAGCCCTTGGAGATCTTGCCTTCCTTGTGGGGGAAGTGCTTGCGGCAGGTCGAGCAGAACTTCTTGATCTCGAACTTCTCCGCCATCGTCCGCTTGTTCTTCGTCGTCACGTAGTTCGCGCGGTTGCAGTTCGCGCAGCTCATCTTGATGATGTCACGCATCTTGGCCTCGTTGTCGCGAAGCGAGCGCTCCTGACGGTGCGCGGGCCTCGAAACCGCTCCCTCGGGGACCGAGCGGGCGGCGGAAGTTATTACTCTGCGGTGCCCCGGTCAAGCACGGCATGAGCGGCCACCCCCAGAGGAGGGGGGCCGCTCGTTCGTGGCGCGGTACGCCGATCAGTCGTCGTCCTTGTCGCCGACGTTCGCGCTCCGCCAGTCGAAGTCGTCGTTGCTCTCGTGGCCCGGGCGCGTGCGGCCGCCGCCGCGCTTCTTGCCCTCACCCTCGCCGCCGCCGCCGCCCTTGCGCTTGCGGTCGTCGAAGGTGCGCCGCGACGGCGGAGGTCCACCCCCGAAGGAGGGAGGTCCGCCGTAGCCGCCGAACGAGGGCGGGCCGCCGCCGTAGCCGCCCCCGAAACCACCACCACCGCCGCCGCCGCCGCCTCCGCCTCCGCCGCCGCCGAAGCCGTCGCTCCGCGGGGGGCGGTCCCCCTTCGGGTGCGCGATGTTGACGATGAGCCGCCGCCCGCGAAGGTCGGCGGACTTGAGCTGCTCGGCCGCGTTCTTGGCCGACTCCGAGCTCGCCATCGTCACGAACCCGAACCCGCGCTTGCGGCCGTCGGGGTCCATCGGAAGGTGGACGCGGACGACCTGGCCTTCACCGACGACGCCGTTGATGAGCGCCTCGACCTCGGGCTGCGAGCAGTCGTAGGGCAGGTTGCCCACGTAGAGCGTGCGGTCCGGCGCCTGCTGCGAGCCGCCGCCGGAGCGGGGACCGCTCGAGCGAGGCCCGCTCGAGAGCGGACCGCCTTCCCCTTTGCGGGGCGGCTCGGCCTGGAACGGGCGCACGGAGATCGAACGACCGCCCTGAAGGGAGCCGTCGAGCGCGTTGCGCGCGGCCTCCGCTTCCTGCGGCGTCGACAGCGTCACGAACCCGAACCCCCTGGGACGTCCCGTCATGCGGTCCTTGGGGAGGCTCACGCTCACGACCTTGCCGCCGGTCGCTTCGAAAATCTGCTTGAGCACCTCTTCCGAAACGCTGTCTGGGAGTCCTGCGACGAATAGCTTTGCTTCCTCGTTCCCGATCGCCATGCCGATACCCTTGAAAGACCTCCCAAACGAACGCTCTCGTCGGGAGAGCGCGGACACACGAATTCGTGCGGGCGCAACATAGAGCCTTCCCGCGTCGAGATCACACGATATCTTCTGCGGGCCCCCCGTCAACTCAGCCGTGGATTACTCGGCCGCTCTTGGATCGGGCAGCGGCTCCTTGACCTCCATCCGTTGCGCCGAGCCGCGGGCGGTCGCGGCGGGGATCGAGAAGCTGAAGGTCGAGCCGGTGGGACCGGTGGAATTCGCCTCGTTGCGCGATGAGGCGACCCAGGCGCGCCCGCCGTGGCTCTCGGCGATGTGCTTGACCAAAGCAAGTCCGATGCCACTTCCTCGGACCTGGGAGTCGCCCGACTCGCCCGCCCGGGAGGTGAGGCGGACGAAGCGCTCGAAGATGCGGTGGCGCTCCTCGGGCGGGACGCCCGGCCCCCGGTCGATCACGTCGACCCGGACCGAGTCGCCCTCCGAGCTCGCGCGGACGATGATCTCCTTGCCGTCGGGGGCGTACTTGAGCGCGTTGTCGACGAGGTTCACGACCGCGAGCTGAATGGCGCGCTCGTCGATGTGCGCGCGCGGGAGGTTGGGCTCGACGTCGACGGCGAGGCGCATCCCCTCGCGCTCGGCGCGGTAGCGGTAGACGTTCGCCGCGCGCGTCACGGCGTCGCCGACGTCCCCCTCGGCGAACTCGTAGCTCCCGCGGCCGCGCTCGAGGCGCGCGAAGTCGAGCACGTTCTCGATGAGCGCCGAGAGGCGCTCGCTCTCGCGGACGATGATGTCGAGGTACTCCTGGCGCTTGGCGTCGGTCTGGACGCGCCCCGACTGCAGCATCTCGGCGAACATCCGCACGAGCGCGAGCGGCGTCTTCAGCTCGTGGCTGACGTTGGCGACGAACTCGCTCTTCAGCGCGGAGACGCGGCGCTCCTTCTCGGAGACGAGGATGATCGCGATCGCCCCGACGACGATGACGATCGCGCTCAAGCTCACCATCGTGACCTCGAGCAGGCGGCGGTTCTGGACGCGCTCCGCGAGCTCCTCGCTCGCCTGGGGCGAGACCTGCACGCGCCAGTTGTAGAGCGTGGTCGGGAAGCGGACGCCGACGGTGAACTCGCCGGTGCGGAGCGGCGGCCCGTAGATGATGCGGCCCTCCTCGTCGATGACGTTGACGCGGCTCGCCGCCGGCGGGTGCGAGGCGGGCGTCGGCTCGTGCGCGGCGCTCGGCGGGTCGCCCGTCAGCGTCGGGAGGGTCTCGCGGACGAGGCGCCCGATGTCGTGCCAGGCCACCACGAGGTACCGTCGGCCGGCGTGCACGCGCTGCCAGTACGAGAGCAGGTAGCTCTGCGCCGCGTACTCGCGGTGGAGGTGGCGGAGCTGCTCGGACGGAGAGACGAGCTCCATGTCGTGGACGATGCGCTCGGTGAGGAGGCGCCGGAAGCCCTCCTCGTCGGCGAACGCGCCGCTCGCGCGCGACGCGAAGGCGAGCACGGTGCGGCTGTCGTCGAGGATCACGATCGCCCGGACCGTCGGCGTCTCGCGCCGCGCGGTCGGCAGCCAGCGATCGGCGAGCTCCTCGAGGCGAGCGGGGTCGGCGACGGCGACGACGACGTTGTCTTGATCGATGATCTGCCGGTCGAGGCGGTTCGCCTTCTCGGTCGCGAGCGCGAGGGTCGCCTCGAGGACCGACTGCTGGCGCAGCGAGTCGGCCTGGAGGGTCGTGCGGAACGTGAAGTACGCGAGCACGCCGACCGCGACCACGACCACGGGCAGCAGCACGAACACCTTGAGGCGGTCACGCCATCGCGACACGCCGGAGAGCGTAGCGGATCGGGCCGCCGGCTTCAGGTCTCAGGCGAGTCGGCTCGACTCAGCGCGGCGCCGCGGCGCTCTGGATGCGATCGCGATCGAGCACGATGCCGCGCGAGCCGAGGTACTCGGCGTATTGCTCCGCGATGTAGGTCATCGCGTTGCCCTCGTCCTCCGTGAACGGCATGCCGTCGAGCGGGTTGATGATCTCGAGCGCGCCGAGCGCGCGGCCGGCCTGCATGATCGGAGCGATGATCATGCTCCGGCTGCCGCCGAGCGTCTGGTAGCGCTGGGCCGCGGCCGCCGCGGCGTTCGCGGTCACGATCGCGCGGCGCTTGCGGGCGGCGTCGCGGAGGAGCTCGTCGCTCTCGGGCGTCCGCAGCGTGAGCAGGCGCGAGGTGTCCTTGCCGCGGGTGCAGGCGATCACCCACTCGCGCTTCTCGACGTCGAAGAAATGGATGATCGCCGCGCGGGCCGGGAGCACCTCGGTCGCGAGCGCGAGGCAGAACTGGCCGCCGTCGAGCGCGTCCCGCAAGAAGTGCAGGTCGTGCATCGACTCGAAGAGCGCGGTGATGAGCTCGTCGCCGGTCGTCCGTCCTCGGACGAAGCGCCCCGACGGCGTTCGCACCATGCCGTCGGACCGCGCCGCGAGGCCCTCCGGCGACGACGGGCGTCACGCGGCGGGAGGCTCGCCAGCCGCCGTCGGGACGACCGCCGGCGCGGGAGGCG
>JAHBWF010000081.1 GCA_019637105.1 Labilithrix sp.
ACGAGATCGGCGAGCTCCCGCTGAACCTCCAGGTCAAGCTGCTCCGCGCGCTCCAGGAGCGCGTCGTCTTCCGCGTGGGCGACAGCAAGCCGGAGAAGGTCGACATCCGCGTCGTCGCCGCGACGAACCGCATCCTCGAGGACGAGATCAAGGCCGGCCGCTTCCGCGAGGACCTCTACTACCGGCTGAACGTCGTCAACATCTGGCTGCCGCCGCTCCGCGATCGTGGCGACGACGTGCTCATCATCGCGAAGGCGCTCCTGTCGAAGTACGCCGAGGAGCTCCACTCGTCCGTTCAAGGCTTCACGCCGCAGGCGCTCGCCGCGATCCGCAAGCACAACTGGCCGGGCAACATCCGCCAGCTCGAGAACCGCCTGAAGAAGGCGCTCGTCCTGTGCGACAAGACGCTGCTCGGCATCGAGGACCTCGAGCTCGACCAGGCGGGGGAGAGCTCGATCCTCCCGCTCGAGAAGGCGAAGGAGGAGTTCCAGCGGAAGTACGTGCTGGAGGTGCTCGAGCGCAACAACGGCAACCGGACCCAGACGGCGCGCGACCTCGGCGTCGATCCGCGGACGATCTTCCGGTACCTCGAGCGCGAGCAGAACCCGATGCCCTCGGGCGCCGGCGGCACGCCGAGCTCCAAGCCGGAGTAGCGCCGAGCCGCCGGGGTCGGACGCTACTCGTCCGAGCCGCGCGGATCGGCCTTCTTCCGTTCGTACAAGGCCGAGAGGTCGGCGTCGCTCCGCACGACGTGCGGGCGGACGAGGAGCGTGACGCGCCGGTCTTCGATCGTCACCTCCGTGCCGAGGACGAGCAGCTCCTTGTCGGGGACGACCACGGTCGTCGTCGCCTCCTTCCCGCCGAGCTCGAGATCGACCTTCAGACGAACGCGATCGTCCTCTACGACGTGCGGCGTGATCTCCAGGCGGTAGCCCGCGAGGGGGTCGCCCGGAGCCGCGCCCCCCGGGTCCGCGGGCGGGAGCCGCGCGACGACGTCGGACGTGGTGAGCGCGCCGAAGCTCGAGACGTGGCGCGCGCCCGTCCGCGCCGCGAGGTCGCCGAAGCTCGTCTCCGCGGGGCTCGTCCCCAGCGCGGCGAGCCCGCCCGGCGGCGCGTCGAAGAGGAGCCCCTCGACGAACACGCGCGGCGCGGCCTCGTTCGCAGGCTGCGCGCGCGTCGGCGTCGGGCCGGCGGGCGCCGTCGACGAGCAACCCGCGGCGAGCGCGCCGGAGGAGAAGGCGAAGCAGAGGGCGGCTCGGAGGACCAACGCGCGGCGGCTCATGTCCGAGCTCTACCATCGATCGCGCCCCGGCATTCCTCGTTCCCCGCGCGCCGGGGCCTGACGCGCCCGTGGACGCGCGCGCGATCGACGCCTCCGGATCGACTCGAGCGGCGAGGTGCGCCGGCCGCGCGGGCGGCCGACGCGCGCCGCCCGCGTCAGTCGGTCGGGACGCAGGCGCTGCAGACGAAGACGCGGGGGCTGCTCGGCCGGTCGTCGTCGCGGAGGCCGAGGCTGACGCTCTGCCCCCGGCGCAGCTCGGCCGTGCACTTGGCGCAGCTCGCCGCCTGCGCGAGCTTGACGGGCTGGAACGCGAAGATACCGTCGAGCGGATCGGGCATCACGCGCCGGCGAAGCTTCCCGCGCCCGTGCCCGAGGCTCGTCGCGAGCCTCCTCAGCCGGACCTCGAGGCCCTCGCTCGCGTGATCGGCGACGGCGACCGCGTCCTCCACCACGGCGCGCACGAGGTTCGACAGCGGGACCCGCAGCGTCTCGGCGAGTCGCCTGAGCTCGCGCTCGAGCACCGCCGGCGCGCGCGCTTGAAGGACGCGCTCTCGCCGCGCCGAGCCGTCGTCTGCGTCGGCGTCGCCGCTCGAATCGATCACGGCTCGCGGCTCTTCTCCGCGTCTCGAGCTCGGTTCGATATCGCGCGCGCGCCCCCCCATATCGAATGACTGTGTCACGGCGCCTTACATACGGCTGGCTCTCCTGCTGCGCAAACCGTTCGGGCGGCGCGATCCGAACCTGCATGAATTCCCCTAGATAGGACGTGACACGGTGCCTCTCCGCGCCTCCTTCCGCGCGATCGCCCGCGACGGGGCGGGAGACCGGCGGCGACGCCGCCGCGCGCGATCGTCGAAAAGCGAAGCGCGATCCGCCTCTTGAAAGAACGAGGCGGCGTGATCACCATGCGATGTCCCGCGACACCGCCTCCCGCGGCGCTGCTCGACGCTCCACCGTCCGAAAGACCGCTCGCCGTGACCGAGACGCTCCGCGATCCCTGCCCCGACAAGACCCGTGGCGACCTCGAGTACGACCGCCTGCTGGAGGCGCTCGCCGCGCGGTGCGTCTCGGAGATGGGGAAGGCCCTCGCGCGCGAGCTCCCGTTCGCCGCGACGCGCGCCGAGACGCGGCGCCTCGCGGACGAGGCGCGCGAGGCGGCGTCCTTGCTCGACGGCGGCGAGCCTCTGCCCGTGGTCGCGCTCGGCGACGTCTCCGGCGCGGTCGGTCGCGTCGGGGCGGCCGGCGTCCTCGCGCCGGCGGAGATCCGCGACCTCGGCAAGGCGCTCGCGGCCGCGCGCGCGCTCCGCCGCTTCCTCGGCGCGCGGCGCTCGCGGATCCCCGCGCTCCACGCGGCCTGCACGACCGATCCGACGCTCGACGCGCTCGCCGACGAGCTGGCGGAGGCGTTCGATCCGGACGGCACGCTCTCCGATCGCGCGAGCCCGCGGCTCAAAGAGCTCCGCGGCGAGTTCCACGCGGCGCGTCAACGGATGCTCTCGCGGCTCGAAGACCTCATGTCGAAATACGAGGCGATCCTCCAGGACCGCTTCGTCACCGAGCGCGAGGGCCGGTACGTCGTCCCGGTCCGCTCGGACGCGCACGAGCGCTTCCCCGGCATCGTCCACGCGACGAGCGCGAGCGGCGCGACGCTCTTCGTCGAGCCGCGCGCCGTCATCCCGATGGGCAACCGCCTGAAGGTCCTCGAGGCCGAGGTCCAGCGCGAGGAGCAGGCGATCTACGCCACGCTGTCGGAGCGCATCGGCGAGTCGCTCCCGAGCGTCGTCGCGGCGCTCGACGCGCTCGCGCGGGCCGACGTCCGCGCGGCCACCGCTCGGCTCGCGCGAGACCTCCACCTCACCTTCCCCGAGATCACGGACGAGGCGCGCCTCGAGCTCCAGAAGGCGCGGCACCCGCTGCTCTTGCTCGACAGCGCGGACGACGCGGGCGAGGTCCGGCATGACGCCGTGGTCCCGAGCGATCTCGCGATCGCCGCGCGCCGCGCGATGGTCGTCAGCGGCCCGAACGCCGGCGGGAAGACCGTCGCGCTGAAGACGATGGGCCTCGTCGCCTTGATGGCGCGCGCCGGCCTGCCGGTGCCGTGCGCGGACGGGAGCGTCGTCGGCATCTTCGAGGTCGTCCTCACCGACGTCGGCGACGACCAGAGCCTGACGAAGAGCCTCTCCACGTTCAGCGCGCACGTCCAGAACCTCGCGCGCATCCTCGACGACACCAGTCCCGGCGCGCTCGTGCTCCTCGACGAGCTCGCCGGCGGCACCGATCCGCGCGAGGGCGAGGCGCTCGCCGCGGGCATGCTCGACTCGTTGACCGCGCGCGGCGGGGCGGTCGTCGTCACGACGCACTACGAGGGCCTCAAGGCGCTCGCCCTCGCCGACGATCGCTTCGAGAACGCCAGCATGGGCTTCGACCTGCCGACGATGAGCCCGACCTTCCGCCTCGCGGCCGGCGTGCCCGGCAGCTCGAGCGCGCTCGCCGTCGCGCGGAGGTTCGGCTTGCCCGGCACCGTGATCGAGCGCGCGGAGCGCTTCCTCTCGCGCGAGGACGTCCACTTCGAGACCGTCGTGAAGAAGCTGAACGACGAGCGCGCCGCCCTCGAGCTCGCGCGCGCCGACGCCGACCGCCGCGAGCGCGAGGCCGACGCCGTCCGGCGCGCGCTCGACGCCGAGCTCCGCGCCGCGAAGGACCGCGAGCAGCGCCACCTCACGAAGGAGGCCGAGGCGCTGCTCGCCGCCGTCCGGCGCGCGCGCGAGGAGCTCCGCGAGGCGCAGGCCAAGCTCCGCGCGAAGAAGCTCGACGCCGCCCTGGTGAAGGAGGCCCAGCTCGCCGTCGACCGCGTCGCCGGGCAGGTCGCGGTCGGCGGCGCGCTCGATCCGTCGCTCCTCGCCACGCCGGCACCGCTCTCCCCGCCGGCCCCGTCCGCGTCGCTGAAGAAGGGCGCGCGCGTCTGGGTCGCGCGCGTCCGCGCGGAGGGCGACGTCCTCGAGCTGCTCCCCGACGGCGCCGTCCGCGTGCAGGCGGGGCCGCTGAAGCTCGTCGTCGATCCGTCGGAGCTCCGCGCGATCGCGCCGCAGGAGCCCGACCGTCGCAAGGCGGCGGCCCCCGCGAAGCCCGGCGGGGACCCGGCCGGGCTCGAGGTCGCGGTGCAGACGAACGACAACACGTGCGACCTCCGCGGCCTCCGGACCGACGACGCGCTCTCGATGGCCGTGTCGTTCCTCGATCGGTCGATCAACGACGAGCGCCGCGTGTGCTTCCTCCTCCACGGCCACGGCACGGGCGCGCTCAAGGAGGCGATCCGCCGCGAGCTCAAGTCGAGCCCGTACGTCCGCTACTTCCGCGCGGGCAACCCCGGAGAGGGCGGCGACGGCGTGACGATCGCCTGGCTCTCCTGAGCCGCGCGGGCGCTCGGTTCAGAGCGACGTCATGATCTCGTGGCCGTCGCGCGTCACGATCACGGTGTGCTCCCACTGCGCGGAGAGGCTCCCGTCCGCCGTCCGCACCGTCCAGCCGTCGTCGAGGAGCGTCACCTCGGCGCGACCGAGGTTGACCATCGGCTCGACCGTGATCCCCATCCCGGCCTTCAGCCGGGGCCCCGAGCCGCGCCTGCCGGTGTGCGCGACGTGCGGATCGGCGTGCATCCGCCGGCCGATGCCGTGACCGCCGAACTCGGTGACGACGCTCACGCCCTCGTGGCGCGCTACCTCCTCGATCGCGGCGCCGATGTCGCCGAGCCGTGCGCCCTCGCGGACGACGGCGATGCCGGCGTCCCGACAGCGGCGCGCGACGTCGACGAGGCGCCGGGCGTCCGCGCTGGCGTCTCCCACGATGAACGTCGCCGAGGTGTCGCCGTGGTAGCCGCCGAGGTCGGTCGTCACGTCCACGTTCACGATGTCGCCCGGCTCGAGGACCTCGCGCGCGCTCGGGATCCCGTGGCAGACGACGTCGTTCCGGCTCGTGCAGACCGCCGCCGGGAAGCCCTTGTAGCCGAGCTGGCTCGGCCTCCCGCCGCGCCGCGCCGTGTCTTCGCGCACCCACCGATCGATCTCGGCGGTGGTGATCCCCGGACGGATCCGCGAGCCGACCAGCGCGAGCGTCTCCGCCGCCGCGCGGCCCGCGCGGCGCATCCGCTCGATCTCGGGAGCGCTCAAGATCTCGATCGCCATGGCGCGACGATGCGTGCCCGCCGACGCCGCGTCCAATACCGTTTCGATCTCGCGCCCCGCCGCCCCTCCGCCCCGCGCGATCGGCCGCCGGCGCGGCGCGGCCGAGGCGCCTACGAAGGCGGTTGCCCCGCGGCCCGAGGCACGTCACGCTGGAGGCGTGAGCCTCGCTCAGATCCGCTACTTCGTCGCCGTCGCCGAGGAGGGCCACGTCGGCCGCGCCGCGGAGCGGCTCCACGTCGCGCAGCCGCCGGTGAGCCGCCAGATCCGCGCGCTCGAGGACGAGCTCGGCACGCCGCTGTTCGCGCGCACCCCGCGCGGGATGACGCTCCTGCCGTCGGGCGAGGCGTTCCTCGATCACGCCCGCGGGATCTTGGCGGCCGTCGAGCGCGCCGGGGACGCGGCGCGCGGCGCGGCCCGAGAGCGCCCGCCGCTCACACCGGCGCCGCGGAGTTCGGCGGCGGGCTGAGCGCGACCCGGACCTCCTTCGCGAGCGCCTCCGCGCGATCGAGGTCGAGCTCGAGCGACCGGAAGAGCACGTCGATGAGCGCGTCCTCGTGCGGGCTCGCGTCGCGATCGATCAGCGCGAGCGCGAGCGCGACCCGGAACGCCGCCTCGCGCAGGTCCGAGGGCAGCTTCGGCGCGACGGCCTTCACGCGGTCGACGCAGCTCGAGCCGTCGAGCGCCTCCGTGAACCGAGCGTAGACCGCGCCGATCTCGTCGGAGGTCACGGCCCGACCGCGCACCCGCTGCATCAGCTCGGCGAAGGCGGCGGCCTCCTCGGCGGCGAGCTTCCCGTCGGCGGCCGTGACGAGGAACGCGAGCTCGAGCAACGTGTCGGCGTGGTCCTCAGCCGCGATCGCTCCGATCGGAAGAAACGCTTGGATCGTCATGAGTGCTCCCTCTCCTGTCGCTCGCGCGAGCGAGGCACCGAGGAGACGATGAAACAGCAAGACGCGCGAGGCGAAAAGCCGGATCGACGGCCGCGCCTCGCCGCCGATCAGACGCTGATGGCGCCCTTGCGGAAGTCGCTCTTCGCGATCTTCACGTTGACGCACGCGGGCTTCTTGCACGCGAAGGCCTCGTCGAGCGCCGGTCCGAGCTGTCCGACGTCCTCGACCCAGAAGCCGCGCCCCCCGCACGCCTCGACGATCTTCTCGTAGCGCGTGTAGTCGAGCGCCGTCGCCACGGCCCGCTCGGCGCCGTAGATGTCGACCTGACCGCGCCGGATCTGGGTCCAGCCGGCGTCGTTGCCGATCAGCGCGATCACGGGGATCCCCTGGCGCGCCATCGCCTCGAACTCGATGCCGTGGAGGCCGAAGCTCCCGTCCCCGTAGACGAGGACGACGTTCGCGTCCGGCCGGGCGAGCTTCGCCGCCATGGCGTAGCCCGGACCGACGCCGAGCGTGCCGAGCGGGCCCGGATCCATCCAGAGCTGCGGGTGCTGGAGCTTGAGGACGTAGGCGGCCGTGGCGACGAAGTCACCGCCGTCGCCGATGACGACGTCGTTCGGCCCGAGCCGCTTGCCGAGCTCGGCGCAGACGCGGAGCGGGTTCGGCGGCGAGTCGTTCGAGTCGATCTCGAGCTGCATCTTCGCGCGCCGCTTGTCCTCGTCGGCGCGGACGGCGCTCACCCAGGGCTCGAACGCCGGCTTCGTCTCGCCGAGCTCCCGCGCGATCTGCTCGAGCGCGACCCCGCCGTCCGCGTGGATCGGGACGTCGACGCGGCGGTTCCTGCCGAGCTCCGCGCCGTCCAGATCGATCTGGACGATCTTCGCGCCCTCGTTCCACGTCGGCGAGCGGCCGTAGTCGACGCGGAAGTCGAACGGGGTGCCGAGGACGAACACGACGTCCGCCTGCGAGAGGGCGAAGCGGCGCGAGCGGCTGAAGAGGAGCGGGTGCGCGTGCGGCAGGGTCCCGCGCGCCATCCCGTTGAGGAACACCGGCGCGCCGAAGCGCTCGAGCACCGCGGCGAGGCGCTCGCGCGCGGGCGACCAGCGCACCTGCGAGCCGACGAGGAGGCAGGGGCGCTGCGCCCCCTCGAGGAGCTCGGCCGCGCGCGCCACGAGCCGCGGATCGGCCGCCGGGCGCGGCGGCTCCTCGAGCGGACGCGTCGCCGGGAGGTCGGCGTCGTCGTGCATGTTCATCAGGAGGTCGAGCGGCATCTCGAGGAACACGGGGCCCGGCACGTTCGCCTGCGCGACGCGGAACGCGGCGTCGACGTACTCCGCGATGCGCCGGGTCTCGGGGACCTGCACGCTCCACTTCGTGATCGGCCGCATCAGCGCGACGTGGTCCATGTCCTGGAGCGAGCCCATGTCGCAGAGCACCTTCGGCCCCGCGCCGCCGATGCAGACGAGCGGCACCTGCGCGCGCTGGGCGTTCGCGATCGCGGTGACGACGTCCGTGACGCCCGGGCCGGCCGTCACGGCGCACACGCCCGGCCGGCCCGTCACGCGGGCGTAGCCGTCCGCGGCGTGCCCGGCGGTCTGCTCGTGGCGCACGTCGACGACGCGGATGCCCTCGTCGAGACAGCCGTCGTAGATCGCCTGGATGTGGCCGCCGCAGAGCGTGAAGAGATGGGTCGTGCCGTGGCGCTTGAGCGCCTGCGCGACGAGTCGACCTCCGTGAACGAACGCCATCGATGCTCCTTCCCGATCGTAGGGCCGCTACCGTAAACGAGGCCTCCGGACAGCGGAAGGGCCACGGACGATCCCGGCCGCGACGACGCGCGCGGCGCCGAGGCGCGACGCGGCGATCCGCGCTCGCCCGACGGCGCCGAGCCGGCGAGCGCTCAGCGCGACGGGACGCGGACGCGGCCGGCGACGACGTCCGCGCGGAGCGCCTCGACGCGGCGCTTCACGTCGTCCGGGATCCCGGCCGCGTGGGGCCCGTCGCGCACGTAGTCGACCCCGTCCTCGGCGAGGCCGAAGACCCTGATCCCGCCGGCGAACTCCCCGTCGAGCACCGCGCGGACCACGTCGAACACCGCCGTGTCGGCGCGCTTGATCATGCTCGTGACCACGGTGCCCGGCATCTCGTCGTGCTGATCGGCGTCGACGCCGATCGCCAGCGCCTTCGCGTCGGCGGCGGCCTCGAAGACGCCGTGGCCCGTCGATCCGGACGCGTGGTAGATCACGTCGCTCCCGGCCGCGATCTGCGCGTTGGCGAGCGCCTTTCCCTTCGCGGGATCGCGGAACGCGTCGGGCGTCGTGCCCGCGTACGCCGCGTGGACCACGCACGTCGGGCACGCGGCCTCGACCCCGGCCGCGTAGCCCGCCTCGAACTTGCGGATCAGCGGGCCGGTCATGCCGCCGACGAAGCCGACGTGCTTCGTCTTCGACATGAGGCCCGCGACCGCGCCGACGAGGAAGGAGCCCTCCTCCTCGCGGAAGGCCAGCGCCGCGACGTTCGGCGGGATCCCGCCCGGCCCCGGCGCGAAGTCGACGCCGGCGAAGCGCACGTCCGGATACGCGCGCGCGACCTCCTCGATGTCGCTCGAGAAGATGAAGCCGACGCCGATCACGAGATCGAGCCCGCGCGCCGCGAACAGGCGAAGCGCGGCCTCCCGATCCTCCGTGCTCGACGGCTCGAGGTAGCTCGCCTCGACGCCGAGCTCCTGCTCCGCGCGGGACACGCCGTCGAAGGCGGCGTCGTTGAAGCTCTTGTCGCCGCGTCCGCCCACGTCGAAGACGAGCCCGACGCGCGCCGTCGGGCGGGCGGCGGGCGCGTGGCGGACGTGCGCGTCTCGGGCGGGCAAGAACGTGGCGACGACGGCGAGCGCCACGAGCGCCAGCGTCCGCCGCGCGCCCGCCGGGAGGCGCGCGGCGAGGCCCGCGCCGGCGGCCGAGGTCACTCCGCGGCCTCGGTGCTCGGCCTGTCCTTCCCGCCGCCGGGCGCCGCGTACTTCGCCTCCTCCTCGAGCTTGCGCTTCGCCCACGCGGCGCGCGCGCGCTCGAGGCCGCGGCCGTCGCCGTGGGCGTCCACCTCGATGAAGATCTTCCGCATGGTGCTCATCTCGGCGCGGACCCGGCGCTCGATCTCGTTGATCGTCTCCTCGACCTCCTCGACGACCATCCCCTCGCGGAAGCCGATCTTCATC
Source organism: Labilithrix sp. (assembly GCA_019637105.1). Classification (GTDB taxonomy): domain Bacteria; phylum Myxococcota_A; class Polyangia; order Polyangiales; family Polyangiaceae; genus Labilithrix. Next base: position 9,562 of record JAHBWF010000081.1, read on the forward strand.
GAGAGGATCGCGACGTCCGGCCCGACGTGGAACGTGAGGAGCTGCGTCACCTTCTCGACGCCCTCGACGCTCTCGGTGATCTCGAGGGCCCGCCCCTCGTCCTCCGGCTCGGCCGACGCGCCGATGAGCAGCGCGTGCGTGATCCGGGCGAGCGAGATCGCGACCACCGCGAGGAGGACGCCGATGCAGATGCTCCCGATGGGATCCCAGACGGGCTGGCCGGTGAGGTGGCTGACGAGCACGGCGGTGAACGCGATCGCGAGGCCGATCAGCGCCGTCGTGTCCTCGGCGAGGACGAGCGGGATCGTCGGGTCCCGCGCCTCGCGCACGGCCGTCAGCCAGTGGCGGCCCTTCGCGAGCACCTTGAACTCGCCCCACGCCACGCGGAAGCTCATCGCCTCGAACGCGAGCGAGACGCCGAGCACGCCGTAGCTCCACCAGCGCGAGCCTTGCTCCTCCTTCGGGTGCATCGCGTGCTCGATGCCGTCGTAGATCGCGAACGCGCCGCCGACCGAGAAGAGCATCAGCGCGACGACGAACGGCCAGAAGTACTTCTCGCCCGAGCGCCCGAACGGGAAGCGCTCGTCGGGCGGGCGTGCGGCGAGGCGCATCCCGATCAACAAGAGGCCCTGGTTGCCGGTGTCCGCGAGCGAGTGGACGGCCTCCGCCAGCGTGGCCGTCGATCCCGACAGGAACGCCGCGCCGAACTTGCAGGCGGCGATCGCCAGGTTGCCCGCGAGCGCCGCGACGACGACCTTCTTGCTGTCCGCGCCGGCCCCCGCGCTCACGGGGACGCCCCCGCCGAGCCCGGCTCGCCCGAGCCGCTCGCTCGGAGGGTCGTCACCTTGATGCGCGCGCGCGCGCCCTGGAGGAACTCGAGCTCCGCCGCGCGCAGCCGCTCGGTGACGAGCCAGCGGCGCAGGCTCCCGCGCACGTCGTCGAACTTCGCGCCGCGGAAGGGGTGGAGCGTGGAGCGGTAAGCCTCGCGCAGCGAGTCCTCCGTCACGGCGAGGATGGGCGCGATCGCGCGGTCGACGTAGTAGGTGGCGCGGACCTCGTCGCGGAGGAACGAGAGCAGCTCCTCGTCCTCGATGCCCTCCCGCTTCATCGCGTCGGCGAGGACGCGCGGCCCGCCGAGGCGCGCCTCGAGCTCGGCGCGCGCGTCGAGCGTGAGCCGGGGCAGGTCGGGCGGCTCCACCCCGCGCTGGATCATCAGGCTCGCGAGCATCGAGCGCGCGATCAGCCGGTCCATCGCCGAGCGGACGTAGCGCTCGGGGTAGTCGTCCGGCTCGAGCGGCGTCTGCTCGAGCAGGGCCTCGACGCGCGCGAAGAACGCGAGCTCACGCTCCGTGAAGAAGCGCGGTCGCGCCGCGCCGCCGGTCTCCGGCGTGACGTAGCGGACGACCACGCGATCCGCGAGGACGGCGGCCGGCGCGGGCGGCGCGAAGCAGAGCGCCGCCGGGACGACCGACCACCGAACGAGCCCGAGGAGGAGCCGACGCAAGCGACGCCCGCCCCTCAGGAGCCGCTGCTGTCCTTGTCGAGGCTCGCGGCCGAGCTCGGCGCCTCGGCGATGCGGGCGCCGCGCTGCGACGCCGCGCCCTTGTCCTCGCGCTCCGCGAGCATGTGCTCGTGGTGGTGCGCGAAGCCCCGCGCCGCGCGCCGCGCCTTGAGGAACTCCGCGAACGACACGAGCAGATCGAGCTCGCGCGGACCGAGGGCGTCGCCGAGCTCCTTCAGGAGCTGGCGGAGGGACTCCGCGTTGCGCTGCCGCCGGCCGCTCTGGGACTTCGGCGGCTCCTCGGCGAGCGGCGCGGCCGCCGCCGCGCTGCCCTGGCTGAGCGGCGCCAGGCTGTCCGGCGACGGCTCCTCGACCGACGCGGGCGGGCTGTCGCTCCACCCGGGCCGCGGGACCGCCTGAATCGCGTGGGCGTTGAGCCACGCCTCCATGAACGTACGGAGCCGCTCGCTGCGGAACGCGAACCAACGCTCGCGGTCCGCGGCGTAGGTCATCAGGACGTCCTTGAAGCGGCGGAACGCTCCTTTGCCGTCGATGGCGTGGGCGAGCTTCCCCCGGAGCTCGGCGTCGTCCACCATCGGGATGAAGCGCTCCATCCAGCGGTACTGCTCGCGGGACGAGACCGGGTCGATCCGGAGGTAGTTCGGATCGGCGCTGATCCTCGCGTGCATCTGCGGATCGGCGACGCCGTCGACGACCCGGAGGACCTCGCCCGTCGTGAGGTGGAGGTAGCTGTGGACCTCGGGCGCGTTGTTCTCGAAAGCATCCTCCAGCGCCTCCCAGTCCACGGGGACTTCCCGCAGGGGGGCCGTCGGATGACGGTCATTGCTCATCGTGATCTCCCTTTCGAAGGCAAGCGACTCGAGCACCCTCTCTCCTTGATGCTCGACGGGCCGGACCGTGGGCTGGACGGCGCGACCACACACACGAGCGGATGCAGGCGAAGGCAAGCAGGAGGTAGGCCCGGCGGCGAGCGCGGAAGACAGCGAAGCGCCCGCGCAACCGCCGGCGAACCTCAAGGGTCGCACGGCCAAGCCCGCCGGGGAAGCGCTTCCGCTTGACCGCGCGCCGAGACGCGCCGTGTCGGGGCGGGTGCGACGCGCGCGCGCCCGCGCGGCGCGCCCGCGTCCGCGAGGCTCAGCGCGAGCGCGTCTGCTCGACGGCCCGTCGCCAGCGCTGGATGTGCTCGGCCCGCGCCGCCGCGTCGATCGCGGGCTCGAAGGAGCGGTCGAGCTTCACCATCCGCGTCGCTGCGGCGAGATCGGAGAGCTCCGCGCCGACGCCGGCGAGCATCGCGGCGCCCCGGCCGGTGGACTCCACCTCGGTCGGCCGGACGACCGTGACCTGCGCGACGTCGGCCTGGAACTGCGCGAGCAGATCGTTCTTCGCCGCGCCGCCGTCGACCTTCAGCGCGACCAGCTCCCGGCCGGCGTCCTTCGTCATCGCCTCGAGGAGGTCCCACACCTCGAACGCGATCCCCTCCAGGGTCGCGCGCGCGAGGTGAGCCGCGGTGGTGCCGCGCGTGATGCCGGTGATCGTCCCGCGCGCGCTCTGGTCCCAGTACGGCGCGCCGAGGCCGGCGAGCGCCGGGACGAACGCGACGCCCTCGGACGACTCGACCTTCCGCGCGAGCGGCTCGATGTCCGCCGCCGCCGCGATGAGCCCGAGGCCGTCGCGCAGCCACTGGACCGCCGCCCCCGCGATGAAGGCGCTCCCCTCGAGCGCGTAGGTCGGCGCCGCGTCCTCGCCGCCGAGCTGCCAGGCGACCGTCGTGATCAGCCCATGCCCGCTCGCGATCGGCGTCTTGCCGACGTTCATGAGCGCGAACGCGCCGGTCCCGTAGGTGCACTTCGCGTCGCCCTCGCCGAAGCACGCCTGCCCGAAGAGGGCGGCCTGCTGATCGCCGGCGATCCCCGTGATCGGGATCCCGTCGGGGAGGAAGCTCACGCCGCGCGTCTCGCCGATCGGCCCCGCGCTCGGGACGATCTTCGGCAAGACGCTCGCCGGCACGCCGAAGAGCCGCAGCATCTCGTCGTCCCAGGCGAGCGCGTCGATGTCCATCAAGAGCGTGCGCGACGCGTTGGTCACGTCGGTCGCGTGGACCGCGCCGCCCGTGAGCCGATGCACGAGGAACGCGTCGATCGTCCCGAACGCGAGCTCGCCCCGATCCGCGCGCGCGCGCGCGCCGGACACGGCGTCGAGGATCCAGGCGATCTTCGTCCCCGAGAAGTACGCGTCGATGACGAGGCCGGTCTTCTTCCGCACGAGCGGCTCGGCGCCGTCGGCCTTCAGCCGATCGCACAGCTCCGCGGTCCGCCGGCACTGCCAGACGATCGCGCGGTGGACCGGCCTGCCGGTCCGACGATCCCAGAGGAGCGTCGTCTCGCGCTGGTTGGTGATCCCGATCGCGCCGATGTCGGTCCCTGCGATCCGCGCGGCGGAGAGCGCGCCGGAGACCGCCTCCTCGACGCTCTTCCAGATCTGCTCGGCGTCGTGCTCGACCCACCCCGGCTTCGGGAAATGCTGCGGGAACTCGACGGTCTTCTTCCCGAGCGTCTCGCCCTCGAGGGTGAGGACGATCGCCGTGGATCCGGTCGTGCCTTGATCGATCGCGAGGAGCTTCCGCGGGGTGGCTGACATGGCGCGGCGAGCATACGCGCTTCGCGAGCGCAGAGGAGCCCTCCGCGAGAGGCCCCGCAGCGAGAGCCCTCGACGAGAGACCGCGAATCGCTCGAGGCTCCTTGGAACGCCGCGGCGCCGCCACTACAATGCGCCGCACGAACATGAGCGACACCGCCGAGATCCAGGCCAGACACGCGAAGTACGTCCTCAGCCCGTGGCTCGCCCAGGGCGGCCTCGTCGCCCCGGTCATCGTGCGGGGAGAGGGCTCGTACCTCTTCGACGCCGACGGCAAGAAGTACCTCGATCTCGGCAGCGGCCTCATCGCGGTGAACCTCGGCCACGGACACCCGAAGGTCGTCGCGGCCATCCAGGAGCAAGCCGGCCTGCTCGGCTACGCCGCCCCGGCGCTCTTCCACGACAAGCGCGCGCTCCTCGCCGAGGAGCTCTCCGCGATGTCGCCTTGGGCCGGCGGCGAGGGGTGCCGCGCCTTCTTCACCACCGCCGGCGCCGACGCGAACGACGACGCCGTGCGCATCGCGCGCGCCGTCACCGGACGCGCCAAGGTGCTCTCCGCCTACCGCTCGTTCCACGGCTCGAGCGGCACGTCGATCATGTTGACCGGCGAGGACCGGCGCTGGGGCGGCGAGCCCGGGCCGCCGTCGATCATGCGCTTCTTCGCGCCGTACCCGTACCGCTCGCCGTTCCACGCGACCACCCCGGCCGAGGAGACCTCGCGCGCGATCGAGCACCTCGAGCGCATCCTCCTGCACGAGGATCCGAAGCGCGTCGCCGCGGTCCTCATCGAGCCCGTCGTCGGCTCGAACGGCGTCATCGTCTACCCCGACGGCTACCTCCCCGCGCTCCGCGCGCTGACGGAGAAGCACGGGATCTTCCTCATCGCCGACGAGGTCATGACCGGCTTCGGCCGCACCGGCCCGGCGTTCGCCTCGCAGAAGTTCGGCGTCGTCCCGGACATGCTCACGTTCGCGAAGGGCGTCACGTCGGCCTACCTGCCGCTCGGCGGCGTCCTCGTGCGCGAGAGGATCGCCTCGACGTTCGACGCGCGCGCGCTCCCGTGCGGCCACACCTACTCGGGCCACCCGATGTGCGTCGCCGCGGGCCTCGCGACGGTGCGGGCCTACAAGGAGGAGAAGGTCTTCGAGCGCGGCGCGGCGCTCGAGGGCGTGCTCCGCGCCGGCCTCGCCAACATCACCGAGAAGCACCGCTCCGTCGGCGAGGCGCGCGGCACGGGGGCCTTCTTCGCCCTCGAGCTCGTGAAGGACCGCGCCTCGAAGGAGCCGCTCGTCCCCTGGCACGGCGACGGCCCCGGCGTGATGAAGAACCTCTACGTGGAGCTCCGCAAGCGCGGCGTCTACACGTTCGGCAAGTTCAACTGCGTCATGGTGGCCCCGCCGCTCACCGCGACGAAGGCCGAGGTCGAGGAGGGCCTCGCCGCCCTCGACGACGCGCTCACCGCGTTCGAGGCCGCGCTGTAGCGCGCCCGCCATGCCGTCCGATCGAGATCGAGGCGCGCGCGCGCCGAGAAGCCACGGCGACGTCGAGGTCGACGAGCGCCCGCCGGTGAAGGCGCCGAGCCACGCCGAGCGCTGCCGGACGCTCGCAGCCGGCGCCCGCGCCGCGACCCTGTCGACGATCGCGAGCGATCCGCCGGGGTACCCGTACGGCTCGCTCGTGACCGTCGCCTTCGACGGCGGGCGGCCGCTCCTCTTGATCTCGCGGCTCGCGGAGCACACGCAGAACCTCGAGCGGCGCGCGGACGCGTCGGTGCTCGTGACCGAGCCGCTCGATCGGCACGCGCAGCCGCTCGCGGTGGGCCGCGTGACGATCCTCGGACCGTGCCGCCCCGTCACCGAAGCCGAGCGCGACGCCGCGCGCGCGACGTTCCTTGCCGCGCACCCGGACGCGTCCTACTACGTCGACTTCTCCGACTTCGCGTTCTACCGGCTCGAGCCGGTCGCGCTCCGGTACGTCGGCGGCTTCGGGCGCATGTCGTGGGTGACCGCCGAGGACTACCTCGCGGCGGAGCCCGATCCGCTGGCGAGCTCGGCCGCCGGCATCCTCGCGCACATGAACGACGACCACGCGGACGCCGTGCTCGCCTACGCGCGCGCGCTCGCGGGCATCGACGCCGCCACGGCCGCGACGATGACCGCCGTCGACCGCTACGGCTTCGAGCTCGCCGCGACCACCCCGGCGGGGCCGAAGGCGGCGCGCCTCGCGTTCGAGTCCCCGGTCTCGACCACGGACGAGGTCCGCAAGGCGATGGTCGCGCTCGTGCGCGAGGCGCGCGCGCGCCTCGCCTGACGCCGGCTCGCGCGGCATGCGCGAGGAGGAGCGAGCGGGTACCGTTCGGGAGACGCCTCGTCTGGCTCGTCGATCTCCGATGCCGTCCATCGAAGCCTCGCCCGTCTCGACGACCCGCAGGCGCCGCGCCGCGTGGGCGCTCTTCGCCGTGCTCGCCGGCGCGTCGCGCGCGGAGGCGGAGGAGCCGCGCGCCCCGGGCGCACCGGCGGAGCACGAGCGCGTCCACATCGCGTACGACGCCGGCGATCGATGCCCGCGCTACGAGGCGTTCGTCGACAACGTACGCGCGTACACGTCCCGCTGGACCCCGGCGGAGGGCGGGCGCCGCCTGCGCGTGACGCTCGAGCCGCGCGACGACGAGGTGGTGGGGACGCTCGAGGTGCCGCGGGGAGACGAGGCCCCGAGCGCGGTCCGCGAGATCGTCGGCCCCGACTGCGAGACGGTCGCGCGCGCGATGGCGGTCGCCGTCGCCGTCGCGATCGATCCGCGCGCGTTCGGCGGCGTCGGCGCGCCCGAGCCCGCGGCGCCGGCGCCGGCCGAGGCGGGCGAGGCCGCGACCGGCGGCCCGCGGGAGACCGGGCCGCCCTCGCCGCCCGAGCGCCGCCCGCCCGAGCCCGCCGCCTCCTCGCGCCGTCCGCTGCCTCGCGTGGCGCTCGAAGCGCGAGCGGAGCTGACGTCGGCGGTGGTCGCCGGCCTCCTCCCCGTCTTCGGCGTGGCGGCCGAGCTCGATCCGTTCGCCGAGAGCGCGGCGCGACCGTCGTGGCGCGCGCCGCGCTGGCTCCGACCGTCGTTCGCCCTGGGGCTGAGGCAGAGCGTCCCGAGGGAGATCACGTCGTCCGCGGTCGTCACGACGTTCACCTGGACGAGCGGCGTCGCGCGCCTCTGCCCCGCGCGCGTCGCGAGCCGCGACGGGCGGCTCGAGCTCGTGCCTTGCCTCGAGGGCGACGCCGGCGTCCTCCGCGCCGACGCGAGCGGCGCGTTCGACGCGAGGCGCACGTCGAACCTCTGGCTCGACGCGGGCGCCTCGGCGCGGTTGGCGTGGACGCCGGCGGGCCGGTGGTTCGCCGGCGCCGCGGTCTCCGCGATCGTGCCGGTGACGCGCAATCGCTTCGAGCTCACGGACCGTACCCTGGTCTCGCGCGCGCCGCGCCTCGGAGTGAGCTTCGGGCTCTCGGCCGGCGTGCGGTTCTGAGCCGCGCCCTCGACGAACGGCGGTGGAGATTTTTTGATCAACGCGCGGCACCGAAACATCCATGGGCAATGTCCGCCTGCTCGTCACTCCTCGCGCCGGCGGAGCGCGCGACCTCGGACGAGGACGCCGTGACGGAGCGCGCCCGTCCGGCCGCCGAGGGCGCCGACGCCCGGCTTCGCGAGCTCGCCTCGCGGCACTTCGCGGACGTGTGGCGCTTCCTGCGACACCTCGGGGTCCCGCAGAGCTCGGTCGACGACGCCGCGCAGGACGTCTTCCTCGTCGCCGCGCGACGGCTCGAGGAGATCGAGCCCGGCCGCGAGCGCTCCTTCCTCTTCGGGACGGCGTTCAAGGTCGCGCAGGCCGCCCGGCGCAAGGCCTGGCGCGAGGCGCCGCGCGAGACGCTGCCCGACGGCGACGCGGGCGACGAGCGCGACCACGGTCCGACGCCCGAACAGCACCTGGACGACAAGCAAGCGCGCGCGCTCGCGCTGCGCCTCCTCGACGAGCTCGACGAAGGGCTGCGCGAGGTGTTCGTCCTCTACGAGATCGAAGGACTCACGATGCAACGAATCGCCGAGCTCACGGAGCTGCCCCCGGGCACGGTCGCGTCGCGGCTGCGTCGCGCGCGGGAGGAGTTTTTGACCCGCTTCGCGCGGCACCGCAACAGCGCGCGAGGTGCCCGATGAAGCCGGGAGACGACGCGCGGCTCGAGGACACCGACCCGGAGTTCGCGCGCCTGGTCTCGGCGCTCCGCGCGGGCGGTCCCTCGGAGGACGCGCGCGCGAGGACGGTGGCCGCGATGACCGCGGTCGCCCTGGCGGCCGCGCCCGCGCCGCCCGCCGAGCCCGCGCCGCCCGCCGACGCGCAGCGTGGATCGGCCCGGCGCGGTGCTGCTGGCGCTCGTCGCCGGGCTCGGAGGTCGCGGCGGCGAGCCCGCGCCTCGGTCGGGCGCCCCGGCGCCGCCGTCCGAGGGCGCGTCGCCGGCCGTGACGGCCCCCGCCGCGCACGTCGAGGATCGCGAGCCGCAGGTCGCCTCGGTCCGCGTCGAGGATCTGCCGCCCGCGGCGACGGCGCCCTCCCGCGAGGCGCCGGCGGCCAAGGCGCGACCCGACACGGGCGCGAGCGCGAAGCCGGCCGCCGACTCGTTCCGCGAGGAGCTCGCGCTCGTCGAGCGGGCGCGCGGCGAGCTCTCGCGCGGCGACGCGTCGGCGTGCCTCCGCACGATCGACGCCTACGGCGCGTACGTGGGGCCGCGCGGAGGCGTCTTCACGCAGGAGGTCGAGGTGATGCGCGTCGAGGCCCTCGCGCGCTCCGGCGACCGAGAAGAGGCGCGGGCCCACGGCCGTCGGTTCTTGGCGGACCACCCCGCGAGCCCGTACGCGGAGCGCGTCCGCTCCGTGCTCCACGAGACCGAATAGCTCGAGGCCCGACGCTCGACATGAAGACCGACGTACGACAGCCGGCGCGGCGCCGCCGGCACCGAAGCGGGCTCACGGTCGTCGCCCTCGCGGCGGCGGCCGTGGCGATCCTGACGGCCTCGTGCGCGGGCCTCGACGATCCCGTCGTGCTCGCGACGCCCGGGACCGACGCCGGCCCGCCCCCGCCGCCGTTCACGCCGGCCGACGCGGGAGACGCCGGAGACGCCGCGCCCGAGCTGTTGCGCTGCATCGGCACGGAGTGCCCGTTCCCCTACGCGAGCTGTCAGGCCGCCCCGAACGCGCGGCCGCCGTTCAAGTGCCAGCACGACCTGCTGACGGACAACGAGAACTGCGGCGCTTGCGGCAACCCGTGCCCGGCGTATCCGGAGTTCGGCGTCCTCGGGCGGTGCAGCGACGGCAAGTGCGAGCCGCAGTGCGAGGGCCAACGTCGCGACTGCAACCAGCGCCCCGACGACGGCTGCGAGGTCGAGATCCTGTTCGATCGCGACAACTGCGGCGCCTGCGGGAACGCGTGCGCGGAGGGCGTGCGCTGCATCGAAGGGAGCTGCGGGTGCCCGCCCGGCAAGACGGACTGCCGCGGGGCCTGCGTCGACACCTCGATCGACGACCTCAACTGCGGCGCCTGCGGGAACTTCTGCACGCCTCCGCCGGACGCGACGCCTCCCCCGAACATGCGCTACGGCTGCGCGGGCGGCAAATGCGGGCAGCTCATCTGCGAGGCGCCGTGGCGCGACTGCAACGGCGACCTCACGGACGGCTGCGAGGTGAACGTCGAGCAGGAGATCGAGCCGGGCCTGCTCGACCCCGCGAACTGCGGCGCGTGCGGGGTCGCCTGCGCGGCGGGCGAGGAGTGCCGGCGCCTCTTCGACGGCGAGATCACGTGTCGATGCAAGGGCCAGGACGTCATGTGCGGCTACCCCGGCAACTACCAGTGCGCGGACATCGCCTCGGATCCGAAGCACTGCGGGCTCTGCAACCACGCCTGCCCCTTCGTCGATCGGCGGGGCCTGCACCAGCAGGCGACGTGCACGAAGGGCGTCTGCGGGACCGAGTGCGAGCCGGGCTGGGGCGACTGCAACGACAACCCCGCGGACGGCTGCGAGACCAACCTCACGTACGACGGCGCGAACTGCGGCGCCTGCGGGACCCGCTGCAGCACCGGGCTCGGACAGCCTTGCATCGACGGTCGTTGCCTCACGGTCGAGTGCGACGCCGGGGATCCGGTGACGCGATGAAGCGCCCGCTCCGCTGGACCGCCTTCGCCGCGGGCGCGACCCTCTCCGCCGCGCTCGGCGCCGCGAGCTGCGCGGACGCCGGCGAAGAGCGATCGCCCGACGACCTCCCCGGCCCCGGCCCGAGCGTGATCCCGGACGCGGGGGCTCCCGAGGACGCGGCGTGCGACGGCGACGGGTGCGCGGCGCTCTCGCCGTGCGCGGAGACCGACTTCTGCCCGGTCACGACGGGGCCCGATCCGCGCTGGACGCTCACCGCGGTGTGGGGCACCTCGAAGGACGACGTGTGGGCGGTCGGCTCGCGCGGGACGATCCTCCACTGGGACGGCGCCGCGTGGACGGCGACGCCGTCCGGCACCCCGCAGACGCTCTTCGCGATCACCGGGAGCGGGCCGAACGACGTCTGGGCGTTCAGCTCGCGCGGCGTGGTCCTCCGATCGACGGGCTTCGCCGCGGGCGCCGCGACGTGGACGGCCGCCCCGCCGGTCGCGCCGACGTACGCGCAGTACCCGCCGCAGGTCCACAACGAGAGCCTCCTCCTCGCCGCGTGGGCCGGCGCGTCCGGCGCGCTGTGGACCGCGGGCGAGCCTTATCCGGTCGTCCCCGACGGCGAGCGCACGCCCACGCCGATGAACCTATGGCGGCGCGCGAAGGCCGGCTCCGCGGCGGCGTGGGACCACGACGTCATCGGGTCGAGCGTCGCCGTCCACGGCCTCTGGGGCGACGCCGCCCACGGCGTCTGGGCGGTCGGCGGGACGTACGGCACCGCGCTCCAGCGCGCGGGGCGCACCTTCCACGCGACCGTCGCGGCGGGCGGCGCGCCGACGTGGACGGAGATCGACAGCCAGTCGTCGACCGATCTCCACGCGGTGTGGGGCTCGAGCGCGACCGACGTCTGGGCCGTCGGCGACCGCGGCGCCGTCCGTCACTGGACGAACGCCACGCCGAAGCGCTGGGCGATCGTCGACGTTCCGACGGAGAGCGACCTGCGCGCCGTGTGGGGCAGCGGCCCCTCCGACGTCTGGGTCGTCGGCGACGCCGGCACGATCCTGCACTTCGACGGCGAGACCTGGGAGCCGGCCACCGCCGCCTTCCCGCTCGGCTTGACCCCGAACCTCCGCGGCGTCTGGGGCAGCAGCGCCGACGACGTGTGGATCGTCGGGGACAGCGTCGTCCTTCACTCGACCGGAAAGGCGAAGAGCGCGCCATGAGATCGCTTCGGGCTCGTACTCCCGCCCTCGTCACCGCGGCGCTCGTCGCGTCGTCGGCCGCGCTCCTCGCGGTGAGCGCGTGCTCGAGCGACGTCGAGCTGGCCACGGCCGATCCTCCGCTCGAGGACGCGGGGGCGCCCGAATCGCCGGCGCCGTCCGACGCCGCGACCGACGTCGAGGACGGCGGCTCCGACGCCGACGCGCCGGCGCGCACGTGCACCGACGACGGCTTCTGCCATCTGCCGCTGCCCGAGCCGCTGCCCTTGCGCGGCGTGTGGGGCGACGGCGTGGGCACGGTCTGGGCGGTGAGCGCGGACGGCGCCGTCGTTCGCTGGGACGGCGCGAGCTGGACCAAGCACGTCACGGTGAAGGGCTCGCTCCAGGCGATCTGGGGCAGCGGCCCGACGGACATCTGGATCGGCGGCGAGGGCGGCCTCTTCCACGGCCAGGGCCCGAGCCCCGACCAGATCGCGTTCGCGCCGGTCGAGCTCGAGCGCGACCTCCCGATCACGTCCATCCACGGCTCCGGGCCCGACGACGTCTGGGCGGTCGGCGGCCGCTCCGACTTCGACCACGAGGAGAGCCACGTGCTCCACTACGCCGGGCCGACGGCCGATCCGGCGGACGCGTGGCGGCTCGATCCGATCTCGGAGCGGGTGACCGAGTTCGCGCGCGTGTGGGGCGCGACGCCGGACGAGGTCTGGCTCGGCGGCACGACGTTCCTCAGCGAGCCTCAAGGCGCGGTGCTCGTCCACGGCCGCAAGGCCGACGGCGGGATGGCCTTCGAGGACGTGCCCCTCACCAACACGCGCGGGCAGTTCCGCCTCGTCACCGGCGGCGCCGTCCTCTCGGAGCTCTTCGTCGTCGGCCGCTACTGGAGCGGGATCGGCGCGGCGTGGTCCGGACCGATCGGCGACGCGGGAGACGCCGGTCGCGTGTGGGACGACACCACGTTCGACACGTACTTCGGCTTGAACGCGATCTGGGGCGTCGCGGACGACGACGTCTGGATCGTCGGCGAGCTCGGCCGCGTCCGGCACTGGGACGGCGCGACGTGGACGCTCCCGAACGTGACGATCACCAAGTTCCCCCTGGCGAACGACCTCCACGCCGTCTGGGGCGACGCGAAGGGCGTGCTCTGGATCGTGGGCGACGGCGTCGCGCTGCGACGGGATCCGGCGCTCGTGAAAGGAGGGAGCTGATGGCGCGCCTTCGCTCCCTCTCCTGGCGCGCGATGGCGCTGGTCGCGGCGACGGCGGCGGCGCCGCTGGCGTTCGCCGCGTGCGGCGACGCCGAGGAGCGCGTCGCGTTCCCTCCGGACGCCGCGGCCGAGACCTCGCCGCCCGTGATCCCGCCGCCCGAGGCGCCCGACGGCGGGCCGAGCAGAGGCCACGACGCCGCCGCCGAGCCGGTCGTGTGCGCGGTCACGCCGTGCGCCGTCGAGCTCGCGGCGGGCGCGAGCCACGTCTGCGCGCGCATGGCCGCGGGAGACGTCCGCTGCTGGGGCGACGACACGTTCGGCTCGATCGGCAACGGCGCGCCGCCGCCCGACGCGGGGACCGACGACGGCGGCAAGGACGACGACCCGAAGGGCGATCCCGACGACGACCCGAAGGGCGATCCCGACGACGATCCGAAGGCCGACACGACGCGGCCGACGGCGGTGACGCACGTCGCCGGCGCGACGCAGATCAGCGCGGCGCATCAAACGACCTGCGCGCGGATCGACGACGGCTCCGTCCGGTGCTGGGGAGGCAACGCGCACGGGCAGCTCGGCCTCGCGGTCGCGCCCGCGATCGCGGACGACCTCCCCCACCCCTACGCGTCGCCCGTCGCGCTGACCGGCGCCGCGAAGCGCGTCGACGTCGGGCAAAGGAGCACCTGCGCGGTCCTCGCGGACGGCGCGCTCGCGTGCTGGGGCTCGAACGAACGGCTGCAGCTCGCGCGCCTCGAGCGCGGCGTGCTCGGCCCCGGCGCCGGCGACCTCGCGGGGTTCGCGGTGACGCGCGCCGCCGCCTCGGAGGTCACCACCTACGGCCTGACCGCGACCGCCGGGGGCGTGAAGCTCCTCTCGTGGGGCGCGCTCGGCGGCCGCCAGGGCTCGCTCGATCCGGATCCGGTCCCGGCGATCCTCCCGGCGCTCGACGACGTCCAGGACGTCGCCGTCGGGCCGACGCACGCCTGCGCGATCGCGGGGGGCAGCGTCTACTGCTGGGGGTCGAGCACGAAGTACGCGCTCTGCACCGGCCTGCCGAGCAGCGAGCCGGAGCCCGCCCACGCGATCCTCCGCACGCTCGCCTACCCGCAGCAGATCGCGGTCTCGCGCAACGGCACGTGCGTCCGCCTGACCGACGGCACGCTCCAGTGTTGCGGCGACGCCTCGCGCGGGCAGCTCGCGATCCCGGCGGCCGACGGCGGCTCGAGCGCGCTCTCGTTCACCCCGGCGACCGGCTTCGTGGGTTACGCGGTCCAGGTCGTGACGACGGACCTCGCGACCTGCGCGCTGCTCAAGAGCGGCGCGGTCGAGTGCTGGGGAGGAAACGCCCACGGAGAGCTCGGGCGAGGGACGCGCGACGACGATCCGCATCCGACGCCGGAGCGGGTGAGCTTCCAATGACGACACGTCCGCCCCCGGAGCATCGCATCATGATCGGCAAGCACGTCGTCCCCGCGCTCGCGCTGGCGGCGCTCACGCTCGGGTTCGCCGCCTGCGGGAGCTCGCGCGTCACCCCGGAGGAGAAGGATCCGCCCGTCTTCGAGGACGCCGGCGCGCCCGATCCGGCGTGCGACCAGCGGCGCTGCTCGCGCGACCTCAAGAGCGTCCTCCGCGCGTGCGACGGCGGGGAGGAGGTCATCGAGACCTGCACGGACGGCAAGGGCTGCGGCGACGGCAAATGCGTCGACGCCTGCACGAGCGCGGAGCTGTCGAAGGGCTCGACCGGCTGCTCCTTCTGGACGCTCCCGCCGGAGGAGCCCCGCCTCGGCGTCGGCTCCTGCTTCACCGCGATGATCGCGAACACCTGGGACCACCCGGTCACGATCTCCGCCGAGCTGGGGGACGCGCCGCTCGACGTCTCGAGGTCGACGTACACGGCCGAGAAGGTCGGCACCGAGATCGTCTACACGCCGCTCGGCGGCCCGCTCCCTCCGGGCGGCGTGGCGCTGGTGTTCCTGTCGCAAGGCGAGAACGACGGCACGAACGAGTACACGCGCTGCCCGACGACCGTGGTCCCGGCGCTCGCCGAGGATCCCATCCACCACGGCACGGTGCTCACCCGCGCGTTCCACCTGAAGACCGACGCGCCCGTGAGCGCCTACTCGATCTTCCCGTACGGCGGCGCCCGCTCGTTCATGCCCGCGGCGACGCTGCTCTTGCCGGTCTCCTCGTGGGGGACGAACTACGTCGCGATCACCGGCGGGAACGTGCGCCTGACCGGCGGCGGCTACCCCGACGTGATCAGCGCGACGACCTTGCAGATCGTGGCCGACGAGGACGACACCGAGGTCCGGATCCGCCCGAGCGCGGACATCGCCGACGGCGTCGGCGTCCCCGGCGCGGCCCAGGGCTACCCGCGCGCGTGGACGCTCGCGCGCGGCCAGGTGCTCCAGCTCGCGCAGAGAGCGGAGCTGACCGGCAGCGCGATCGAGACGAGCAAGCGGGTCGGCCTCTTCGGCGGCACCCAGTGCACCAACCTGCCGTCGACGTACACCGCGTGCGACGTCCTCCACCAGCAGATCCCCGCGCTCTCGCAGTGGGGCAGCGAGTACGCGCTCGCGCCGTACCCCTCGCGGATCCCGTCGGCCTCGGATACCCCGATCCCCGAGCGCGTCCCGTGGCGCCTCGTCGGCGCCGTCGACGGCACCGCCCTCGCGTGGGATCCCGCGCGGCCGGTCGGCGCTCCGGAGACCCTGGCGGCCGGGGAGTCGGTCGTCTTCTGGACCGACGCGCTCGTCTCCGTGGCGAGCCAGGACAAGGCGCACCCGTTCTACGCCGGCGTCTACATGACGGGCGCGAGCTTCAACGGCACGATCCCGACCGGCGGCGGCGGCACGAGCCAGACCTACACGAGCGGCGATCCCGACTACGTCAACGTCGTCCCGGCCGACCAGTTCCTCGATCGCTACGTGTTCTTCGCGGACCACACCTACCTCGAGACGTCGCTCACGGTCGTCCGCCGCAGGACCGCGGCGGGCTTCGCCCCCGTCGAGCTCGCGTGCGGCGGCGCGCTCACCGGCTTCCGCCCGCTCGGCGAGAAGGGCGAGTACGAGGTCGCCTGGGTGAAGCTCACGGAGGCCGGCGCGAACCGGAAGTTCCCCGAGGGCGAGTGCGGCTACGGCCGCCACGAGGCGCGGAGCGACGGACCGTTCGCCGTCACCGTCTGGGGCACGGGCGACTACGCCAGCTACGGCTTCGCCGGCGGCATGGGCAACCGCCCGATCAACGACGTGACGGCCCCCGTCCCGAAGTAGCGCGCGCGTCAGCGGCTGCGCGGGCGCGAGAAGATCGACGACATCAGGAGCATGAAGCCCGAGAACCCCGCGACGCCGACGAGCACGCGGGTCGGCGTCCCGTCCTCGCCTCGGCCGTGGAGCCAGAGCGCCGCGAAGCCGGTCGAGAGGCCGATCGCCGTGTAGATGAGCTGCCGGCCGATCGCGTAGACCGTCCGCGCGCCCTCCTGCACGCCCTTGACGCGGACCTCCATCTCGCCGCGCGTCGCGCGCACGAGGTACTTGCGGAGATCCTCCGGGAGCGTCACGGCGCCGAGCGCCATGTCGCGCACCGTGTCCATCGCGACCTTCTGCCAGTCGCGGTTTCCGAGGACGAAGTCCTGGAGGTACGGCTGGATGATCGCCATCGGGTTGAGCTCGGGGTCGAGCAGCGCGCACGAGCCGTAGACGAGCAAGATCGTCCGCTCGAGCAGCACCCAGTCGCGCGGGACGTGGAACGCGCCCGAGAGCTCCTTCAGGCCGACGTTCATCTTCCGGAGGTCGAGCAGGTTCTCGAACCCGCGCTGCGGGTCGATCTTGATGTCCTTCAGGTTGAAGCTCTCGAGCTTCACCTCCTCCTGGAAGCGGCGGTGGAAGTACTCGATGATCTTCTCGCTCACGACCTCGTCGCTCGTGCGCGAGAGGAAGCCCATCTTGCGGAGCGCGCGGATCAGCCGCTCGGTGTCGCGCCGGAGCACGCCCTCGAGGAACTCCGGGATCCCCTCGCGCATCTGCGGCGAGAGCTCCGCGACCGCGCCGAAGTCGAGCAAGACGAGGTTCCCCTGCTTGTCGACCAGGATGTTCCCGGGGTGCGGATCGGCGTGGTAGACGCCGTCGACGAAGATCATCTGGCAGTAGACGCGCACGAGGCGGCTCGCCAGCTCCTTCTTGTCGATGCCCATCGCGTCGAGGCCGGACAGGTCGGAGAGCTTGCGGCCCTCGACGAACGTGGTCGTGATCACGCGACGCGTCGACAGCTCGCGGATCGGCGTCGGGAAGATGACGCGCGGGTCCTTCTCGAAGTGCTTCGAGATGCGCTCGATGTTCTCGGCCTCGAGCGTGAAGTCGAGCTCGCGCCCGAGCATCTCCTTGATCTGGTGGTAGTAGGCGTCGAGCCCCTGCACGGGCACGAACCACTGGACGATCGCCATGATGCGGCGGATCGTCTTGAGGTCGAGGCGCACGATCCGGTCGATGTCGAGGTGCTGCACCTTCACCGCGACGCGCCGCCCGTCGACCGTCTCGGCCTCGTGGACCTGCCCGAGCGAGGCGCTGGCGAGCGGGACGGGCTCGAAGCGGGCGAAGAGGTCGCCCGGCGCTCGCCCGAGCTCCTCCTCGACGCGCGACGCGATCTCCTCGAACGGGCGCGGCGGCACCTGATCCTGCAGCCCCTCGAGCTCCGCGCGGAAGGCCTCCGGGAGGAAGTTCGCCATGATCGAGAGCGCCTGCCCGACCTTGATGAAGAGGCCCTGGAGCTGGAGGATCGTCTCGTAGACGCGCTTCGCGTTCGTCCTGTGGACCTTGGGGAGGTTCTGATCGCGGTACGCCCTCCCGAGGAGCTTGGCCTTCCAGAAGAGCCAGAGGTAGCTGAAGATGACCTGGAAGGTCGTCGTGTACGCGCGGACGAAGCGCCAGGTGTCCTCGCTCCGTCCGCGATAGCGCACGACGCGCTTGTCGCGGCCCCGCGCGCCGAGCGCCCGCGGGCCCGACGGCGCGATCGAGGTCGTCCGTCGTCGCTTGATCGGCCCGCTCTCGTCGGCCGCGCTCTCCGCCGCCGCCGGCGCGGCCGCCGCCACGCGGGTCTCGGCGTCCGCCGAGCCGCCGTCGGGCTCGGCGGCGTTCGCCGGGAGGTGTTCGAGGCGCGGCTCGGGCATCGGGGCAAGCCTATGCTGGCGGCCGCAGGACGACAAATCCGGGGGGATCCGAGGCTATCTCGGTGGGCCAGCGCGCCTCAGACGCGCGTCGGCGAGGGCGAAGAGGGCGTCGTGGACGACCGGTCGCGCCGCGCGCAGGGCGACGTTTTCACGTGTAGGATGCACACGATTCGTGAGGACGACGACGACCGCGCCCGCGTCCGGGTCGATCCACAGGCTCGTCCCGGTGAAGCCCAGGTGCCCGAACGTGCGCGGGCCGGCGCGCTCGCCCGCGCTCGAGCCGCGCTCGCTCTTCGCGTCGAAGCCGGCGCGGAGGGTCCCTCCGGGGCGCGGCCGCACGAGCCACCCGAGGTCGCGCGCCCCGGGCGCGGAGGGGACGAGCGCGCCCTCGCCGCGCTCGATCGCGTCGAGCGCGGCGCAGCCGAACGCGAGCAGCGCCGGGGCGGTCCCGAACATCCCGGCGTGCCCCGAGCCGCCGTCGCCGGTCAGCGCCCACGCGTTCTCGTCGTGGACGACGCCGCGGATCTCGCCGCCGCGGAAGGCGACGACCTCCGTGGGGCGCACGCGGCGCGCGAAGTCCGGCGCGCGCGCGAGCGTGCGAGCCGTGCCGAGGTCGTCGCGGCCGAGCGCCCGCGCGACCCGCCGCTCGACGACCTCCCCCGCGTCGCGCGCCTCCTCCGCTCGCGCGAGCGCCTCTCCGACGAGGATGTAGCCGAGGTCGCTGTAGACGGGCGGGAAGCCGTCCGGGGGCAGCGCGCCGGGCGCGTCGGCGCGCCGCGCGGCGGCGGCGCACGCGAGCGCCCGCTCCTTGTCGAACGTCCACGCCGGATCGTCCGCGTCGAGGGGCTCGCCGGCCGCGGCGCGGGCGGCTCGCGCGACGAGCGGCGCGAACAGCGGCAGGTGCGCCTCGAGGCCGGCGCGGTGGGCGAGGAGCAGCTCGAGCGACGCCTCGGCCGTGGGCGATCCACGGCTCTCGTCGAGCACGTCGGCGAGGAGCGTCGTCCGCGCGAGCCGCCCGCTGCGCGCGAGGGCGAAGGCGGTCATCGGCTTGGTCACGCTGGCGAGATCGAAGACCGGCTCGAGCTCGAGCCGCCCGTCGACGCTCGCCCGACCTGCTCCAAGCTCCCACCCCGCCGCCGTCCGGACCGCCCACCCCACCGCGGCGTCGCGCGCGATCCCGCGCGCGACGAGGACCTCGGCGATTCCCTCGGGATCGAGCCCGGACAGGGCCCGCGCGTCGAGCGCCGGAGGGGCGGCCTCACCGTCACGATCCGGACGGTTCATCTCATCCGCACGCGTCCGCACGCGAACGAGGGCTCCGAGAAAAGAACGGCGTCCGTCACGGCGGATACTTTACCGACCGGATTTTGCGCCGGTAAGATTGAACGGGCATGGCGGAATTCGTCTGGGAGGCGCGCGCCCGCACGGGCGAGCTGCGCAAGGGCACGATGGAGGCCGACGACGAGCCTGCCGTCCAGGCTCGACTTCGAGGGCAGCAGCTCATGCCCACGAAGATCAAGAAGAAGGCCGCCGCCTTCAACTTCAAGTTCGGCAGCGGCGTCGACCTCCGCGACGTCGTCACGTTCACGCGCCTCTTCGCGACGATGATCGACGCCGGCCTGCCGATCGTGCAGTGCCTCGACATCCTCTGCGGCCAGACGGACAACAAGCATTTCGCGATCATCCTCCGCGACGTGAAGGCGAACGTCGAGCAGGGCGCGACCTTCAGCGACTCGCTCAAGCGGCACCCGAAGGTGTTCGACCAGCTCTACGTCAACCTCGTCCAGGCGGGCGAGGTCGGCGGCATCCTCGACACCATCCTGTCGCGCCTCGCGGTCTACAACGAGAAGGCGATCAAGCTCCGCCGTCAGCTCCGCGGCGCGATGGTCTATCCGAGCGCCGTCCTCATCATCTTCACCGGCGTCCTCGGCATCTTGCTCGGCTGGGTCATCCCGTCGTTCAAGACGATCTTCAAGGACCTCGGCTCGGACGACGCGCTCCCGTGGCTCACCCAGGTCGTCATCGCCGTCTCCGAGGCGTTCATCGGCTACCTGCCGCTCGTCATCCTCGCCGGCATCGGCGCCGCGGTCGGCATCACCTATTTCTACAGGACGCCGAAGGGGAAGAAGTTCTTCCACACGCTCATGCTGAAGGCGCCCGTCATGGGCCCCGTCCTCCGGAAGATCGCGGTCGCCCGCTTCACGCGGACGCTCGGCACGCTCCTCTCCTCGGGCGTCCCGATCCTCGACGCCATGGAGATCGTCGCGAAGACCGCCGGCAACGTGGTCGTCGAGGACGCGATCATGTACGCGCGCGCGAAGATCTCCGAAGGCAAGAACATGGCGGCGCCGCTGCTCGAGACGAACGTCTTCCCGCCGATGGTCGTCCAGATGGTCGGCGTCGGCGAGCAGACGGGCGCGCTCGACGCCATGCTCGGCAAGATCGCCGACTTCTACGAGGAGGAGGTCGACGTCGCGGTCGCCGCGATGACGAGCCTCATCGAGCCCGTCATGATGGTCGGCATCGGCGGCACCGTCGGCGTCGTGCTCATCGCGATGTACCTGCCGATCTTCAGCATCGCCGGCAAGATCAAGGCGAACTGACGGGGCCTCGAGGGCGGACTCCTTCGAGCTGCCCTCCACAGGAGGAGCGCCGGTACTGTGGAGAGTGACGATCGCCTCTCGAACCGGCTCGCGTGGGTGACCGGGCTCCGCCTCGGGTTCCTCACGCTCCTGCTCGGCTCGACCGCGTTCTTCTACCTCCGCGGCGCGCTGAGCCGGTACCCGCAGAGCCAGACGTTCCTGCTCGCGGCGATCGGCGCCGCCTTCGCGCTCGCGGCGATCTACGCGACGCTCCTCCGGCGGAGGAGGCACCTCCGCCGCCTCGCCGAGCTCCAGATCGTCCTCGACCAGATGACGTGGACGGCGATCGTCTACGTCACCGGCGGCGCGACGAGCGGCGCCACGTCGTTCTACGGGCTCACGTGCCTCGTCGGCGCGATCCTCATCGGCCTGCGCGGCGCGACGATCGCGGCCCTCGCGGGGATCGGCGCCTTCGTGGCGCTGTGCGTGGGGTTCGGCTCCGGGTCGATCGGCCCGCCCGTCGACCAGCGCGCGGGCAACTACATCGTCGAGTGGGAGGCGATCCTCTACCCGCTCGGCGTCAACGCCCTCGGGATCGTGGTCGTCGCGCTCCTCGCCGGCTACTTGGCGGAGCGCCTCCGGCGTACGGGCGGCGCGCTCGTCGAGGCCAACGAGCGCGCGGCGTCGGCCGAGCGCCTCGCGATGCTCGGACGCATCGCCGCCGGGCTCGCCCACGAGATCCGCAACCCGCTCGGATCGATCTCCGGGTCGATCGAGCTGCTCCGCGAGGCGCCCGGGCTCACCGACGAGGACCGGCGCCTCTGCGAGATCGTCCAGCGCGAGGCGGGCCGGCTGAACCACCTCGTCACCGACATGATGGATCTCGCGCGCCCGCGACGGCCCGAGCCGGAGCCCGTCGACGTCGCCGCGCTCGCGCGGGACGTGGTCGAGCTCGCCGCGCGCTCCGAGCGGAGCGGCGCGGGCGACGTCGAGGTCGTCTACGACGGGCCGGCCGGCCCCACGTGGGCGACGTGCGACGGCGCGCAGATGCGGCAGGTGCTCTGGAACCTCGTCCGCAACGCCGTGCAGGCGAGCGGGGCCGGCTCGACCGTCCGCGTCTCGGTGCGCGAGGAGGGCGACGGGCGCTCCGGGCGCGTCTTCATGGCCGTCTCCGACCGCGGGCCCGGGATCCCGCCGGGCTCGCAGGAGAGGATCTTCGAGGCATTCTTCACGACGCGCTCCCAGGGCGCCGGGATCGGGCTCGCGGTCGTCCGGCGAATCATCGAGGATCACGCCGGCGTGGGCGCGACGATCGACGTCCGGAACAACGCCGAGGCCCCCGCCGGCGCCGCGGCGTGCGGCGCCACGTTCGAAGTGGGACTTGCGCGCGCGCCGTCGCCCACTACAAGGAGCGCAACGGGCCGTCCGGACCACGCATCGGATCTTGGTGTCCTACCGCCCGCCAACCCGCGTTCACACTCCGATCTAAGTTGAACGATTCCCGTTGTTTCGAATGTTGCCCCCGGGCATGAATCCCGCTCCGGGGGCGATCGTCCAACCCAGCATCCCCCAGCTCCCCCTCCGCCTGACCGTGGAGAGGGGACCCGACAGGAGACCAATGCGGTTCCGTCACTTCTTCCGTGCAGTATTCTTCGGGCTCAGCGTCACGACGCTCTCGCTCGCCGCCTCCGCCGACGTCGCCGGAGCGCAATCGTTCGTCGAGCGCGAGCACGGGCAGATCAAGAAGCTGGTCGAGCGGAACGCCCCCGCGACCGAGGTCACGAAGGCGATCGACGGCATGGTCGACTACGACGCGCTGGCGCAGCGCGCGCTCGGCAACCCCTGCCCGACGACGATCCCGAACTGCACGAACCACTGGAACGAGCTCAACGACGCTCAGAAGAAGGAAGTGACGGCGCTGTTCAAGGGTCTCGTCGAGAAGAAGTACCGCGAGAACGCCTACAAGACGCGCGACTTCGACGTCTCGTACCGCGGCGCCAAGGAGCAGAGCGCCGACATCTCCAAGGTCCGCACCGAGGCGAAGAACAAGGCCAAGCCGCGCGAGCCGGCCGTCCAGGTCGACTACATCATCAAGAGCAGCGGCAACGGTCACAAGGTCATCGACCTCGTGACCGAGGGGTCGATCCTCACGAAGAACTACTACGACCAGTCGCACAAGATGCTGACGACGCCGGGTCAGGGGTACCCGTACTTCGTCCAGAAGCTCCGCGACAAGATCGCCAAGAAGTAGCCCGGCGGGGCCCTCACTCGAGGGGCCGCTGGCACACGAAGACGCGACGCGCGACGGCGCTCGCGTCTTCGTCGCTTTGCGCGAGCTGCGTGTCGAACGTCTCGGCCACCCGGAGGAACGCCCGCCCGACGCCCGCGGCCCTGGGCTGGTCCCTCCCCCACGGCAGAGGCCGCAGGGCGCCGTCGGCGGCGCGCCCGTCGTCCCACGTCCAGGCGCCGTCCCGGAGCGAGAGGCCGATCCAGACCTCGAGGTCCTCGAGCGGCGTCCGCAGGCGCTGCACGATCTCGCGGACGAGCTGCTCGCGCTCCTCGCGCGAGTCGAAGACCACGAGCGCGCCGCCATCGTAGCTCGTCTCGCAGAGCGTCTTCGCCTCGTCGGCGGTCGCCGGGAACGGCCAGACGACGTAGCGCTTCCGGCCGGCGGTCACCTGGAGCGTCGTGCACAAGAGGCCGCCGCACGGGTAGATGCGTTGACCGATCGGCTCGCGCTCGCAGAGCGTCTTGAACGGGTGGGAGCCCTCGCACGGGACCTCGAGCCACGTCCCCTCCTCCGCGACGAGGCAGTCGCGCCGCCGATCGCCCGCGTCGACGGGGTGGGCCGCGAACTCGCCCCCGTCGGCGCCGATCGCGAAGCACCCGCTGCAGGCGCTCGCGGCGCCGGGCCAGCCGGGCTCGCCGACGTTGGGCGGCGTGCCGTAGGCGTTCAGGTTGTTGTCGAACGTCAACCCGACCCAGTAGCCCGCGTCCCCCTCGCGCGCGCCGGCGATCGCCGAGGCGAAGGCGGCCTCGCGCTCGCTCGCGATCGTCACGACGTGGCCGCGCGCGTCGTTGCACGCGCTGACGGCCTCCGCGTACGTCGCGGTGTCGTCCGCGAGGAAGTAGCAGTGGCCGGCGTCGTCGACGCCGCCCGAGCAGACGAACGTGCAGCCCTCGCACCCCGCGGGCTGCGCGTCGCCCGGGTCGCACGACTCCCCGGCGTCGCCGCCGTCGTCCAAGGTCTCGATGACGCCGTCGCCGCAGCCGAGGACCTCCGCGCTCGCGGCGGGCTCGCCCGCGTCGGGGCCCGCGGGGAACTCCTCGAGGTCGGGGAGGCACGCGAAGACGAGCCCGGTCCCCGCGAGCCCGAGCGCGACGACGCCGGCGCCGCGCGTACGTCGTCGCGGCCCGCCCGCGGCGGATCCGACGCCGCTCCTCCGACTCAAACCGCTCGCGCTCCCACGCGTCTCTCCGTGCCCTCTCTGCGGTTAAGCTACGATGTTTCGAGCGATGACGGCGCGCGACCTCGCAGAGGGCCCGGACACCGGACCGCGCTCCGGCCGGGCGCTCCCGGCGGCCGCCGAGGCCGCGGCGACGACGTACCGGTCGCTCTTCGTCATCGGGCGCGGAGGCATGGGCTCGGTCGAGGCCGCGCTGACGAGCGCCGAGGGCGCGATCGACCGGGACCGCGTCTACGAGCGCGTCGTGGCCCTGAAGCGGCTCTTGCCGGACGGAGCGCGCGACGCGCGGCGCGTCGAGATGTTCCTCCGCGAGGCGCGCCTCGCGGCGATGCTCGAGCACCCCAACGTCGTGCGCGCGTACGACTACGGCGAGCTCGACGGCGAGCTCTACCTCGCGATGGAGTACGTCGAGGGTCAGCCGCTCTCGCGCGTCCTCCAGGCCCTCGACGACGCGGGGGAGCGCATGCCGCCCTCGGTCGTCGCGTGGGTGCTCGCCGAGACGTGCCGCGGGCTCCACGCGGCGCACGAGCTCGCCGATCCGTCGACGGGGGCTCCCCTCCACCTCGTCCATCGGGACGTCTCTCCGCAGAACGTCATGATCGGCCACGACGGGCGCGTCCGCCTGCTCGACTTCGGCGTCGCCAAGATCGAGGCCGAGAACGTGACCAGGACCGGCGAGGTCAAGGGCAAGACGGCGTACATGTCGCCCGAGCAGGCGATGGGCGATCCGCTCGACCGCCGGAGCGATCTGTTCGGCGTCGGGGCGCTGCTCTTCGAGTGCCTCGCCCTCCGGCGCATGTGGGGCGCCGGGACGGACATGGACGTCCTCCGCAAGCTCGCGCTCGAGGCGCCGCCCTCGCTCGAGGCGTGCGGAGAGCCGTTGCCGGCCGGGCTCGCGGAGCTGCACGCGCGCCTCGTCGCGCGCGAGGCGAAGGACCGGCCGGCGACCGCCCTCGAGGTCGCGGACGCGCTCGCGCGGTTCACCGAGGATCCGCCGGCGGCCGCGCGCGAGCTCCGCGCGATCCTCGAGGCGCACTTCGGCGAGCAGGCGCGGGCGCAGCGCGCGCGCCTCGAGGCGTCGCTGCGCGCGATCGCGCCACGGCAAGCGGACGCGCTCCGCGAGAGCCTCGCTCCGACGCGCGCTTCGGACGCGCCGCCGGTGGCACGCGACCCGACGCGCGCTTCGGTCGCGACGCCGGTGGCACGCGACGCGCCGCGCGCTTCGGACGCGCCGCCGGTGGCACGCGACGCGTCCACGACGGCGCGCGACG
>JAHBWF010000082.1 GCA_019637105.1 Labilithrix sp.
GCTACCGCGCGCTCTCGCGGCGCGTCGCCGAGTCCCGAGGGGTGCGCGCGCCCGCGAGCGCGCCGCGGCCGGAGGACCGGATCGCCGGGACGCCGGCGGGCGACGTCCGCGAGCGCGCGACGCTCGTCGCGCCGCGCGAGTTGCCGCAGGCCGAGCTCCGCGGCCGCGAGACCCTCCAGGCGCCGCCCGACGCGGCCCCGGCCGACGCGGCGCCGCGCGGAGGTCCCCCGCCCCCCGAGGCGACGCCGGGGCGGGACGAGGCGACGCCGTCGCCCGAGGAGGACGAGGCGGCCGTCGAGGCGCTCACCCGGACGCTCCAGGGCGATCCGACGAACGACGCCGTCGTCGACGAGCTGACGACGCGGCTCACGCGGCTCGGCCGGAGCATGGACCTGCTCGCGCTCCTGTCCGCCCGCCTCGAGGACGCGCCGCCGGAGCGACGCGAGGAGCTCCTGCCGCGGCATCGCGCGGTCCTCGAGCGGCTCGAGGCCGAGGCGCGCGCGGCCGGCCGCGACGGCGAGGCGGAGCTCTTCCGCATGACGCGCGACGCGAGCTGAAGCGCCGCGGCCCCGGCGCGCCGTACGCGCGCGCTTCGATCCCCGGCGCCGGACCGAGCGGGGCCCCCGGGGCCGCTCAGCCGCGCGGCTTCCTGGCGATCGCCTTGTCCCGCGCCGCGCGGTAGCGCTCGACGTCGACGTCCTCGCCGGCCACCCAGGCCGCGAGCGCGGGCGCGACGTGCGCGTCCCACGCCGGCGAGAGGCGCACCGCGAGGAAGTCGCGGTAGAGCGCGGTCGTGAGCGCCTCGACGTCGCGCGCGAAATGCATCCGATCGTAGAACGACTCGTGGGCGAGGTCGTTCGTCGCCGCGTCGTCGCGCTTCTTCTTCCGGCGGACGGGCGGCGCGGCGAGCGGGGGCGGCTCGTCGGCCTCGCGCGTCTTCCGCGGCGGCACGAGGCCCGCGAACGCGAGCGTCTCGCCGCGGAGCGTGAGCGTGCACTCGTGATCGCCGAACGAGAGGTGCAGGCCCGCGCGCTCCGGCGTCTTCCCCCGCAGGAGCGCCTCCTTCGCCTCGCGGTGCATCCCCGGCGCGCTGCCCTTGATGACCGTCGACTCCTTGCCCTCGTCGAGGACGAGGCGCCCCTCGAGCCAGAGCCCGAACTGACCGTGCTCCTTCGTCGACAGCGTCGCCTCGAACAGCTCGGTCTCGAGCCAGAGCCACAAGAGGAGCTCGCGGCCGACGAAGCGCCGGAGCTCGATGCGGTCGGCGAGGTGGATCGGCGCCGCGCTCACTCTTCTTCCTCCGCCGCTTCGTCCGTGACGCGACGCCCGCCGGACGCGAGGCACGTCATCTCGAGGTCGTGCCAGGCCTTCTCCTGCGCCTTGTCGAGGCCGATCCGCGCGGCCGCCGTGTACGGCGACTCCGGGACGAGCGTGAGCCCGAAGGTCTTCTTGAAGAGCTCCATCATCGCCGCGCCCGGCTTCTGCGCGTGCGAGAAGAAGCGCACGACCCCTTCGCCGATCGCCCAGGAGAGATCGACCGAGCGGGTCACGGGCGACATCTGCCGGCGAAGCTTCTTCGAGACCATGAGCTTGAGCTCGGCCTTCTCCTTGCGCGAGAGCCGCTCGCGCCCCTTCTTCTCGAGGTACGCGGCCTCCGCCTCCTTCACCCGCGTCCGCAGGACGGGGCCCGGGATCGCCCAGCGATCGGTCCGGAAGCCGAGGACGACGTACTCGTTGAAGAACACGTCGTCGTACGCGAGGTCGACGACGAACGGCTCGCCGATCTTCGCCCACCCGCTGCGCTCGAGCTCCTCTTCGTCCGGCTCGAGCGGCCTCATCGCGCGGAGGCGCACGGCCTTCATGAACCGCTCGCGGAATTCGTCGGGGAGCTCGCCTTCGACGAAGAAGCGAGCGTAGGTCAAGGAGCCTCGAAGCGCCGGCACGTCGCCCGCGTCTAACAACTCTACGCGCGGAAGACCAGACCGAGCGGCCGGAGATTTGTCCACAGGAGCCACGCGCTGCCCGCGGTCCCGCCCGCCCGCGAGGGTCGGAGGGACGTCGGCGCTCAGGACGGCGAGGCGAGCGACGCCTTCACGTCGTCGAGCGCGCGCTCCACCGCGCCGTCGCCGAGCTGACACGCCGTCGCGATCTTCGCGAGGACCGTCCGCTCGACCTCGCTCACGTCGTCGCTCACCTGGGCGATCAGCGCGGCGATCCGGAGCACCTCGAGGGCCTGCTCCTCGCGCTGAACGCCCTCGGCGAGGCGCTCGATCCGGCGATCGATGCCGTCCTCGCCGAGCTGATCCGCGAGGTCGGAGACGAGGTCCGCGACGTGGCTCTGAGGGACGGCTCCGCCGCACGCGGCGGTGACGATGCGCTCGAACGTGCGGCGCTCCTCGTCGTCGAAGACCCCGTCGGACGTCGCCACGAGGTACGCGCCCTCGACGATGCTCTCGAAGAGCGCGGCGGCGAACGGATCGAAGCCGGTCGGGACGGTCGACTCGTCCGTCGGGCGCGATCCGTACGACGCTGCGGCCAGCGTGAGGATCGATCGATCGCTCGTGGTTTGCCCCTCCCCCGGGGGCGAATGGGGGGTGCGCGCGACCTTGGCGAGCAGGTTGATTCGATCGTCCGTGTGCATGGGGTGAGGCTGGCCTCGAGCCGAGCATACCGTTCAGCGGGGCTCCTGGGCGAGCAGGATCTCCACCGAGCCCTCCGAGTCGGTCATGGCGTTCCCGATCTCGATGGGATCCGAGTCGGCCGGCGCGGTCGCCGACCGGGCGAAGATGCGCACCACCGCGTTCGCGATGACGTTTCCGGTCGGGCTCGGGTCGCGCAAGGTGAAGGCGAGCCGAGTCGGCGCCGGCACGCGGATGTCCGGCAGCTCGGCGACCTGCGCCGTGAGCGAGCCGGGGACGTCCGGCCGGACGACCACCCGCGGGAAGCCCGTGCCGGCCTTCGGGATCACGCTCAGGATGTAGGGCCCGGGATCGAGCTCGAACGCGAAGGAGCCGTCCTCGCGGGTCTCGGTCCGGCCTGGACGCGGCTCCGCGATGAGGCTCGACCGCGCGCCGGGCGACGTGTTCGGGATGGCGACGACCGCGGCGTCGCTGAGCGGTCGCCCGTCGGTGAGCACCGCGCGTCCCGTGAGGAGCGTCCGCGGCGGGGGCTGGAACGTGAGCGCCGTGAGCGCGCGGTCGACGACGACGATCTCCTTGCGCTTCGCGTAGCCCGTGCCCTCCGCCGGCTCGATCGTCGCCGCGTACGTGCCCGGCGGGAGCACGGTGGCGAAGCGGCCCCGATCGTCGGTGTTCACCGTGCTCGAGTAACGAAGGAGCGTCGAGGGCTCGGCGTTCGTCCGCGCGATCGACTCGCTCTCGAAGGAGACGCGCGCGGCGTAGCCCAGGAGCGGCGCGTTCGGATCCGTGATCGGCTGGACGACCACGCCGGCCACGGCGACCGGCGGCGGGATCGGATCGTACCGGAGGGCCTGCAGCCCCGCGCCGCCGAAGAGCTGCGTGACGTAGCGCGGGACCGCCGTCCAGCTCGCCGGCGGCGCCACGACCGCCTCGACCTCGTCGCCGAGGCCGCCCGTCGGCGTCCGCTGCTCGCCGGCCGTGTGGAGCACCACCTCGCTCTCGGTGCCCGACAGCGTGCGGACGACGGAGATGCGGCGCTGCGACGGCCGGTCGACGAGCCACGCGCGCCACCCGTCGAGCCCGTCCGCGCGCGTGATCTTCGCCGTGCGCGTCGCCGGATCGTCGAGCGGCAGATCGGCGCCGAGGACGAAGGTGTCGACGACGAAATCGGGCGCGAGGGAGACCGGCTCCGACACCGTCGGCGGGAAGAACTCGTCGAACGGCGGCTGCGGGTAGAACACCCGCCGGTAGGTGCCCGCGGGGATCGCGCGCGAGAACTCGACCACGCCGCCGCTGCCGATGCGTGACGAGGCGAACGCTCGGTCGAGCGGCAGCTTCGGGAACCGCTCCTGCTGCGCGTTGCCGAGCGGCTCGTAGACCACGCGCACCGGGATCGACGTGCCCTGCGGCAGCGGATAGCCGACCGCGTCCGAGGCCTCCGCGGTCACCCTGTAGCCGCCGCTCACGCCGACGAGCCCGCCCAGCGGCAAGCACTGCGGCGGACGGCACCGGGTGACGACGCCCGGCGTGACGGGAGGCTCGGTGAAGGCCGGGTTGCCCTGCGTGTCGCTGAAGAAGACGTACGTGAACCCCGGCGCGAAGATCGATGAGTCGGGGACGTGCACGACGATCCAGAACGGGTACTCGGGCCGGCCGCCCGCGGTCAGGATCTCGCACCGGTCGCGGCTCGAGCAGCGCGCCGCCGTGCTCGCGCCCGGCTCGTAGAGCTCGCAGGGGCACCGATTCACCGGCGCGGTGAGGATCGGCCGCGGCTGGATCGGCTCGCACGACGAGGCGCCGACGACGGCCGCGAGCAGCGCCCCGATCGAGACCCGCGCGCCGACGCCCGCGCCGGACCGCCCTCCCGCCGTCACGGCTAGACGCCGCCCCCGGCGTCGGCGTCGGCGCCGGAGTCGGGCAGCGGCTGGAGCCCTGCGTCGAGGACCGGGCAGCCCGCGAGATCCCCCGACGGGCTGAAGAACCAGCCCACCGAATCGCCGCCCGGCTCCTCCGGCGTGTGCGCGTTGCGCGGATCGCGGGTGTTCAGGCGGAGCGCCACGATCACCTCGATGAAGAGGCAGCGATCGGACGAGGGGACCGAGATCGGGATCTCGAGCAGGCGGATGTTGCCGCGCGTCGAGGCGGGCTCGTACTTGCTCGTGTCGTCCTGGATGAAGCCTTCCCCGGTGACGGGGTTGTAGTTGATGAACGTCGCCCACGTGATCTCGGCGAGCGGGTCCGAGAGCTCGACGGGCACGATGACCTTGCCCGGCCAGGTCCCGAGCACCGACGAGGTCGACGGGACGACCGACGCGCGCACGATCGTCGGGCGGCGCTCCGAGGGGCGCGGGAGGTCCGTCGGCGGATCCGCGATGACGCACGCGTCGACGAGGACCGCCGCCGAGGCGAGGCCGAGGGCCGTCGTGACGAAGCGACGGATGCGGCGTGCGCGTGCGGACCCCGTCATCGCGGACATCTTCACACAGGTGGGAGGCGGCCCGAAGCGAGCCGTTGCGACGCCGGCGTGGGGAGGTGCCAGCGCGCGTCCGCGTACTCCGGCCGGACCGCGAGGCGGAGGAGGTCGGCGAGCGACGGCAGCTCCGCGCACAGCCGCTCGAGGCCTCCGGGCCGTTCGAGCTCGGCGGCATCGGCGTCCGGGAAGCTCGCGAGGACCCGACGCGCGGCGTGCCCGAAGTCCCCCGTCAGGAACATGCCGACCCGACGGCCGCTCTGCCTGGCGCGCTCGAGGACGAGGTCGAACGGCGTCGCCTCCGAGGCGGCGAGCAGCTCCTTCAGCCGCCGCTGGGTCCGCGGCGCGAGCGTCTGCCACAGCATGTCGGCGAGGTCGGCGTCCTTGCGCTCCACCGTGACGAGCCCGGGCGGGCCGAAGGCGCCGAGGAGCACGCCCCAGAGCGCGCGCGCCTCGGACGGCCCGAGGCCGAGGACGAGCGCGTTCTCGGGCAGCACGCACGAGAGGGCCTCGCCGAGGACCCAGCGGAGATCGGCGCTGTCCTCGCGGGCGTCGCCGGAGAGGATCGCCGCCGGCGGCGAGAGGAGCCCGACGGAGGCGGAGAGCGGCTTGCCCTCCTCCTCGAGCGGCAGCTCGCCCTTGCGAGGCTTCCCGAGGCCGCCCGCCCGCTTGTGGAACAGCGCGAAGCGCGGCGTGTCGAGCAGGCGGAGCGCGGCCTCGTAGACGCGCGAGAGGGCCGTGGTCGGTCCCGGCACGACGCGCTCGAGCCCCGACAGCCCGGCCGCCGCGGGCGACTTGGCGAAGACCTCGGGCGCGCCCTCCCAGACCACGCCGAACGCCTCGCCGGCCGGCTCGCGCGAGTGGCGCGTGAGGAGCGTGAGCATCCCCGGCTGCGCGCTCTGCGCCGTGAGCGGCGGCGGCGGGAACGGCCCGGCCACCGCGTCGAAGGCGCGGAGGACGTGCTCGATCGCGCGCACGTAGTTGGTGTTCTGATCCGCGCGGGCGGCGTCGCGCAGCGCGCGGAGACGCCCGAGGTTGCCGGGGTTGAGCTCGACGGCCTGACGGCGGACCTTGAGCAGGGCCCCGCGCCGCGCGGGCTCGTCCACGAAGAGCCGATCGAGGAGGTCGGCGGCCTCGACGGAGCCCTCGCGGAGGGCCTCGTTCAAGAGCGTCTCCGCCTCTTCGCGGGCGCCGTCCGCGAGGCGCGCGCGCGCCTCGGCGACCTTGCCCGCGGCGGTCGTCGGGGACTCGCTGTGCGCTCGGCGGCCGAGAGGACTCCGCGCCCGGCTCCCGAGCGGCGGCGGCGCAGGCAGCGTCGTGACGGGGGCGGCGGCAGGTACAAAGGCCGAACGCGGGATGGCGCACCGACACGATCGGCGCGTCCTCGGCGCCGATGAGCAGCGGCGGCGGCGCGGGCGGATCTTCGGGATACCCGGGATCTCGACGGACAGCCGCAGGGATCCGCCTCCGGCGAGGCGCTCACCAGGGCAGCCGGCTTCTCGACGATGCGCGTCACCACCTCGTCGTCCGCCTCGCCGGCGGCGCCAGCGCGGACGGCTGGCACGCCCGAACGGATTCGACGAGCCGAGCGGGCGTCACGCCGCGGCCGTCGGGCGCCCGGACGACGCGGGTTCCCCGACGGCGAACGCCCGCGGAAGCTCCGAGCTCGACGCGCAGCGCGATCGGCGATCTTCCGACGCGTGGTCGATCGCCTCGCGCGCATCGTCCGATCGCCCTCAGGCCGCTCCGACGGGTTCGACGCGAACAGCGCGCGCGAAGCTCGGCGAGGACCTCGGCGCGCTCGACGCCGTCAGGCTCTCGGCGAACCACGGAGGACGCTCCGCGCGCCTTGACAGTGTCGTCGCGCGGGCGCCAGCCGCGCCACCCGACGGGCGCGTCCATCCGTCTCGGGATCCTTCACCGCCTCGTTCAGAAGCGCTGCGTCGACGCCCACGTCGCCGACGCGCGACGCGCTCTCCGCGGCCAGCGCGACGCGACCGGGCGGCGGAGCCCGAGAGAGGGAGGTTCCGTAGACGGCCTCGGTGTGGGGAACCGTCACCTCCTCGCCCGGCCGCCGAGCGCGGCGCGCGCTCCGCAACCCAGCGAAGCGCGACGAGCGCGCGCGCCGACCGCCGTGAGACACCGCTTGAGGTCGACGCACCCCGGCCCTGGCCGTGCGCCGATCCTCAGCCTCGGGAGGAGGAACGCAGAGAGCGCGGCGATCCTCCGGCTCGAGCGCGGCGGACCTACCGTCAGCGGCGCGATCATTTGGCCAGCCGCTCGAGCGACGCGATGGTCGCGAGCGCGTCGTCCTTCGTCCCGGCGCCGCGGAGGCGGTACTCGAGGCCGCGCGCGAAGAGCTGGGTCGACGCCGAGTCCGGCGCGACTCGCGGCGTCCTCGCGCGCGCCAGCGACGTCGCCATCCGCGCGCGCCGCGGCCTGCGCCACCTCGACGAGCATCTCGCTGCGGACGCGCGGCTCGTCGACGGAGCCCTCGCGAGATCGGCGAGGGCGTCGCCGGCTCGCGCGGCTCCCTGCGTCGCGCGAGCCACGGGTGCCTGCCCTCGGCGGCAACGATCGCGCCCGGCGCCCGCGCGGACAGCTCCGCGACGGCGCGGGCCGCCTCGGACGGATCGCCGGCGGCGATCAGCGCGCGGGCGCGGCGCGTCCCGAGCGCGACGCGCTCGTCTTCGTCGGTCGTCTCGGAGAGGAGCCGCTCGATCGCCGGGAGGGCGCGCTGCGGCTCGCCCGCGCGCTCGTAGAGATCGGCCAGCCAGCGGAGCGAGCTCACGTGGCCCGGCTGCTCGACGAGGAGCTGCTCGAGCTCGGCGCAGGCGTCCTCGAGCCGCGTGAGGCGCTGCTCGAGGATCGCCGCGCGGCGGGCGCACCGCGCGGAGCCTGTCCTTGTCCTCCGGCGCCACGCTCCGCGCGAGGCGCGCAGCGCGCTCGGCGAGGTGATCGGCGAGGTCGTCGGCTCCCGCGCGCGACGGCAGCGCCTCGATCGCGACGTCAGCCTCCGCGTCCGCGGGATCGACCTCCCATGACCTCGCGCCGCCGACTCGGCCGCCGAGAGCGCGCCGCGTGCCCTCGGCGCGCGCGAGCCGCCGGGATCGGGCGGGCTCCTCGGTCCCACCTGCCCCGCGCGCGCCAGGCTCGGCGGGTGCTGGAGCGCGTCGACGCGGATGTGCTCGCGCCCGACGCCTCGGCGGCGCGCTCGACGGCAACCCAGCGGCTCGCCGTCGGCTCCTCGGTCGCGGCCTGGAGCAGCGCGTCGGCGGCGCCCGAAGCGTCGCCGCGCTCGTCGCGGATGCGCGCGAGCTCGGCCCAGCGCACGGCGCGCTCGGGCTTGGGCATGTCGGCCCGCGCGAGCTCGCGCAGAACGGCGTCCTCTCCGCGGCCCGCGGCGATCAACGCGTCGTTCAGCTCCCGCGCGACCTCGGGGCGCTGCTCGGGGGCGGCGATCTCCGACGCGCGCTCGAGCAGCTTCACGGCGGCCGAGGGGTCGCCGTCGGCGATCGCCCTCGACGCGGTCGCGCGGAGCGCCTCGGTCCGCCGGAACGCGCCCGCCTTCTTGGAGAGGCGCTCGAGGAGGAGCGGGTCGCCGTGCTCGCTGGCGGCCTCGTCGGCCTCGACGACGATCGCGTCGTCGTCCGGCTCCTTCTCGGCCGCGCGGACGAGCGCCTTCGCGCGCTTCTCGGCGTCGCCGAGCTCGCCCGCGATCGAGCCGAGGAGCCGGAGCAGCGCGTGCCCGACGTTGGAGTACGGCTTGTCGACCTCGAGCGTCACGCGCTGGAGCGCCTCCGCGGCGCCCGCCGTGCGCGCGAACGCCGGCGCGTGCGGCAGGAGCTTCACGTACTCGTCGACGTCCGCGTCCGCGCCGATCGCGCGCTCGAGCGAGCGCCACCCCCACTCGCCGTCGGCGAACAGGTCCATCGCCATCTCGACGAACGTGAGCGCGATCCGCGCGCCGTCGGGCCCCTCGAGCCCCTTCGCGAGCTGGTCGCCCGCGCGCTCGGGCGGAGCGCGACCGCGGCGCCGTCGTCGGGCGCGAGCGACACGATCTCCCGCGCGGCGACGGCGAGCATGGCGAGCGTCGCGGGCGACGGCAGGATCACCGTCGCCTTGAGGAGCAGGTCCATCTTCTGCCGCGTCCCTTCGAGGTCGCGGGCCGTCATGCTCGCGGCGCGGAGGAGCCAGACCGCGCGCGCGTGCGTGCTGCGGGAGAGCTCGGCGACGTGCTCCACGGTGCGCACGGCGACGCTCTCGCGCTGCGCCCTGGCTGCCGTGCGCTGGAGGAGGCTCAGCGTCGAGCCCTCCGACGGGACGGCGATGAAGGCCTGCGCCGCGTGCTTGAGCGCCATCATCGCGACGCCGCCCGACTCGAAGAAGCGCGCCGCGCGGTGGTGCGCCGCGCGCCGGCCGAAGCGGCCGCGGGCGCGACGCGCGACCTGGTCGTAGATCGGCGACATCTCCGGCACGCGCGAGAGCTCGGCGCACGCCGTCTCCGCGGTCTCGAGCGCGTCGGCGTGGCCCGGGTCGCGATCGAGCGCGAGCTTCGCGAGCCCGAGGGCGCGGGTGTACGCGCCGACGTCGAGCGCCGCCCGCGCGGCCTGCGTCGCGATGACGCCGGACCGGACGCGATCGCTCTCGCGCTCGACGAGCTCCGAGAGGCAGTCGACGGCGTACTGCGCGTCGGCGAACGACGCGAGGTCGCGCCGGAGCGTGTCGTAGCCGTGCACCGAGTCGCAGTGGGCGCCGCGGAGCCACGCCTGCACGGCGCGCGGCCGATCGTCGGCCATGTCCCACAGCGCCGCGCCGAGATCGCGGAACGCGTCCGCCGCGCGGCTCGAGTCGCCCTCGTCGAGGCGCAGCTCCGCGCGCGCCTCGAGGAACGCGAGCTCGGTGTCCGGGCTCTTCGGCCGCGACGCGAGCTCGTCGATGCGGGGGGCGCGCGCGGAGAGATCGACCCCCTCGCGCGCCGCGCGCGCGAAGGCGTGGAGCTCGGCGTCGACGTCGCCGAGCTCTTCGTAGTACGTCGCGAGCTCGAGCAGGAGCGGCCCGCGCTCCGCCGCCGGCGCGCCGGCGGCGATCCAGCATCGCCGGGCGTTGGCGCGAGCCGGATCCCGCGCGGCGTCCGCGACCTGCTCGATCGCCCGGCGGGCAGCGCGTGCGCGAACCGGGCGCGTCAGCGCGGCGGCAAATGGCGGCCGCGCTTTGCTGGATCGAGAACGCCGAGCGCCTCGAGCGCGGGGGCGAGCCGCTCCGCCATATCCTTGCTCGGCTGCGGCTGCGGCGCGAGCCACGCGAGCGCCTCCGCGAGCGCCTCGGCGTCGCCGGCGCGCACGGCCCGGTCGACGAGCGCCTGCGCGGCGTCGGGCTCCCCCGGACGGAGCGCGACGCGCCGGCGCGCCCAGGCGACGGCGCCCCGCGCACTCCCCGCCTGCTCGAGGATCTCCGAGAGCTTCGCGCACCAGCGCGCCGACGGCACCCGGCGCTCTCCATCGCGCGCTCGACCGCGGCCTGCGCGACGCGGCCGTCGGCGGCCGTGGCGAGCTTCGCCAGCACGAGGAGCGCGCGCACGTTGTGCCCGTCGGCCCGGCACGCCTGCTCGGCGGCGCGGCGCGCCGCGTCCTTCTCCCCGGCGTCGGCGAGCACCTCGGCGGCGACGGCGGAGATCGTCGCGACCACCTGGCTCCCGCACGCGGGCGCGACCGCCGCGAGCGCGCGGCCGCGCGTCGGCTCGTCGCCGGCGGCGGCGGCGGTGATCCACGCGACCGAGCACGTCCACCGCGTGGCCGACTCCTCGGCGAACGCGCGCGCGGCGGCCGACGCCGCGGCGAGCTCGCCGTTCTGCCGGAGCGCGCTCACGAGCACCCCGCGGACGCGGACGTTCGGGCCGCGCGCGTCGAGGCGCATCCTGGCGAGCCGCGCGATGCCCTCGAAGTCGCCCACGCGCTCGGCCACGCGCAGCGCCTCGGCGAAGATCGGGTCCTCCTCGCGCGAGGCCCCCGAACCGCCCGCGGGGCCGACGACGGCGCGGATCTCGGCGAGCTCGAGCAGGACGCGCGCGAGCTCGCGCGACGCGTCGGGCAGGCTCCGCGCGAGCTCGACCATCTCGAGCAAGACCGCCGCCCGGCCGTCCGCCGCGGACGTGTCGAGCGCCTGCCGCGCCAGCGCGAGCTCCTCCTCCCGCCGCCGGACCGCGCCCTCGAGCCGCCCGGCGGCCGCGCGCGCGCGCTCGTCGCCGGGATCGAGCTCCGACATCACGCGGTACGCCCACGCCGACAGGAGCGCGTCGTTCTTCTCCTCGCCGAGCGACGCGAGCTCGTGCGCCGCGGCGAGCCGCGCGGCGTTGTCCTCGAGCGCGCCGTGCGCGGCTGCGCCCATCGCCGCCCGGACCAGGGCCTCGGCGAGCCACGCGGAGTCGCCCACCTTCTGCGAGAGCGACCGGAGCGCGTGGACGTTCTCGGCGTTCGCCGCGTCGGCGGCGACGGCGCGCGCGAACGCCTCGAGCGCGCGCTCGGGCGCCGCGACCGGACCGGACAGGAGGCGGCCGAGCTCGGCCCAGCGGACCGCCGCGGCGCGCCCCTTCTCGCGCTCGGCCCGCACCTCGAGCCGGACGGCGAGCGGCTCGTACGCGCTCGCCCGCGCGAGCATGTCGTCGAACAGGTCGCCGGCGGCCGGTGGGCACGCGATCGAGGCGCTCGTCGAGCGCGGCGCCGAGCGCGCGGCCGAAGTGGCCCGCCTCGAGCGCGGCCTTGCGCCGACGCTCGTGGACGTCGGCGCTGGTCGACGTCCACGCCGCGCGGCGTGCCCGGGTACGCCATCGCGGCGCGCGCCTCGGCGCGGCGCGTGCGCGGGGCTGATCGGCGGCGTCCGCCGAGCGCGGACCACATGCGCGTTCATCAGCGCCGCGACGGCGAGCCAGGCTCGACGGATCGAGCTCGAACGCGCGGAGCAGGTTCTCGAGCTCGCCCTCCAGGTCGCGCGGCGGCGCGACGCCACCGCCCGGACGTAGGCCTCGGCGCCAGCGCGCGGGCCGGGAAGCCGTCGACGTCCGAGATCGACGCCGCTCCGCCGTGGGTCGCCGCCGCCCACGCCGCGACCACGCCCGGCAGCTCGAGCGGGAGCGCGTCCGCGGCGTCGACCTCCGCCGCCTCCGCGAGGGCCTCCTGCGCGCCCACGGCGTCGCCGGCGCGCGCGTGCAGGACGCCGATGCGGACGAGGATGGCGGCCGCCGCCGGCCCGCTCGCGGCGGCCGCAAGCTTGCGCAGCTCGGACGCCGCGAGCCCGGGCTCGCCCAGGCCCTCGAGCCAGCCGGCCAGCGCGTGGCGGAGCGACGGGTCGTCGTGCGAGGAGAGCGAACGGAACGCGAGCTCGACGGCGAAGTCGATCTCGACGTCGCGCGCCGCGAGCAGCCCCGCGAGCTTGTGCGCGGCCGCGCGCTCCTCGGCCGGATCGCCGAGCGCGCGCGCCAGCTCGACGCGCGCCCTGAGCTGCGCCTCCTCGGCGACCGTCCCCTTGCGCCGGACGGGGTCCTTCGCG
Source organism: Labilithrix sp. (assembly GCA_019637105.1). Classification (GTDB taxonomy): domain Bacteria; phylum Myxococcota_A; class Polyangia; order Polyangiales; family Polyangiaceae; genus Labilithrix. The sequence continues at coordinate 12,655 of JAHBWF010000082.1, forward strand.
GGGCGGCTGCCGCGCGGGCGCGCCGGACGGGCGTCCTCGTTCTCTCCGGCCTCGGGCTTGGACCCACGCGAACCGTTCGTGCTCGACACGCTCACCTCACCGTCAACGCGAACGGAACGGCGACCGCCGTTCGCTCCTCTTAGCGGCGCGAGGCTCGTCACGAACGGAACGGCGTCCGGCGCCACGCGATCGAGGAGCTCGAGCGGAGACGTCGCGCGCGCGCGGACGCTCTCCTCGGCGCTGCCGCCGGGATCGAGCGACTCGAAGAGCCCGCTCTTGCCCTGGATCACCGCCACCCGCGCCGACGCCGAGAGCTGCGCGAGCTCTCGGGCCTTGGCGATCGCGGCGCCGAGGCCGCCGAATCTCGTCGACAGGCCCGCGCGCCCAACGCCCTCCGTGCCGCTGAGATGCGGCCCTCGCTTTCTCTCACGCGACCTTGTCGCGCGAGATCTCGCGGCCGCGCGTGCTCCGCCCCTCGACGATGCGCGCGAGGAACAGCTCGTAGACGCCCGTCATGCTCTCGAGGACGCGCGCGCGCGTCGGCTCGTCCCACTTCACGAGCGGCGACTCGTACGCGGCGCGCGCGGCGGCGCCCGGCTTGTGCGGGTTGGCGGGGAACGTCTCGGCGTGGACCCCGACGCGCTCGAGCGCGTCGCCGACGCCGATCTTCCCGCCGACCACGCCGATCGACCCGACGATGCTCATCGGCTCGGCGAAGACGTAGTCGCCGGTGCACGCGAGGTAATAGCCGCCGCTCGCCGCCATGTCGCCGACGCTGAAGACGAGCGGCTTCTTCTTCCGCAGCTTCATCAGCTGGTGCCACATGAGATCGCTCGCGAGGGCGCTGCCGCCCGGCGAGTCGATGCGGACGACCACGGCCTTGACCTCGTCGTCCTTCTCGAGCTTCGCGATCGTCCGGCTGAAGTCCTTCTCGACGATGCCGCCGCGGCCGCCGAGGATCCCGTTGCCGCCCGCGCTCATCGAGATGCTTCCGGTGGCGCGGACGAGCGCGACGGGCCCCGTCGCGCTCGTCTCGCCGGCGAGCGCGCGGACGAGGTCGTCGAGGTCGCCCCCCTCCTGCTCGGCGCCGGAGCCGAACACGACGCGCTCGCGGACGCCGCTCGTCTGCTTCTTCACCTCGGCGAGCGCCTCGTCGAAGTAGCCGACCTCGTCGATCAGGCCGAGCTCCTTCGCGCGGAGCGGCGACCACGGCCCGTCCTCCACCACCTCCGCCGTCGCCTGGGGCCGCGCCGTCGCGAGGGAGTCGAGCCACGAGGCGCGCATGTCCGAGAGCACGCTCGTGAGCGAGGCGCGCGCCTCGGGCGACGGCCCGTCGCGCGTGAGCGGCTCCTCGGCGCCCTTGAACTTGCCGACCTGGAGGAAGTCGACGTTGAGGTGCAGCTCGTCGACGAGCAGCCGGCGCATGTAGACGATCTGCGCGGCGAGGCCGATGGCCTCGACGTCGCCGGCCGGGGAGAGCCAGATGGACGAGCAGCCCTTCGCCGCGACCATCAAGGTCGTGTTCGAGAGCGCGTCGGCGTGGCAGTAGACCTTCTTGACCGCCCGGACGCCCGCGAGCATCTCGCCGAGCTCCTGCGCGCGCGCGGCGCCGATCTGCGCGCCGCGACTTGACCATGACGCCGACGGACTTCTTGTCGTCGCGGAGGTCAGGAGTCGTGAGCCAGGTACCTCGTCGAAGCTCTTCTTCGCGCCCGAGACGCCGAAGAGCCCTGCTTTGTCCTGCTCGGGCACGCCGCCCGAAGACCATGACCGCGATCGCCGGCCCGGTGCGCCCGGGGCTCCGGTGGCGCTCGCCCTCCGGTCGCGGGCGGCCTTCTGGCACGACCGCGCCCCGCCGCGAGCGCGGCCGACGCCAGCGCGGGGCGCCCGTCGCCAACGCGCGCCGCATCAGCCGCGCCGCCCTCGGCGCGCCCGCTGCTTCACGCGGCCGGGTACGCGCCCTCCGGGTAGCGGTCGACGATGTCCTTGTACATCTTGCTCGCCGTCGCCCTGTCGCCCGCGTCCCACTCGACGTCCGCGAGGCCGACGACCGCCGGCATGTAGTTCGGGTTGATCGGCGGTTGCCTTATCGGTTTCACCACGCGCGCCCGCGAGGTCGCGCTGCGCGTAGGCGATCGCCGCGAGCCCCGCGAGCGCCTCGGAGTCGTTCGGGTTCTTCTCCACGGCGGCCGTGAAGAGCGCGCGGGCGCGCTCGTAGTCGCCATGACGCGGGCGCGCTCGCCCTGGCTGACGAGCGTGCGCGTCCGTCGGGAGCGCGCCGCCGCCGCCACCAGCGCCGCCGCCCGCGGGCCGAGCAGCCGCCCCGGCGTCGGGCACGCTGGCGCGCTCGCGACGGGCTCGGGACGCCCGCGTCGCGCGCGCGGCCGGACCGCGCGATCGGCGAAAGGCGCGGAGGAGCGGCAGGAGCGGGTGGGCGCGCGTCATCGCGACGAGGCGCTCGACCTCCGCCCTCGCGCCCGCGGCGTCCCCCGCGCGCGCCAGCGCGTACACCAGCGCCGCCCGCGCGCGGCCCGGCCCGGTCTCCGCGCTCGACGCCACCTTCAAGCGCTCGATCACGGTCGACCAGAGCGGCTCGGCCTCGGCGAGGTCGAGCGCCGCGAGCACGTAGGCCGTCTCGGGATCGAGCGCGCGCTGCGCGGAGCTCGCCGCGATCTTCGCGACGAGCGCGCGCGCCCCCTCGCGGTCGCCCGAGATGCGGGCGGCGTCGATCTTCGCGCGGAGCGCGGCCGGATCCTCGGGGGCGACGAGCAGCGCGTCGTCGGCCGCCTTGCGCGCGGCCGACGCGAGCTCGCTCAGGTTGTCGCGCACGATGCGGTGGTCGTCGGCCGCGTCCGCGGGCAGCAGCCGGGACTTGAGCCACGCGACGTCCGCGCGGACGGCCGCGAGGCGCGCGACGCCGAGCAGGACGTGGGGCTCCTTCTCCGAGAGCGCGCTCGCCTTGTCGAAGCTCTCCTTCGCGAGCTCGAGGTTGCCGTCCGCGAGCGCCTTCTCGCCCGTCGCGAGGAACGTCGCGACGCGCGGGTCGACCGTCGCCGCGGGCGCCGGCGGCTTGCCGCCGAGCGTCGTCCCGAGGTTCTTCTGCGCCCACACCGCGCCGAGCATCAGCGCGCAGCCGACCACCACCGTCGCGACGATGAAGCCGCCGACGCCGCGCCGCTTCGGCGCGAGCCCGTCGGGCATCGACGCGGACGCGCCGCGGACGCGATCGCGCTCGTCCTCGATCTCCGAGAGGAGCGAGCGCGGCGCGCGGGGCGGCAGCGGCGACGAGACGTCGACGACGGGCGGCGACGACGAGGCCGCCGGCTCGCTCGCCCGCGCGGCCTCGGCGGAGAGGGCCGCGACCGGACCCGGATCGGACGAGCGAAGCGCGCGCTCGGGGAGCGGCGGCGGGTTCGAGACCCGCGGGGTCGCGGGCGGCGGCGGAGGCGGCGTCGGCCGCTTGAGCGGCACGGTGTTCATGCTGTCGCGCTGGCGCGGCGGCGGCACCGGCGGCGGCGCGCTCGCCGGCTTGGCGGCGGGCGGCTCGAACGCGGGCTCGGGCTGTCGCTCGGTCGCCGGCGGCGACGACGGAGCGCGCGCCGGCGCGGCGGTCGCCGGCGGCGCCGCGGCGGGGATGGCCGGCTCTTCGGTGACCGGCCCCGTGCCGATGAGCGTCGTCTTGTTCGCCCCGTCGTTGCTCCCGTGCGGCGGCGGCGCAGGGAACTCCGGCTTGGTCGCCTGCCGCGGGCGCGTGGATCCTTGAGCGAGCGCCGTCGACGCCGGCCCGAGCCCGTCCTGGGTCCTCACCGGCCGGCCGGAGTGCTGGCTCCGCTTGGCCGCTTCGCGCTGCTCGAAGAACGGCACGAGCTCCGGGATCTGCCCGATCGCCTTCGGGGGCAGGCCGCCGCGCGACAGGCGGTCGTTGCGCTCGACGAGGTACCCCTGGATGGCCCGCTGGAGCTCCCGGAGGGACGTGAAGACGAGCGTGCGCCCGTCGCCGGTGGTGACGTTCCAGAAGTCTTCGCTGAAGTCACCGTCGCTGCGGCGGATCTTGAACTTGTGCCCGCAGTTGGTGCACTTGACGGTCGTGCCGCGACCGCTGACGAGCGCGTCGTCGAACTCGTACTCGGTGCTGCACCGCTCGCATTTGACGTCCATCGCGAAGCGCTCGCCGGATCAGGAAGGGCAGGAAGGGCCAGAGAGGTCGATCGACGGCCGGCGGACGCGCCGCGCGATCGGCCGGTGTGCGCGAAGCCCACCGAGCGGTCGCCGGGTGAGATCGAGCGTTTCCACGCTATCACGCGGAGTGTGGGCGCGGAGACTTAGCAGCGGCGTCACGCGCTCCGGGGCGGCGGCCCACCCCGCCGCGCTTATCGAACCGCGGCACGTTGGATCGCTCGCGGTCGTTCGCGCCTCCCGCCGCTCCTCTCGCTCCCCCGCCCCTTCGCTCCCCCCGCCCCTGCCGCCGGGTCCCGGGCGGGCTGGACCAGGCCTCCCCACATGCGTCCCACGGGACGGCTGGGCTCGTTCCCCTGACGCACCGTCCACAGCCGACGTGAACGGCCGTGCACGCCCGGTGCGCGAGCGCGCGCTCCTGGCGGTTTTTGGGCGTCTTCGGCGTATCTTGTCTGGGGCACGACGGTTGCTACCCTCATGTCGGCGACACAACGGGCTCGCTCGAGGCGCCACGTCGCCGAGGGCGGGCCGGGCCCGAGCGCCCGTCGCGGACAGCCGGGGTCGAGGACGCAAAACCATGATGATGAAGCGTGCAGTCTCCTTCGTTCTCTTCGGGCTCGGCAGCGCGGTCCTGTTCGGCTGCCCGATCTATCCGGCCGAGCGTGACCACCGCGTGTGCATCGGCGGCGAGTGCTACGACTGCCCCGACTCCTACTACTCCGGCGCGTGCACGGCCTGGACGTGCAACACCGGGCTCGACTGCCCGAGCGGCTACACGTGCACGAGCGACCACCGCTGCCGCTTCACCGACGGGACCCCGATCCCGCCGGGCGCCGACACCCCGTGCACCAAGCCGTCGGACTGCACGACCGGCAACTGCGGAGCGGACAACAAGTGCCACGCCGGCGACTGCTCGACCACGGGCTGCCCGGCCACGTTCGTCTGCCGCCTCGGGAGCGGCGCCAACGGCGTCCCGGCGTGCGTGCCCATCGGCGGCGACGGCGGCGGCGGCACGTCGTCCTGCAAGAACGACGACGACTGCCCCACCCCGGCCGGCTCGAAGTGCCTGACCGGCGCGTGCGTCGCTCCGCAGGACCAGTGCGTCGACGCCACGCAGTGCCCGGCCGCGGCCCAGTGCGTCGACGGCGCGTGCACCCCGTCGTGCAGCGCGAACCAGCCTTGCCCGACGGGCTACTCCTGCGACACCGCGAAGGGCGTCTGCACCGGCAACCCCACGCCGTGCACCAGCTCTACGCAGTGCACCGACGGCAAGGCGTGCGTGCAGGAGCACTGCGTCGATCCTTGCGGCCCCGGCGGCACGTGCGCCGCAGGCCTCAAGTGCATCGACGGCGGGTGCACGCCCGACCAGCAGCCGGTCTTCACCTGCAACACCGACGGCGTCCAGGACGAGTGCCAGCAGGGCAGCATCTGCCTCCGTCACAGCTGCTACATCGGCTGCGATCCCGAGGCGACCGACGCGTGCAAGAACGCGGACACGTTCAACCAGTGCAAGCCGGTCACGACCAGCTCGGGCACGTACAACGTCTGCGGCTCGACCAACAACCTCGGCAGCGAGTGTGACCCGACGCAGGGCAAGAACTGCGCGTCGCCGCTCATCTGCATCGACGGCTACTGCAAGTGACGCGGATCGAGCGGCGGCGCGGGCTCGCTCCGCCGCCGCTCGACGGCCCTCGCGCGGCTCAGCGGCGGCGCCCGCTCACGACGCCGACGTTCACCGTCATCGCGAACTTCCCGTCGCTCCAGTACTTGTCGATCGCGTCGCGGACGTAGTCGAACGGATCGACCGCGGCGCCGGCCGCGCCCGACGCCGCGTCGAGCGCCAGGTTCACGCGGAACTCGGGCATGAGGAGCAGCCGGGTGACCGGGTCCTCGAAGAAGCCGCGCCCGCCCGCGAACTCGAGCGTGCGCGTGCGCACGTCGACGTCGACGTACTCGAACCCCACGGCCTCGAGCTCGCGCTCGAGCAGCTCGTCGGTCGGGCGGAGCTGCATCGCGGCCTCGACGGCGTTGGTGAGGTCCACGAGCTCGTGCTTCAAGGCGCACTCGCGGAGCAGATCGGCGATCTCGACGAAGGAGCCGCGGAGCGGCATCGCGATGAGCGCCTGCCCGCGCGGCGCGACGATGCGCGCGAGCTCCTCGAGGAGCAGCCGGCGCTCCGCCGGGGCCGCGAGCGGGTGGATCGTGAACGCGTGAGAGAACGCGCCGGCCGGGAACGCGAGCGGGAGCGCGTCGGTCACGCGGTAGTCGAAGGCGACGCTCGCGTCCCCCGTCACGAGCGCCGCCGCCTTGGCGCGCGCCAGCTCGATCGCGTACGGCGAGGCGTCCGAGCCGTGCACGTGGACGTTGGGGAGGCGCTCGACCAGCAGGCGATCGGGGTAGCCGGTGCGGCACTGGACGTGGCAGACGCGGGCGTCACGCCCGGCGGCGAGCATCCCGACGAGGCGCTCGCCGAAGAGCGAGAGGTAACGCGGGACGACGAACGTCTCGAAGACGGCCGCTTCCTCGTGGCCGAGGTGGCGCGCCGGCGAGGTCGCGATCTCGCCCCTGGGAGGAGGGAACGACGATCGCGTCACCGCTTGCCCTTGGCGGGACGCGGCGGCGGCGCCGGGCTCGCCTCGGCCGCCATCTCCTCGAGGATCTCGCGCGCCTCGTGGGCGAGATCGGCGATCGACACGCGCTCTCCGCCCTCGTCGTCGTCGAGCTGCACCTGCCGGCCGTCGCGCTCGAGCTTGGCGAGGAGCGGGATGGCGACCGGATCGCCGAGCTCGGCCATCGCCTCGATCGCCGCGGCCACCACCTCCGGGTCGTCGTTCTGGAGGAAGCGCCCGAGCAGCTTCGCGCAGCCGGGCTCGCCGACCTCCGCGAGGAGGAACGGCAGCTCGCCGAGCGCGGGGCTGCCCTTCGGCAGGCGCGCCAGGGCGCGCTCGATGCCGAGCGCGACCTCCTTGAAGCGATCGAACGCGAGCCCCTCGAGCGCCTCGCCTGCGGCGACGCGCGCCTCGGGCGAGACGCCGCCGAGGATGTCGATGAGGAGATCGACGACCGCGTCGCCCTCGAGATCGCCGAGGAGGATCGCCAGCCGCACCAGGCGGATCGTGGCCTCGGCCTCGTCCTCGAGCTTCAGCGCGGCCGCGGTGGCGGCGCGCAGCTCCGGGATGAGCTTCGCGTCGCCCTCTCCGCGCAGCGCCGCGTGGTGCGCGCGCGCGGCGCGTTCAGCCTCGAACAGTGCGTTGAGCGTCTCGCCGATCGTCGCCATGAGGAGGCCTCCTTATCACGGATCGACGCGGCTCTCGCGCGGAACCAGGCGCGGAACGAGGAATGTCGGCGGCGTCCTGGTAGTCTCTCCTTTTGTGACGACCGCGGTGCGGACGGCGTTCGGCGATCGCTGGCTCTGGGTCGGCCTCGGGGTGCTCGCGTTCGTCGTGCTGGGCGCGGGATCGCCCCCGCTCCTGCCCGCCAAGGCGCACGCGGCCGCGCCGCCGCGGACCGACGACGGCGCCGCGCCGCGCGAGCTGGGCGGCGACGCCGCGTGTCCGCCGGGCACGGCGCCGGACGGCGAGGCGTGCGTCCACCTCGCGGCGGTGGACGACGGTCCGGTGGCGGAGGCGCGGGCGAACACGCACCGCGAGCGCTCCGGCCGCTGGTCGACCTACGAGCAGATCCCGCGCCTGCCCGAGCGGCCCGCCGACTACGACCTCTATCGCTACCCGATCCCGCCGGGCCTCGCGGGCGGCCACCACGTCGTCTCCGGCTACGACCTCGATCTCCCCGACGCGAAGCAGCGGCGCGGCCCGACCCTCCGGCACGTCGGGCACGGCGCGGTCGATCTGCCGCAGGTGAAGGGCACGCCGGTCCAGATGCTGGCGCTCGAGCACCAGGAGGGCGACGCGGAGGTGCTCTACGCGGGGGCGCTCTTCGGGTTGACCGTGCTCACGCGCCACACGCTCCGCGAGGGCGGACGAACGCGCGACTACGTGATGCTCCTCGGTCACCTCGACTCGATCGCGCCGGGCGTCGGCGTCGGGACGATCGTGAAGGACGGGCAGGTCGTCGGCGCCGTCGGCGACACGGGCTCGCCGAGCCTCGTTCACCTGCACCTCGAGATCCGGCGCGTGCGTGAGGGGATCGACCTCGCGCGGGTCCCGGCGGGGGCGCCGATGATCGCCGACTCCGTCACCGTCGTCTGCGATCCGCGGAACGTCCTGCCTCTCCGCTGACCCTCCCGGGTCTCCGTCGCGCCGTCGCCGCCGCGCGCGACGGCGCCCGCCGGACGACACGCGCGGCGCGCTCCTCGCGCGGGCCCGTTGCCTGGGAGGCAACATCGCGCCGCCGCGGCGTCCCCGTGGGGCGCTTGCGCAGGGAATTGCGCGACAAAAGATGCGTTGAGACGCTCGCTCGCCTTGCGCCCGGGCAAGGCCCGCGCGACGATTGTCCCACACGTGTCCATCCCCTCCGCCGCGCGCCTGGACGACACCGTTCCGACGGACCCGCGTTCGTTGGTCTGTCCACGCTGCCGCGCGTCATGGGCCGAGGGCGACGCGCCCTCCGTGTGCCCGACGGACGGCTTGAGCCTCGTCCGCGGGCGCGATCTCGCCGCCGCGGAGAACGATCCGATGATCGGCCGCACGCTCGAGGGGCGTTACACGATCCTCACGCGCCTCGGCTCCGGCTCGATGGGCACGGTCTACCGCGCGAAGCAGCACGCGATGGGCCGCGAGGTCGCGATCAAGATCCTCCGCGGCGATCGGGCGATCGACGACACCGCGAAGGCGCGCTTCATGCGCGAGGCCCGCGCGAACAGCCTGCTCGCCTCCCCCAACACGGTCACCGTCTTCGACTTCGGCCAGAGCGAGAGCGGCGAGTTCTACCTGGCGATGGAGCTGCTCGAGGGAGAGAGCCTCGGGCAGCGCCTCACGCGCGTCGGCCGGCTGCCGATCCCGCTCGCGGTCGACGCCGCGCGGCAGGCGCTCCGCTCGCTGTCGGAGGCGCACGCCAAGGGGATCATCCACCGGGACCTCAAGCCGGACAACCTGTTCTTCGCGCGCATGCTGACGAGCGCGGCGGGCTCGGCGCAGGGCGACGCGCACGAAGAGATCGTCAAGGTGCTCGACTTCGGCATCGCGAAGCTGATCCGCGACTCCGACGAGCCGATGGGCGTGGTCGAGACGCAGGCCGGGACGGTGTTCGGGACGCCGCGCTACATGTCGCCCGAGCAGGCTCAGGGCAAGCCGCTCGACGCGCGGACGGACCTCTACTCGCTCGGCGTCATCGTCTACCAGATGCTCACCGGGCGCCCGCCCTTCACCGACAACGACGCGGTCGTCGTGATGGCGCGCCACATCAAGTCGGTGCCGAAGCGCCCGAACGAGGTCGCCCCGGACGCGAACGTCCCGAAGGAGCTCGAGGACGTCGTGATGCGCGCGCTCTCGAAGGACCCGGCCGATCGCCAGGCGAGCGCCGACGTCTTCGCGGGCGAGCTCCTGGCCGCGCTCGAAGCGCAGGGCGCGATGACGAGCGGGGTCCGCGCGTCGATCACCAACGCCGCCGGCATCCGCGTCCCCGACTCGATGCGGCCGCCGGCGATCTCGCTGCCGGCCGCGCCGGCGACGAAGCGGACCGTCGGCGGCCTGCCGCTCCCGCTCGTCGCCGCGGCGCTCCCGGTCATCATCCTCGTCGCGGCGGCCGGCGTGTACCTCGGCTTGCGGAGCGGTAAGCCCCCCGCGCCCGTCGTCGAGCCGAGCTCCCGCGCCGCGGCGGCCGCGTCGGCGCCCGCGACGACCGGCGAGGGCCCCCGGAAGGACGGCGCGGAGCCCGGGGCGACGATCGAGCTGACCGAGACGGACGAGCCGCCCACCGTCACGCCCGACTCGCTCCCGAAGGCTCAGCCGATCGCGACGGGGGCGCCGCGGCCCGCGCACGGCAAGGGAGGGCGCGCGACGAAGGGCGCGGCGACCAAGCCGACGAGCAACGCCCCGGCGCAGCCGTCGTCGACGTCGAACTACGGCGTCTTCGAGTAGTCGCGCTCCGCGCCGCCGTGGCGATACGACCCACGCGGCGAGCGCGATGCGCGGCGGCGTGGAGCAGAAGCGCGACACGAAGAGCCGCGCGCCGCAGGTTCGAATCGGCACGAAAGTCGCGTAGAGGTAGGCGCATGAAAGGTCCCTCGTGGCCCTCGCGCGCGCTCGCGCGAGTCGCCGCCTTCGCGTCGCTCTCGCTCACGATCGTCCTCTGCCCCTCGACCGCCGGCGCCCAGGTCAACGCCGAGACGCTGCGCACGACGCTCAAGAAGAACCCCCGCTTCCTCTGGCTCGAAGGCTCGCTCGTCGGCCGCGCCGGCAACACCGAGACGATGACCTTCTCCGGCTCGGTGTTCGGCGGGCTCACCGCCGACCCGCACCTCTTCTTCAGCCGCGTCTCGGCCGACTACGGCGAGGCGCGCGGGCAGACGAACGTCGCGCGCTGGATGGCGCACGCGCGCTACAACTACAAGCTCTCCCCGTTCGTGGCGCTCGAGGCGCTGACCCAGGTCCAGCACGATCGCTTCCGGCGCCTCGCCGTGCGCGATCTCTACGGCACCGGCTTGCGCTTCATGCTGCTGAACATCGACGACTTCGAGATCTTCACCGGGACGACGTACCTCCTCGAGCACGAGGTGCTCGATGCGATCCCGGGCTCGCCCGTGTACAACAACGTCTGGCACCGTTCGAGCAACTACGCCGGCGTGAACATCCAGGTCTCGTCGCTCGTCGACGCGAGCACGGTGATGTACCTGCAGCCGCGCTTCGATCGACCGCTCGACTTTCGCATGCTGTCGGACTCGTTCGTCTTGTTCACCATCACGCCGCTGCTCTCCGCGCGGATCAGCGCCACCTTCTGGTACGACAACCGCCCGCCCGCCGGCGTCCGCACCTACGACGTCGAGGTGAAGAACAGCCTCGTGTTGAAGCTGTGACGGAGAGCGCCCGCGGCCGCGCCCCCCGCGAAGACCTCGACGGCGGGCCGTCGGGCCGTCGTCTAGAGCGCAGCGATCCAGACGCGCGAGCCGAACGGGTCGAAGGCGACGAGGCCGAGCGCGACGTAGAACGAGGCCGCCACCTGCGCGGCGGGCACGGTCCACGTGCCGATCCCGCCGCATCGCCGGGCGGCCTCGGGCGTACGCTTCACGAAGAGCGTGGCCCCGGGGAAGCTCCGCACGGCTCCCCCGTCCTCGCCGACGAGCTCGACGGCGGCGCCCGGCCCGAGCGTGTAGGCGACGACCGGCTCGTTGACGCCAGCGCACGTCGTGAGGCTCAGGTCCTTGTCGGCGGCGCGGACGAGCGCGTTCGGGGCCGCGGCCGCCAGCGCGTCGAAGAACGCCTCGTTGACGTTCACCGAGAAGGGCACGAGCGCGTCGTCGAAGCCGGTGTCGAGCTGGGCGTGCGCCGTCACGCCGGCGACGCGGAGGGGGATCGTCGGGACGTTGGCGACGGTGATCGACGGCGCGCTGCCGGCGATGACGTCCGAGAGCGGGCGGAGCTTCGATACGTCGTTCGTGAAGAAGCCGTCGGCCGAGAGCGGCGCCATCCCCGCGGCCGCGAAGTCCGCGGGCGCGCAGAAGGTCGCCTGATCGGCGCGGCGCGCCTTCGAGCGGGCGTAGTCGAGCGAGACCGCGACGCGGCTCGTGAAGTCGGTGCCGAGGATGCCCGCCTGGTCGACGCCGCCGCCCGCGCCGTGCGCGTCCGTGTAGAGCGAGACCGGCCCCCACGGCCCGAAGAAGTCGAAGCGCGCGAAGCGGCAGCGCTGACCGAGGAGCGTCGGGTCGCAGCCCGTCGCGGCGGGGCCCGGCGGCGCGAACTTCGACAGGTCGATGGTCGACGCGTTGGTCCCGTAGTCGACGAGGAAGCTCGCGTCGTAGGCCGGCGCCTCGCCGATCGTCACGGTCGCGTACGGCAGGCCGCCCGCGAGGGTGATCGGCGCCTCGTCGCCGAGGCACGCCAGATCGGCGCCCGGCGCGCCGGTGTCGGACGCCGCGCCGCCGTCGTCGTCGCCTGCGCGCGCGCCGGCCCCGTCGTCCGCGTCGATCCCCGGCGTCGCCGTCGACGACGGCGCGTCGGTGGCTCCGCACGAGGGCGCGGCGAGCGCGCACGCGACGAGCCCCAACGCCCCCAGCCCCTTGAGCGAACGCATCGGACGCGTGGTGTACCACAACGCTCCGCGTCGCGCCTCCCGCGACGAACGACGCGGCGCGCGTGGCGTGGCGCGTCGTTCGATCCGGACCTCGAGGCTCCGGGCCACGACGCCCGACATCCCTCGGCCACGACGCGCGTTCGGAGCGGCGACGACGCCGTCGCCCCGGCCCACGACGCGCGCGCCGGACGGCGGCGACACACGCCGTGGCTCGGCCCACGACGCGCCGCTTCGGACGGCGCCGACGCGCTCACGTCAAGCCTCCAGACCGGCACGAGCGTCGAAAGGTCACCGCCCGCGCTTGGGGTAAAACCCCAAATTGCTTCCATGGGTTGCGAAGTGGTAGCGTGCGCCGAGGGTATGGAACGCGCCGAGATTGATAGGCTCGTGCAGCGCCTCGTCGAGAATCCTCACGACGAAGAGGCGCTCGCCTACGCCCATTCCGCGGGGGAAGCCGATCCCAAGAGCTACGCCATGTTCTTGGAGCGCGTGGGGACGGAGACGCGCGACCGCGCCTACGCCGCCCACTGGCTCGCGGAGGCCGCGAACGTCTGGTCGACCACCCTCGGAGACGCGCATCGCGCCGCGCGGATCCTGATGATGGCGCTGGAGAAGGACCCGACCGCGCAGGTCGCGGCGGATCGGCTCGCGCAGCTCTACCGCGACAAGGGCGACAGCAAGGCGCTCGTCGCGCTGCTCGACCGCCGCGCCAAGGCGCTCGCTCCGCTCGCCGCCGGCGATCCCGAGATCCGTGGCGAGCTCGCCGGCCTCCACGAGGAGCTGGCGCGGCTCTGGTCCGAGCCGCCGCTCAGCCAGCCGAAGAAGGCGATCGAGAGCTACAAGAAGTCGATCGAGCTCGACCCCACGAGCGCGTACGCGATCTACAACGCGCGTGAGCTCTACAAGCAGCTCCAGCAGTGGCAAGACGCCATCCCGCTCTACGGCGCCGAGCTCGAGCTCGAGCAGGACCCGCAGCGCCGCGTCGGCCTCCTCCGCGACGAGGCGGCGACGCGCAAGCTCGCCGGCGATCTCCAGGGCGCGACGCGCGCGCTCGCGCAGGCGCGCGACATCGACGGCTCCGATCCGGCGCTCCAGCAGGAGTACGCGTCGAGCGTCCTCGACCGCATCCAGGCCGGCGAGGCCGTGCCGGCCGACGAGCGCACCTACGCCGCCGAGCTGCTCGTCGCGCTGTCGGAGACCTACGAGGGCGAGCACGGGCTCGCGTACGCCGGCGCGGCGCTCGACATCGAGCCGGGGCACGACCGCGCGGTCCAGCTCCTCCTCCACTACGCGCAGGCGCTCGGCGCTCCGCCGGACATGCCGCAGCGCTGCAACGCGTACCTCTCCGCCAACCCGGACGGCGCGCTCGTCCCCGAGGTCCGCGCCGCGCTCGCGGCCGCGGGCGGCTCGATCGCCGATCCGCCGAGCGAGCCCAACATCAACCAGACCGCCGAGCGCGGCGCCGCGAGCGACGACGCGCCCGACGCCGGACCGCGGCGCGCGAGCGGCGCTCCTCCCAAGGCGACGCCGTCCGCGCGCCCGCCGCGCGACGACGAGCCGCCGGAGCTCGAGGCCGAGACGGGCCTCCGCGGCGCGCGCGGCGAGGGTCGCGAGCCCCGCGGCCTGTCGCCCGACAAGATGCAGGGCATCCTCGACGCCGCGCAGATGCTCGCCGGCAAGGGGAAGAAGCCCGAGGCGTTCGCGAAGTACAAGGAGGTCCTCGACAGCGATCCGGCGCACCCCGAGGCGCTCTCGTGGACCGAGGACTACCTCCGGAGCAAGCGCGACTACGGGCAGCTCCGCGACGTGCTCCTCGCGAGCATCCGCGCCTCGGCCAACACGCCCGAGCTGCTCGAGACGCGCAAGGAGCGCCTCCGCGAGGTGGCGGGCCTCTGCGAGGGCAACCTCCGCGACGTCGACGGCGCCATCTCGTCGTGGCGGCAGCTGCTCTCGCTCGACCGCAAGGACGAGAGCGCGCGGACGGCGCTCATGCGCCTGCTCGAGAAGTCGCAGCGCTGGGACGAGCTCGCGAACGTGCTCGAGCAAGAGGCGACGATCGAGTCCGACGTCGAGACGAAGGTCTTCCTCGAGAAGAAGCTGGCGAAGCTCCAGGAGGACAAGCGCAAGGACCTCGTCGCGGCGGGCGAGGCCTGGGGGCGCATCGCCCGCCTGACGACCGACGACGACCAGGCCGCCCTGACGGCGTCGAAGCTGTTCGAGAAGGGCGAGCGCCCGGACCTCGCGGCGCAGGTGCTCGCCGAGGGCGCGGCGACGATCGAGGACGCGGTCGCGCGCGGCGCGCTGATGCAGCGCCTCGGCGAGCTCCGCGAGCAGCTCGGCGAGTCGATCGCCGCCGGCGACTCGTACGCCGAGGCCGCCGACGCCCTCCGCAACGGCAAGCTCTGGGACGAGGCCGACCGCCTCTACTCCGGCGCCGAGGCGTGGGAGAAGGCGGCCAACGCCGCCTACCAGCGCGGCCTCCTCACCGGCGACCTCAAACAGCAGGCCGCGTGCTACGCGCGCGCGGCCGACTACCTCTCGCGCGCGAACCGCGAGGACGAGGCGCTCGTGCGTCTCGAAGAGGCCACCGAGTTCGACCCGCTGAACGACGACTACGCGAACCTGCTCGTCGCCCGCTACAACCAGGCCGACAGCACCGACAAGCTCGTCGCCTTCCTGACCAAGCGCGGCGACCGCCTGACCGATCGCAGCAAGCGGATCAACATCCGCCGCGAGGCGGCGACCCTCTGCGCGACCCGCCTCCAGGACAAGGAGCTCGCCCGCGAGCTGTGGCTCAAGCTGCTCGAGGACGGCGACGATCGCGAGGCGCTCGAGCGCCTCATCGACGACGCCGTCGAGCGCGAGGACCACACCGAGGCCGCGACCCTCCTCCGCCGCCTCGGCCAGAACACCGTCGACAAGGCCGAGAAGGCGCGCGTCGCGCTCCGCGAGGCCGAGCTTCTCGCCGACGGCGTCGGCGACATCGACACGGCGATCTCCCGCTACGAGCTCATCCTCTCCGACCTCGACCCGACGTGCCGCCCTGCCCTGCAGGCGATCGCCGACCTGCAGGAGAACCGCGGCTCGCTCGCCGAGGCCGCCGACGCGCTCGAGCGCGAGCTCAAGCTCGTCGCCGACGTGCAGGAGCGCGGGCAGATCGCCGCGCGCCTGGCGCGCCTCTACGAGAAGCTCGAGGATCCGCGGAACGCCATCCGCGCGCTCGACCTCGTCCGCAAGGCGGACCTCGAGGACTTCGACGCGCTGACCCGACTCTGCGAGCTCTGCGAGATCACGGAGCAGTGGGGGCGCGTCGCGGAGCTCTTGGTCGAGCGCATCGAGATCGAGGCCGACGAGCAGGAGGTCGTGGAGCTCACCACCAAGCTCGCGTCGATCCTGGCCGACAAGCTCGATCGCGGCGACGAGGCGCTCGGCGCGCTCACCGACCTCGCCGACCAGGGCGACGCGTCCGTGCGCCACGCGTACATCGAGCTCGGCGACAAGCTCGGCTGGAAGGGCATCGTCGCGAGCAAGCTGAAGGAGTGGTGGTTCGACGCCCGTCACGGCGCCGAGCGCACCGCGGCGCTCCGCGGCGCGTTCGAGCGCTTCGCCGACGTCGGCCGCGACGCCGACGCCGTCACCGTCGCGATCGAGCTCGTCCGGACCAAGGGCGCCGACCGGCGCCTCGCCGAGCACCTCGAGGAGCTCAGCGTGAAGACGGGCGATCAGGACGCGCTCGCCGTCGCGCACGACGTCCTCACGCGCGAGGTCCAGGGCGCCGACCGCGCCCACGAGCTCGTGCGCCAGGCCGAGGTGCGCGCCCGCGCGGGCCTCGCGCGCCAGGACGCGATGGCGCACGGCGAGCAGGGCCTCGTCTTCATCCCGCCGTCGGAGGCGGAGCCGCTGCTCGAGCGGCTCGCGCAGCTCGCGGCCAAGCCGGTCGACGTCGTCGATCTGTACGAGCGCCAGGTCACGCGCTCCAAGGCGCCGCCGGATCGCGTGCGCGCGCTCGCCCGCGCGGCGCAGGTCGCCTCGACCCGCGGCCAGCCGGAGCGCGCCCGCGGCTTCTTCGAGCTCGCCCTCTCCGGCGCCCCGACGGAGGAGACCGTCGCGATCCTCGAGACGGCGGCGCGCGAAGGCGACAAGTTCGGCGGCGGAGATCGCCTCCGCCGCGCGCTCTGCCACGCGCTCTCGCAGGGCGGCCACGGCGCCCGCGACGGCGGGCGCACGCGCGCGAACCTGCTCCGCCGCGCCGCGACGATCGCCCACCGCGACCTCAACGACGCCGAGCAGGCGTTCTCGTGGCTCGGCGACGCGCTCGTCGCTCACGTCGACGGCCTGACGCTCGACATGCTCGAGGCGCTCGGCATCGACACGGGCGATCCGCGCCGCGCCGAGGCCGCGCTCTCGCACGCGCTGTCGGAGGTCTTCGACGGACCGCTCGTCCGCCAGCTCCTCGCGCGCCGCGCGAAGATCCGCCGCGACCAGCTCGTCGAGCCGGTCAACGCGGCCGCCGACCTCAAGAAGCTCCACGATCTCTCCCCCACCGATCAGGCGGTGATGGACGAGCTCGCGGGGCTCTTCATGGAGCTCAACGACTACAAGTCGCTCATCCAGCTCTACGAAGATCAGATCCTCCGCGGCAAGGACATGAACGCCCGCGCCGAGCTCGCGCGCAAGGTCGCGCGCATCTGGGAGGAGCAGCTCGCCGACGGCCGCGAGGCCGCCGACGCGTGGCGCCGCGTGCTCCGCATGCGCGCGGGCGACACCGAGGCGACGCAGGGCCTCGAGCGCGCGAAGACGAACCAGCTGAAGAAGCCCGAGGGCGATCCCAAGTTCGTCTACGCGCCGCCGAAGCTCGTGAGCGATCAGCCCGTCCCCCCGCCCTCGCGGGGGAGCAGCCCGAAGGGCGCGTCTTCGGCGCCGGCGGCTCCGAGCGGTCCGCCGCAGCGCCCCTCGTCGCCGCGCACCTCGTCGCCCCCCGCCTCCTCGACCACCGGCGCGGTCACCGCCGTGCGCGGGCCTCTTCCGCCGAAGCTCCCGACGTCGGCCGAGGTCACGAGCACGGGCGAGACGGCGACGACCGCGCGCCCCGTCACGCGCTCGACGCCTCCGCCGCTCCCCAAGCGAAGCGGGTCCGGCGAGGAGAGCGTCGCCACGACGATCCGCGGGCTCGGCAAGGGCGGCGCGCTGGAGGAGGACGAGATCGACGAGTCGCTCGAGCGCCTCGAGCTCGAGGGCCCGACCGGGACGTCGCTCCCCGAGGGGATCCCGGCCATCCCGCTCGAGGAGACGGCCGCGACGCGGGCGCTGCCGAACGATCACGCGTCGGCGCCGAGGCGGCCGGCCGGCCTCGCCTTCACCGCGTCGCCCGACGAGGTGACGGAGAGCGGCCAGGTCGTGCCGCACACGCTGAAGGAGATGCGCCTCGCCGAGGGCGCCCCGAAGACCGAGCTCTCCGCGGGCGCGACGGAGCGCCCGATGCAGCCGACGGATCCGAACGTCCTCGGCGACGAGAGCGAGAGCTTGCGCGCGGCGGCGCCGCTGACGCTCCCCGGCGGCCCCGAGACCGTCGACGGCGTGAGCACCGCTCCGAGCGACGCGCTCGAGTCGGGCGACATCGTGGACGTCGAGGATCCGACCGGGGCCGACATGAAGCTCGATCTCGAGACGACCCACGTGAGCCCCGAGGACGACGACGAGATCGTGATCGCCGACGACCTCGCGGAGGACGCGGTCGACGACGGCGACGAGCACACCGAGACGGGCGCGACCGTCCCGCCGCAGCGCAGCGACGGCTGACGCGCCGCGACGAGCGCGCGCCCGGCGTCAGGCCCACGCGAGCGTGCCGCCGCGGAGGGTCGCGTCGCGGCCGAGGGCGAACGCGTGGTTGGGCGCGCCGTGACCGAACGGCGCGCCCGCGACGACGGGGATCCCCAGCCCGCGCGTACGCTCGCGCAGGACCGCGTCCGTGGTGACGCCGTCGGGTCCCGGCTCGCACTGCGTGAAGCCGCCGAAGACGATCGCGCCCGCGCGCGCCAGGTGCCCGCCGAGGAGGAGCGCGGTCAGCATCCGATCGATGCGGTAAGGACGCTCGGTCACGTCCTCGAGCGCGAGGATCGCGCCCGGAGGCACCACGAGCCGGCCCGCGGCCGCCATCGCCTCGACGAGCGCGAGGTTGCCGCCCACGACCGTCCCCGTCGCCTCGCCCGGGACGATCACCTCGAGCCTCGTCCAGGGAGGGGGTGCGGCGCCTTCCAACGTCGCGATCAGCGACGCCCGCTCCGCCGTGGTGATCGAGCGACCGAGGCCGGTGACGTTGGGGCCGTGGACCGTCGGCACGCCGCGCGCGTTCGCCACGAGGTGAAGGGCCGTCACGTCGCTGAAGCCGACCAGCGCCTTGGGCCGCGCCGCGAACCGCTCCCACGGGAGCTCGTCGAGGATGCGCATCGCGCCGTAACCTCCGCGAGCGCAGACGATGCCGTCGACGTCGTCGTCGAGCATCGCGCGCGAGAGCACCGCCGCGCGCGACGCGTCCGACCCGGCGAGGTAGCCCTCGCGCGAGAGGACGCGCCCGTCGACGCGCAGGCGGTAGCGCGTCGACAGCCAGGCGAGGCCGCGGAACAGCTCCTCGCGATCGAACCCGCTCGCCGGCGCGACGACGGCGACGAGCGAGCCGGCGCGGAGCGGCGGCGGAGGAGAGGGGGCCAACGGCGCCGAGCGTACCACCGCGCGGACGAGCCGGCGGCGCCGTACCGTCGCCGGAGACGGCGAGCGTCACGGCTGCGTCACCCTAACCTCACCTGGCGCGCCCGGGACGGCGCGCTGCGATCGCGGAGGCGCCCCCCCGGCGAGGTCCTCCACCGCTGCTCTTGACCCAACCTCGGAGCCCGGCGATAGCTGAGCCCGTGGCGGAGACCTCCCGCTCGCTCGCACGCATCGGCGGCCGCTTGCGGTCGGTGGCCCCGCTCGCGCGCCGCTTGTTCGACTCGGCCGCGTCGAGCGTCGACGACTGGATGACGTCGAAGCTCGGCGAGGAGTTCAACGACCGCCTCGGCCGCGTCCCGTTGAACCTCACCGCCACCGGCGTCGATCCGTTCGGGATGGACCCGCAGTGGACGAAGTACGCGCTCGCGTCCGTGGCGCTGCTCCACCGTCACTACTTCCGCACCGAGGTCTCGGGCGCGGAGAACGTCCCGAGCTCGCGCGTGCTCATCATCGCGAACCACTCGGGCCAGATCCCGATGGACGCCGCGCTCATCGGCGCGTCGCTCTTCATGGACGTGGAGCCCCCGCGCTTCATGCGCGCGATGGTCGAGAAGTGGACGCAGACGCTCCCGTTCGTCTCGCTCCTCTTCTCGCGCGTCGGGCAGGTCGTCGGCGTCCCGGAGAACGCCAAGCACCTCCTCACGAACGAGGAGGCGCTGCTCGTCTTCCCGGAGGGGATCCGCGGGATCTCGAAGCCCTTCTCCAAGCGTTACCAGCTCGCCGACTTCGGCCTCGGCTTCATGCGCCTCGCGATCGAGACGCGGACCCCCATCGTCCCGGTGGCCGTGATCGGCGGCGAGGAGCAGTACATCTCGCTCGGGAACTTCGACGGGCTCGCCAAGCTCCTCCGCGCCCCCAACATCCCCATCTTGCCGCAGGTCCTCCTGCCCTTCGGCGCGCTCCCCCTCCCGACGCGCTACCGGATCTCGTTCGGCGAGCCGATGCGCTTCGGCGGAGATCCCGACGACGACGACTCCATCATCGAGGAGAAGGTCTTCGTGGTGAAGGCCACCATCCAGTCGATGCTCCACCGCGGCCTCAAGGCGCGAAAGAGCGTCTTCTTCTGATGACGATCGAAGCGCCTCCCCGCCCCCGCTCCGACCCGCCGCCGGCCTCGCTCCGGCCGGCGCCGCGCCCGCGCGGCCAGGGCACGGTGCTCGTGACCGGCGCGTGCGGACGGCTCGGCAAGCGCGTCGTGCGCCTCCTCCACCGTGAGCGCCCCGTCGTCGGCGTCGATCGCCGGCCGTTCCCGGACAAGCCGAAGGACGTACGTCACGAGCAGGTCGACATCCGCCGGAAGAAGCTCAAGGACATCTTCCGCTCCGAGCCGATCGAGGCGGTCATCCACCTCGGCGTCATGCACGATCCGCGCGCCTCGCAGGCGGAGCACCACTCGTGGAACGTCGCCGGGTTCCAGAAGCTCCTCGAGTACGTCGCGAAGTTCGACGTCCCGAAGCTCGTGGTCCTGTCGAGCTCGAACGTCTACGGGCCGCAGCCGGACAACGCGCAGTTCCTCACCGAGGACGCGCCGCTGCTCGGCGGCGCGCGCTTCGGCGAGATCCGCGATCTCATCGAGGTCGACATGCTCGCGCAGGGCTTCTTCTGGAAGCACCCGGGGACCGAGACCGTGATCCTCCGGCCCGTGCACATCCTCGGGCGCGTCCACAACGCCGCCTCCAACTTCCTGCGCCTGCCGACGATCCCGACCTTGCTCGGGTTCGATCCGATGATCCAGGTCATCAACGAAGCGGACGTCGTCCGCGCCATGCGCTGCGCGCTCGCGCCGGGCAAGCGCGGGATCTACAACGTGGCCGGCCCCGATCCGTTGCCGCTCTCGCACGCGATCCGGATCCTCCGCCGCCCGAGCGTGCCGGTGCCGTACTCGCTGGGCAAGGCGCTGCTCAAGCGGCTCTGGGCGTTCCGCCTGACGACGTTCCCGGCGCCCGAGCTCGATCACATCCGCTACGTCTGCATGGTCGACGACCGGCGCGCGCGCGAGGAGCTCGGGTACAGGCCCGAGGTCACGATCGAAGACACGGTGATGAGCGTCGACGAGGCGTGACCGATCACGCGCCGACGTAGCGCGCGCGGGGGCGGAGCAGGTGGCCGCCCTCGCGCTGCTCGAGCGCGTGCGCGATCCACCCGGCGAGCCGTCCGCACGCGAAGACGGCGATCGCGGCGCCGCGGCGGAGCCCGAGCGCGCTCGCCAGCGCCGCGAGGCCGACGTCGACCGTCGGCGCCTCGCGCGCGACGAGGTGCATCGCGTTCGTCACCGCCACCAGCACCCGCACCGCGCGCGCCTTGCTCGAGAGCCGCCCTGCGATCTCGAGCAGGTGCGCGCCGCGCGGATCGCCGTCCGGGTAGAGCGGGTGCCCGTAGCCGGGGATCGCTTCGCCGCGCCCCAGCCGCGCGGCGACGACCTCGGCGGCGCGCTCGGGTCGCTCGATCTCGGCGACCAGCGCCTCGACGCGCGCCGTCGCCGCCCCGTGGAGCGGGCCGGACAGCGCGGCGAGCGCCGCGACGATCGACGCCGTGAGGCTCGCGCCCGAGGACGCCGCGACGCGCGCCGCGAACGTCGACGCGTTGAGCTCGTGATCGGCGCAGAGGACGAGCGCCGCGTTCATGGCCTCGACGCTCGCCCGCGTGGTCCGCGCCCCGAGCGCCACGAGCAAGGAGCGCGC
>JAHBWF010000083.1 GCA_019637105.1 Labilithrix sp.
CCGTCGCGCGCGGTCGTTCGCCGCCGCGCGGGCGTCCCCCCGTCGCGCGCGGTCGTTCGTCGTTGCGCGGTCGTTCGTCGCCGCGCGGGCGTCCGGCACGACCTGCGCCGTCGCGCGGTCGCTCGTCGCCGCGCGGGCGTCCGACACGACCTGCGCCGTCGCGCGGTCGCTCGTCGCCGCGCGGGCGTCCGACACGACCTGCGCCGTCGCGCGGTCGTTCGTCGTTGCGCGGGCGGGGGGTGCCCCAGTTCTCCTCGCCGCGCCTGTCTTCGGCGCCGAACGCGCGCTGCGCGCGGGAGGCCGCGCCGCGCCGCGCCGTCGGGACCGATCGCTGCTTGTCCTTCGACGGGCTCCTCGGGATCGACGCGGCCGACGGGATCGACCGCGGCACGCCGTACGTCTTCTTCAACGCGATCAGCTCGTCGCGCGTGAGGTGCCGCCACCGCCCCGGCGCGAGGCCCTCGGCGGAGATCTCGGCGAACGCGACGCGCGCGAGGCGCATGACGGGGAACCCGGTCGCCTCGCCCATGCGCCGGATCTGCTGGTTTCTGCCCTCGCGGATCGTCAGCTCGAGCCACGTCTTGTCCGTCTCGTGGCGGAGCAGCTTCGCCGTCGCCGGCAGGGTCATGCCGTCCTCGAGGCGGACGCCCTTCTCCCACCGCGCGACGTCGTCGGGCTTCATCGACCCCTTCACCTTCAGCACGTAGGTCTTCGGCACGGTCTTGCGCGGATGGAGCAGGCCGTCGGCGAGCTCACCGTCGTTGGTGGCGAGCAGGACGCCGCTCGTCGCGAAGTCGAGGCGCCCCACCGGGTAGACGCGGGCGCCGAGGCTCGCGAGCAGCTCCTTCACCGTGGGCCGGCCCTCGGGATCGCTCATCGTCGAGACGACGCCGCGCGGTTTGTGGAGCACGACGTACACGAGCTCCTCGGCGACGACGCGCTTGCCGTCGACCTCGACGCGATCGCGCCGGGGATCGGCCTTGGCGCCGAGCTCCGTGACGACGCGCCCGTTGACGCGGACACGGCCGGCCTTGATGAGCTGCTCGGCGGCGCGGCGCGACGAGACACCGCCGTGCGCGAGGATCTTCTGGATGCGTTCCATGGTGGGGGCTTCTACGATGCGGGGGTGAGACCGCGCTCGCGCCCTCGTAGCACGCTTCTGGCCGCGCCTCTCGCTTGCGCAGCGCTGCTCGCGGCGAATCCGGCCGCGGCCGCCCCGCTCGTCTTCGAGGGCGACGTCCCGGCGGACGGACCGGACCACTTCTTCGTCGAGGTCGAGGTCCCGCCGGGCACCGCCGAGATCGAGGTCCGCCACGACGATCTGTCCGAGGTCAACATCCTCGATTTCGGCCTCGACGACGCGCTCGCCGGCGGCGCCGGGTACCGCGGCTGGGGTGGCGGGACCACCGAGCCGATCGTCGTGAACGAGACCGCGGCCTCGCGCGCCTACGTCCCCGGCCCCATCCGGCCCGGGACCTGGCGCGTCGTCGTCGGCAAGGCGAAGGTGGTCGCCTCCCCCGCGCGCTACCGGATCGAGGTCGAGCTGCGGTCGACGCCGACCCTCGCGGCCGAGCGGCCGCGTACGCCCTACGCCCCGCCGCCGGCGCGCAAGACCGAGACGCGCTACTACGCCGGGGATCTCCACGTGCACTCGCGGGAGTCGACCGACGCGTCCGCCACGCTCGAGGAGAACGTCGCCCTCGCGAAGCAGCGGGGCCTCGAGTGGCTCGAGATCAGCGACCACAACACGGTGACCCAGCTCGACTACTTCGGCGGCGTCCACGACGAGGAGCCCGGCTTCCTCCTCGTCCCCGGCATCGAGTACACGACCTACGCCGGGCACGCGAACGCCATCGGCGCCACGAGGTTCGTCGATCACAAGATCGGGCAGCCGGGCGTGACGATCGAGAGCGCCGCCGACGCGATCCGCGCGCAGGGCGCGATCCTGAGCATCAACCACCCGGTCCTCGACATCGGCGATCTGTGCATCGGCTGCGCCTGGCAGCACGACCTCGATCCGACGAAGATCGGCGGCGTGGAGATCGGCACGCTCGGCGTCACCGCCGGCGCCCAGCTCTTCAGCGAGCGCGCGATCGCGTTCTGGGACGCGCTCCTCGACCGCGGCGCCAAGATCCCCGCGCTCGGCGGCAGCGACGATCACCGCGCGGGGACGTCGACCGGCATCTTCCCGGCGAAGGTCGGGAGCCCCACGACGCTCGTCCGGGCGACCGAGCTGAGCACGCGAGGGATCCTCGACGGGATCAAGCGTGGCGCGACGGTCGTGAAGCTCGACGGCCCGGACGACGCCATGGTCGAGCTCGAGGCCGTCCCGCGCCGCGACGACGTCGAGGGGCTCGCGTTCCCCGGCGACACGATCGGCGTCCGCTCGATCCTCCTGCGCGCCAAGGTGACGAACGGCGTCGGTCAGACGGTGCGCTTCGTGAAGAACGGGACCCCCGAGGACTCCGTGGTCGTCACCGCCGATCCGTTCGTCCACTACGCCCGCGTCGACGCGCCCGCCGAGGGTGAAGACCGCTGGCGCGCCGAGGCGCTGGTCGACGAGCGCCCGCGCACGGTCACGAGCCACCTCTGGCTGCGCCGCGATCCCGCCGGCCCCGACGCCGAGGCGGCGGCGAGCGACGAAGGCTGCGGCGTCGCTCGCGAGGGGGGCGCGCGCGCGCCGTGGGTCGGCCTCGCCCTCGCGGGGCTCGTGGCCGCGCTCCGCCGACGCCGCCGCGCGCTCTAGTTCGCCGCCGCGCCCGCGTCGCCGACCGCCGGAGCCGCCGCCGCGCCCGCGTCCTCGGTCGCCTCGCGCGCCTTGCGCTCGGCCGCCTCGGCCTCGTATTTGAGCTGCTCGTCGCGGTCCCAGCGATCGACGTGACCGTCGCCGTTCTCGTCGGAGCCGACGCGCTCGAGCCGGCCCTTCGAGTAGATCTCCCAGACGTCGGGCTTGCCGTCGCCGTTGCGATCGCGGCGAATGCGCTGGAGCTGACCGTTCACGTAGAACTTCCAGACGTCGGGCTTGCCGTCCTTGTTGGTGTCGACGTCCTGCTGCGCGAGACGGCCGTCGACGAAGTTGAGCCAGACGTCGATCTTGCCGTCGTAGTCGGTGTCGGCCTCTTCGTGGAGCGCCTCGCCCTTCTGGTTGAAGGTGCGGACGACGTCCTTGATGCCGTCGAGGTTCGTGTCGATCTCGCGGCACGCGAGCGTCTTGTGGCGGTTCTCGCCCTCGCCGAACGTCTTGTAGACGCGCCGGACGTTCGGCTTGAGCGCGCCCGGGCCCATCGTCTCCGAGACCTCGAGCTCCGGCTTGTTGCGCCAGTCGCACATCGAGCGATCGTCGGCCGGCCACCGCGAGGGGTCCTTCGAGCCGCCCGGCGCGGTCGCCGTCTTCACGGCGCCCTCCCTCGAGCCGCCGCCGCACGCGCTCGCGCCGAGCGCGCCGGCGCCGAGCGCGAGGAGGACGACAGCGCTCGCGAACGTACGCACCTGGGTCATCGCTTGGCTCCTCCGCGCTTCGGCGGCGTCACGACGCCGGCGTCCCCCAGGCTGGGAGACAGCTCGGGCGCGGGGCTCGGCTCCGACGACGGCTCCGGCGAGGGCAAGTCCGCCGGCGCGGAGGCCACCGGCGTGGACGGAGCGCCCGCGTCGGCCGCGGGCGTCGGCTCGGCCGGCGTCGGGATGCTCGTCCCCGAGGCGTTGAGGGTGATGACCGCGTCGGGATCCGGCAGGCCGTCGCCGTTCTTGTCCATCGCGATCGTCACCTGATCGCCTTCGTACGTCCACCACTGGTCCACCCGGCCGTCGCCCGTGGCGTCGCGCTCACGCTTGACGCGCTTCCCGGTGCTCGGGTCGAACGTGTCCCAGGTGTCGATGCGGCCCAGGTTCGTGGTGTCGAGCTCCGCGCGTACGAGCTTTCCGTTTTCGTAGATCTCGATCGCGTTGACGATGCCGTTGTCGTCGTAGTCGGCCTCGCGCCGGCGAAGCTGCCCGGTCTTGTCGTAGTACTCGAAGAGATCCGGCTTGCCGTCCCGGTTCAGATCGCTGATGCGGCAGATCTCGGCGTTGCCGTCGAACACGCGCCGGATGTCGGGCTTGCCGTCGTTGTTCACGTCGACGGTCTCGACGCGGTGCCCCGACTCGTCGCAGGCCTCGTGCTCGATGGTCTGCGAGCGGACGCCGTCCGGGAGCTTCGCGTTCGCGACCGCGGAGTCTCCTCCGCAACCGAGCGATCCGAGCGCGCCCGCGACGAGCAACCCGCCCGCGACGAGCGCGCCGGCGGCGAGGCTCGCGCGGCCCACGCGTCGGGCGCTCGACGTCCCCGCACCTCCACGAGCGTCGCCCGGCATTCCGGACTCCGTCGACCCTGGCTCCCCCGCTGAAGGCACCTGCCGCATTGCGAAAGCCACGATAGACGGCAGGTTACCCCATCCGCAAGGCGCTCGGGCGCCGCATCTATCCCACCTCTCTATACACCTCGCAAATGCATGAGTTTATTATGCTTACATCGTAGGATGGCAACGGACGACAAACAGTCCCCCGGTCGCCCTTGACCGTCACGTATGTTCACGTAGTGTATATTCATGGACCGTTGAGGAGCGATTCTTCTCCCACGCGTCCAAGGAGCTGGTGACGGATGCGCGAGTGCGTTAGCTAAAGACGCCCCGACCGTCGCTCTCGCTCCCGAAACGCACGCCTAAGTTCCGAGAAGCCCAGAGGAATCAAGCCACTCCGACACCCGGTGCCGCGCTCAGCGAAAGTCCCATGCGGAAGAAGATTTCCACCACCATCTACGTGACGCCGGAGCAAGCCGACAAGCTGAAGCTCCTGCACGAGCGCACGAAGGTGCCGGTGGCCGTCTACATCCGCGAGGGCATCGACCTCGTGCTGCGGCACTACGCTCACCTCTTGCCCGGGCAGCTCGCGCTCGTCGAGCAGACGGAGTCGCCGCGACCGCCCGAGGTCGCCGCGGCCGAGCCGCCGCCTCCCTCGGTCGCCGCCGGCGGGAAGAAGTAGGCCTTTCTTCGCGCGGCCCGGGCGCGCTTCGTCTATGACGAGGCGCGCGCGGTCGTCGATCGCCTCGCGCGCTCCCCGCGCCTCCGTCCCATGCCGATCCCCCAGTCCAAGATCCGCAATTTTTCGATCATCGCTCACATCGATCACGGCAAATCGACGCTGGCCGATCGCATCCTCGAGGTCACGGGCGCCGTCACCCAGCGAGAGGCGCGCGAGCAGTTCCTCGACAAGATGGACATCGAGCGTGAGCGCGGCATCACGATCAAGGCGCAGAACGTCCGTCTCAGCTACACGGCGAAGGACGGCGAGACCTACCAGCTGAACCTGATCGACACGCCGGGCCACGTCGACTTCAACTACGAGGTCTCGCGGAGCCTCTCCGCCTGCGAGGGGGCGATCCTCGTCGTCGACTCGACCCAGGGCGTCGAGGCGCAGACGCTCGCGAACGTCTACCTCGCCATCGACCAGGGGCTCGAGGTCCTCCCCGTCCTGAACAAGGTCGATCTCCCTTCGAGCGACCTCGACAAGACGAAGCAGGAGATCGAGCAGATCATCGGCCTCGACACCTCCGAGGCGGTCCCCTGCAGCGGCAAGACCGGCGTGGGCGTGCCCGACATCCTCGAGCAGATCGTCGCCAAGATCCCCCCGCCGAAGGGCAAGGAAGACGGCCCGCTCCGGGCGCTCATCTTCGACTCCTGGTACGACACCTACCGCGGCGCGATGGTCATGTTCCGCGTCGTCGACGGCTCCATCAAGAAGGGCGACATCATCAAGTTCATGGCCACCAAGGGCCAGTACGAGGTGACCGAGCTCGGCACGTTCACGCCGCACGCGCGCGCCCTCGAGGAGGTCCACGCGGGGGAGGTCGGGTTCCTCGCCGCGAACATCAAGAGCGTCCACGACACGAAGGTCGGCGACACGATCACGCACCCCCACGGCCAGGCCAAGCGAGAGTCGGACGACCCGCTCCCCGGCTTCAAGGAGGTGAAGCCGATGGTCTTCGCGGGCGTCTTCCCGACCGACGCGTCCGACTACCACGCGCTCCGCGACGCCCTCGAGAAGCTCCACCTCAACGACGCGGCCTTCAACTTCGAGCCCGACTCGTCCGAGGCGCTCGGCTTCGGCTACCGCTGCGGCTTCCTCGGGCTGCTCCACATGGAGATCATCCAGGAGCGCCTCGACCGCGAGTTCAACCTCGACCTCATCACGAGCGCGCCGAGCGTCGTCTACCACGTCTACAAGACCGACGGCGAGCTGGTGCAGGTCGACAACCCGACCAAGCTCCCCGCGCCGCAGTACATCGACCGGATGGAAGAGCCCTACGTGAAGCTCACGGTCCACGTACCGCAGGAGCACGTCGGCGCGGTCATCACGCTCTGCCAGGACAAGCGCGGGACCCAGGTCAACATGACCTGCCCGAGCGCCGACCGCTACATCATCGTCTACGAGGTCCCGTTCGCCGAGGTCCTCTTCGACTTCCACGACAAGCTGAAGAGCGCGTCGCGCGGGTACGCGTCGATGGACTACGAGTTCATCGACTACCGCCCGGGCAACCTGGTGAAGGTCGACATGCTCGTCAACGGCGATCCGCTCGACGCGCTCTCGATCATCGTCCACAAGGACCGCGCCTACAACCGCGGTCGCGCCCTCGCCGAGAAGCTGAAGGAGTTCGTCCCGCAGCAGCAGTACGAGGTCGCGATCCAGGCGGCGATCGGCGGCAAGATCATCGCGCGCGAGACCGTGCGCGCCCTCCGCAAGGACGTCACCGCGAAGTGCTACGGCGGCGACATCTCGCGCAAGCGCAAGCTCCTCGAGAAGCAGAAGGAGGGCAAGAAGCGCATGAAGCAGGTCGGCAACGTGGAGATCCCGCAGAAGGCCTTCCTCGCCATCCTCAAGGTCGACCAGTAGCCGAGGTCGAGCGGGCGGCGGTCTACGAGGGCTCGGAGCGAGCGGGTGGATTTTTCCGCCGGCTCGGCCGCGGGAGGCGCCGCCGGACTTAGCGAAGCGGGACCGACCCGCCGGACGCGACCCGAGGAAATGTCGCGTGTCGGGCGCACGCGACAGCCCGACTTACGGTAGCCTGGGCGGCGAGTTATTCGGATGCGGAAGACGCCTCTCAAGAAGCGCGTCACGCGCAGCCTCCGGCCGCGCAGCAACGTCGATCCGACGCGCGTCGCGCTGGCCGCGCTCGAGCGCATCAAGACGGTGCTCGTGAAGTCGGGCTACGAGGACCGCCTCGGCGAGCCGTTGCCGATGAAGGAGCTCGCGGCGCAGGCCGCGCTCTTCGGGACGGAGCTGCCCCCGAGCTACGTGGCGGCGATGCGCGTCGCGAGCCGCATCGGCGAGCCGGAGACGTTCCTCCTCTCGCACGAGATGGAGACCGAGGCCGAGCGTCTCGTCACGTTCGGCGGCGAGGAGGCGAAGCGCTACGCGCCGTTCTGCCGAGGCGTCGAGCACGTCGTGTGCTTCGACAAGGGGGGCGGAAAGCGCCTGGTCAGCGCGATCCGACACGAGGGCGAGCTGCCGATCGTCGAGTGGCGCGACGGCACCGCGAGCCCCGTCGCGGCGCACTTCGGCGAGTGGCTCGACGCGATCGCCGACACGCGCGAGGAGTCCGTCGAGACCGCCGCGAAGATGCCTCAGCGGCTGAAGCGCCTGCTCTACGAGCTCGGCTTCCGCTTCGAGTACCCGGTCGTCGGCCGGCTCGAGACCGGCGACGTGGAGGCGATCGTCGAGCTCATCGGGCCCGAGCTCGAGCGCTCGGTGCGCGGCGACGTCGATCGCCTCTTCGACTCGAGCGGCAAGGCGTCGCTCACGCTCAACGTCGACGAGTTCACGCTCGCCGCGTCGCTGCGCACGGGGATCTACGTCTTCGAGGCCGAGGACGTCTTCCGCTGGCTCCGGACCTTCCGCGACGAGAACTTCTTCTCCGACGCCGTCACGGCGCCGAGCCACCCGGACGTCGTGCGCGACCTCCGGCGCGCGCCGCGCGAGCCCCCGCTCGTGCAGCGCGGCGTCCTCCACGTCGCCGCGCAGCCCGCGAAGAAGCTCGTCTTCCGCGCCGCCAGCGGCAAGAACGCCGACGACTTCTACCTCCTCGCGCGGACGGCCACGGGCGCTCCGCGCGCCTTGCGGGCGAGCGAGAGCGCGCCGAGCGTCGTGTTGCACGTCGTCGACGGGCAGATCGCGACGTCGCACACCGTCGAGCAGCCGCTCAACGATCTCCACGTCGCCCGCGACGGCACGATGTGGGGCCTCACGACGACCCACGCCGTCCGCGTGTCGGGCGGACGCCTCCAGAGCTTCCCCCTCCGCCGGCCCACGCGCGGTCGGCCGTGGTGGTACGGCATCGGGGGCGCCGGCGATCGCGTGCTCGTCTGGGGCACGGGCGCGCTGCTCGAGTTCGACGGCCGCGAGTTCGTCCCGTTCGAGCCCGACGCGATGCTGGACGAGTCCGAGTCCGTCGTCGCCCTGCAGGCCCAGGGGCTGCGCCTCTGGATGCTCGTCTGCGGCGATCGGGTCGGCGCCGTCGCGCGCTTCGACTCGGTGCAGTGGCAGCCGATCACCGAGAACCAGGTGATCGACGCGACCCTCTCCGACCTCGACATCTGGCGCGGCACCGCCCACGTGCTGGATCGCGACGGCGGCGTCTGGAAGATCGAGAACGGTCCCCCGCGACCGGTCGCGCTGCTCACCTACCACCAGGCCTACCTCACCGAGACCGGCGCCGCGCGCCCGCTCCACGGCGTGCGCGCGTACGACGGCGGGCTGCTCCTCGCGAGCACCGGCGGCGTCATTTCCATCGGCGGCCCGGAGCCGTTGTTCCACGCGGTCCCGGAGGGACGCGATCCCGTGCGCCTCGTCCGGGTGGGCGGTCGATCGGGCACGACGACCGACGGCGAGGCGCGCGAAGCGGCGATCGTCGCCCTGAGCGGCCCGAACGCGTGGCTCTGGCGCAAGAGCGGCTTCACCGTCGTCGACGCGCACGAGTGGTAGCGCGCGACGCGATCGCGGCCGCCGTGTCGGCTCGGGGAGACGCGTAGCGGCGGACGCACGCCTGATCTGGTTGACATCGAGGACAAATCCGTCTTCCGTGCGGCGGGCCTCCCGCGAGGCGCCGAAGCCATGTCCGACGCGAAAGTTGCCACCCTCGTCGCGCGCATCAACGACGACGCGCCCTCGGACGCCGCGCGATGGGAGTTCGAAGGCTCCGTCCCGTTCGGCGCCGGCGGCGGCGGCCTGGGCGTCGAGCCGCCGCGGGTCCTCCGCTTCCGGCTCGGCAACGGGCTCCGCCTCCTCTTGCTCGTCGACCGGAGCGCGCCCGTCCTCAGCTACTTCACGTGGTTCCGCGTCGGCTCCCGCCACGAGAAGCCCGGCAAGACCGGCCTCGCGCACCTCTTCGAGCACCTCATGTTCAACGAGACCGAGGGGCTCGCCGCCAACGAGTTCGATCGCAAGCTCGAGGAGAACGGCGCGGAGTCGAACGCCGCGACGTGGCTCGACTGGACCTACTACTACGAGTCGCTCCCCAAGGACCGCTTCAAGCTCGCCGTCGAGCTCGAGAGCGAGCGGATGGCGCGCCTGGTCCTCCGCGAGCCGCAGGTCGCGAGCGAGAAGGAGGTCGTCGCCAACGAGCGCCGCATGCGCGTCGACGACGACGTCGAGGGGACCGCGAACGAGATCCTCTACAAGACGGCCTTCACCTGCCACCCCTACCACTGGCCGACGATCGGCTGGATGAAGGACATCGAGGCGTTCACCCCCGAGGACTGCGTCGCGTTCTACCGGACGTACTACGCGCCGAACAACGCGACGGTCGTCGTCGTCGGCGACGTCACCGAGAAGGACGTCCTCACGCGCGTCCGCGACGCCTACGGCGCGATCCCCGCCTCGCAGATCCCGGAGGAGGACACGGAGCCCGAGCCGCCGCAGCACGCGCGCCGCGTCGTGACGCTCAACAAGCCCACGCCGAGCGAGAAGCTCCTCGTCGGCTACCGCGGTCCGGCCCTCGGCGACGCCGACCACGCCACCTGCGTCGTGCTCAACGAGGTCCTCTTCGGCGGCCGCGCGTCGCGCCTCTACCACGAGCTCGTGACCACGCGCGAGGCGTGCACCGAGGTCCGCGGCTGGGTGTCGACCTTCCGCGATCCCGGCCTCTACGAGCTCTATTTCACGGCGCGCCCCGGGGTCTCGGGCGACGAGATCCTCGGCGCGCTCGACGCCCAGCTCGAGCGCGTGCGGAGCGAGCTTGTCGACGCCGAGGAGCTCGACCGCGCGAAGGCGCGCCTCGAGCTCGGCCTCCTCCAGTCGCTCGAGACGACGAGCGGCAAGGCCGAGCAGATCGGCTTCTACGACACCGTCCTCGGCGATCCGGCGGCCGCGTTCCGCCGCCTCGAGTGCTACCGCCGGGTCACCGCCGGCGAGGTGCGCACGGCCGCGCGACGCTACTTCGTCGACGAGGCGCGCACCATCATCCGCGTGCTCCCCGAGCCCGAGACCGAGGCGCCCCCCGTCTCGGCGGAGGTGGGCGCGTGACGACCAGGTTCGAGCTCGACGGCGGCGCGGTCGGCTTCATCGAGAGCTCCTCGGCGGTGCCGCTCGTCTCGATCGTGGTCTCCGTACGGAGCGGCGCCATCGTCGATCCCGAGGGCAAGGACGGCGTGTGCCGCTTCGCGGCGCGCATGCTCCGTCGCGGCGCGGACGGGATGACCGCGCAGGAGATCGAGGCGACCATCGACCGCCTCGGCGGGGAGCTCGCGCTCGACGTCGGTCCGTCGACGGTCAGCCTGCACGGCCAGGTGATCCGCCGCAACGTCGAGCCGTTCGTCGCGTTGATCGCCCGGATCCTCGGCAAGCCGGCGTTCGCGCCCGACGAGATCGCCCGGCTCCGGCGCGAGACCGCCGCCGAGCTCGTCGAGGCGCGCGACAGCGACCGCGCGCTCGCCAACCTCGCCTTCCGCCGCGCGCTGTTCGCCGGTCACCCGTACGCGCGCTCCGCGGCCGGCCGGCCCTCGACGATCGCCGGCATCGAGCGCGACGACGTCGTCGCCGCCTACGAGAGGCACTTCGTCCGGGGCGACCTGGTGCTCGGCTTCGCCGGCGCCGTCACCGAGGACGAGGCCAAGCGGCACGGGGCGACGCTCGCGGCGGCCGTCCACGAGGGGCCGCGCGTCGCGGTGACGCCTCCGGAGCCCGACAAGAAGGAGGGCCGGCGCCTCGTCTTCGTCGACAAGCCGGAGCGGACGCAGACGCAGACGCTGATCGGCAGCCTCGGCACGTGGCCGCACGACCCCGATCACGTCCCGCTCGTCACCGCGACGGCCGTGCTCGGCGGGACCTTCACGTCGCGGATGATGCGCGAGATCCGGAGCAAGCGCGGCTGGTCGTACGGAACGAGCGCGCGCCTGTCGATCGAGCGCCGCCGTCACGCCTTCACCATGTCGGCGGCGCCCGGCGCGGCCGACTGCGCGCCGTGCGTCGAGCTCGAGCTGTCCCTGCTCGAGGACTTCGTCGCGAAGGGCGTCACCAAGCGCGAGCTCGGGTTCATCAAGAACTACCTCGTCCGCTCGTACGCGTTCGAGGTCGACACGGCGCCCAAGCGACTCGGCCAGGCCGTCGAGACCGAGCTCCTCGAGCTGCCGGCGGATTACCACACGCGCTACGTCGACCACGTGCGCGAGGTCACCCTCGAGGCGGCCAACGCCGCGACGGCGACGCGGCTCTCCGCCGAGGACGTCGTCATCATCGTCGTCGGCACGGCGGCCGACACGCTCGACGCCGTCCAGCGGCGGGTCCCCGATCTCGTCTCCACCGACGTCGTCCCGTTCGACGCCGACTGAGGTCGCCCGCGTGGACACCGTCTTCGTCAGCGGGCCCCTGCTCGGCGACGCGCGCGAGGTCCTCCGCGAAGCGCCCCTCGAGGTCGTCGAGGATCCGGGCGGCGTCGGCTCCGAGGCGTTCGCGCGGGCGGCCGACCGCGCCCGAGGGATCGTCGCGCTGATCACGGATCGCGTCGACGCGGCGCTGCTCGCCAGGACGCCCCGCCTCTCGATCGTCGCCAACGTCGCCGTCGGCGTCGACAACGTCGACCTCGCCGCGTGCGCCGCGCGCGGCGTCGTCGTCACGAACACGCCCGACGTCCTCACCGAGGCGACGGCGGACCTCGCGTTCGGGCTCCTCATCGACGCCGCGCGCCGCATCTCGGAGGGAGACCGCCTCGTCCGCGCCGGCGCCTGGGAGCGTTGGTCGCCGACGTTCCACCTCGGCGCGCGCGTCCACGGGATGAAGCTCGGCGTCGTCGGCTTCGGCAGGATCGGCAAGGCGGTCGCGCGGCGCGCGCGCGGCTTCGGGATGCACGTCGGCTACACCCAGCGGCGGCGCGAGCCGGAGGCGATCGAGCGCGCCCTCGGGGCGACGTGGGTGCCGTCCCTCGACGAGCTCTGCGCGACGTCGGACGCGATCACCCTCCACGTCCCGCTGACCCCCGAGACGCGGCACCTGTTCGACGCCGCGCGGCTGGCCCGGATGCGCCCGGGCTCGATCCTCGTCAACACCGCGCGCGGCCCGGTCGTCGACGAGGCCGCCCTCGCCCGCGCGCTCGAGCGCGGCCCGCTCGCGGCGGCGGGGCTCGACGTCTTCGAGCGCGAGCCCCGGGTGCACCCCGCGCTGCTCGCCCGCGAAAACGCCGTCCTCGCCCCGCACATCGGCAGCGCCGACCGCCCGACGCGCGAGGCGATGGCCTCGCTGGCCGCCGCGAACGTGATCCGCGTCCTGTCGGGTCAGCCCCCGCTCACGCCGGTCGTTCCCCGTTGAGGCCGCGCCGCCGCGGGATCACGCCGGGCGCTTCGCGAGGATCTCGGCGAACTTCGTGTCGTACGCGCCCGAGCGGAACTCGTCGCTCGCGCAGAGCTTCCGCAGGAAGGCGATGTTGGTCGTCGCCGGCGCGATGACCGTCCCGGCCAGCGCACGATCGAGCTCGCCGATCGCGGCGTCCCGGGTCTCGGCCCAGGCGACGACCTTCGCGATCATCGGATCGTAGTACGGCGTGATCTTGCTCCCGGCCCTTACGCCGGACTCGATCCGGAGCGCGCGCGTCTGCACCTCGCCGGCGCCGCCGGCCCAGACGAGCTCGTCGATCGGGCCCGGCTTCGGGATGAAGCCCTTGCTCGGGTCCTCCGCGTAGACGCGCGCCTCGATCGCGTGCCCGCTCCGGGCGACGCTCGAGAGATCCGGCAGCCGCTCGCCGGCGGCGACGCGGAGCTGCAGCTCCACGAGGTCGAGGCCGGTGACCATCTCGGTGACCGGGTGCTCCACCTGGAGCCGCGCGTTGACCTCGAGGAAGAAGAGGTCGCCCTCGGCGTCGGCGATGAACTCGCAGGTCCCGGCGCCGACGTAGCCGACCTTCTTCACGACACGGAGGGCGGCCTCGTAGAGGTCGGCCCGGCGCTTCTCCCCCGCGGCGCCGGCGAAGAACGACGCCGGCGACGGCGACTCCTCGACGATCTTCTGGTGGCGCCGCTGCACGCTGCACTCGCGCTCGCCGAGCGCGAACGCCTGGCCGTGCGCGTCGCAGAACACCTGCACCTCGATGTGCCGCGGCTGGGCGACGTAGCGCTCGAGGTAGACCCGCGCGTCGGCGAAGCTCGCCTTGCCGCGATCGGAGCACGACTTGAGCGCGCGCTCGACGCCGGCCTCGTCGGCGACGACCTGCATCCCGATGCCGCCGCCGCCGCCGACCGCCTTGACGACGATCGGGTAGCCGACCTTCGCCGCGATCGCCTTCGCGTGCGCCACGCCCTCGGCGGTGTCGATCGCGATCGGCTCGTCGGTCCCGGGGACCGGGCTCGTCCCGGCGGAGAGCGCGACGTGCCGCGCCTTCATCTTGTCGCCGAAGGCGTCGAGCGTGTCGGGCGACGGGCCGATGAAGACCGCGCCCGCTTCGGCGACGGCGCGCGCGAACGCCGACTTCTCGCTGAGGAAGCCGTAGCCGGGGTGCACCGCCTTCGCGCCGGTCTTCTTCAGCGCGGCGAGGATCGCCTCGACGTTCAGGTACGAGTCCTTCGCGGGCGCCGGACCGACGAGCACGGCCTCGTCGGCGTCGGAGACGTGCGGCGCGTCCGCGTCGGCCTCCGAGTAGACGGCGACGGTCGCGACGCCGAGGCGCTTGCAGGTACGGATGACGCGGCGCGCGATCTCGCCACGGTTGCAGACGAGGACCTTTTCGAAGGGCATGATGGTCCCGAGATAGCACGCTCGGGCCCGCGTTTGGCTCGCGTGAACGCCCGCGGCAGCCCCGTCCGGTCGAGCCCTCCCCTCACCCGTCGCGCCGCGCCGCGCGGGCGCTCCGGAGCCCCGATCCGTCGCGCGTCGTTCCTTCTACTTCGCCGCCCGGATCGTGGCCAGGACCGCGAAGTGGTCCGACGGGGTGATGCCGTTCGCCGTCGCGCGGTCGATGGCCGGAGCCGTCGACGTGATCGCGCCGCCGGAGTGGAAGATCCAGTCGAGGCGCGCGGAGCTCTTCCAGCCCTTCTTCTTCCAGTCGCTGTTGAAGGTCGCCTTGCTCTTCGTGGTGGTGCCGCTGTGGCTCGCGGCGCGGGTCAGGCCGGCGCTCTCGAGGATCGAGATGGTGGTCTCGCCCTTGGTCGCGGTCGCCTGAGGATCGGTGTTGAAGTCGCCCATCACGACCTTGCTCAGGCCCTTGCCCCTGGACCGGACGATCGCCCGGATGGCCTCCGCTTGCTTCTTGCGCCCCGCCGAGCACTTCGACCCGTGGGCGATGTGCGCGTTGACGACGAGAAAGACCGCCTGCGAGTCCTTCTCGCGGAGCCCGACCCACGCGGCGCGCCGTCCGTTGGCGTTGGGGTAGCACTCGTGGCTCTTGCCGTACGGGTTGGGCAGAGACTCGTTCCCCTTGCCGGTCGCCGCGTCGTACGCGAAGCGCGTCTTCCGGTAGAACACGAGCTTCGGGCTGCCGGATTTGCTCGGGCGGAACACGGCGTACGGCTTGTCGCCTCCGGTGAGCCCCGCGATGAGATCTTTGTCGGCTCCGCTCGACGCCTCCTGGACGCCGACGATGTCGGGCTTGTTGGCGAGGATGCGCGCCACGACGGCGGCTCGGCGCTTGTTCCAGGCGTAGACGCCCGTGTCCTCGGACGTCGGGTGCCGGACGTTGTAGGTCATCACGCGGAACGGCCGAAGCGGCTTGGGCGCCAGGGGCTGGAGCGGTCCCGGCTCGTCGTCCGTCGGGTCGTCGTCTTCGATCGCGCCGTCGGTCTCGTCCGAATCGCCGGCCGCCTCGCCCGGCTCGTCGTCGGCCTCGTCCGGGGCGTCGCCGGTCTCGTCCGGGGCGTCGCCGTCGTCGTCGAGATCGGCGTCGTCCGTCGACGCGCGCGCGCCGCCGGCCGGCTCGCTCGACGCGTCGAGCTCGGTGTCTCCGCAGGCCGCGAGCGGCGGGAGACCAAGGCCAGCGATCAACGTGAGGATCCATCGGTTCGCGCGCATGTTCGAGGCGCCTTCGGCAAGTCGTGTGCCGCGCCGCACATGCGCAACGGCCTGCGCGACCGCGCGGCCTCGGCGGCGTTCGGGCGATCGATCGTCGACGGAAACACGGGCGCGAGCGGCCCGGATGGATCGAGGGCGCGTACGCGCGGGATCCGGCTGGCGTCCTCCGGATGCGCGGCGCGTCGCGCAAGCGCGCGCGTCGCCTCGCGGCGCGAGCCCCGCCCGTCAGTGAAAGTCGCGGCTCGCGCTCGCGAGCCGCGGGAGCTTCTCGTCGAGGAGCTCGAGCCGGTCGGCGATGACGTAGACGACGCTCTGGGGCGCGTCGGGGTTCGGCGCGCGCGCGGCGCGGCCCTCGACGGGGCGCTCGTCGCTCCGCTCGATGCGCCCGTGGACGGCCAGGAGCTTCGCCGTCATCGCGACGTGGCGGAACCTCTCGAACACCCTCTCCCAGACGACGACGTTCAAGAAGCCGTGCTCGTCCTCCGCGGTGATGAAGAGCACGCCGCTCGCCGTCCCCGGGCGCTGGCGGCACGTGACGAGCCCCGCGACGCTCACGCGCGCCCCGGAGCGCAAACGCATCACGTCACGCGATGACGAGAAGCGCTTCGGCAGCGACGGCCGGAGGAGCTTCAGCGGGTGATCCGCGATCGACACGCCGGTGCGCTCGTAGTCGAGGACGAGCTGCTCGGCGCGCGTCATCGGCCGGAGGCTCGGCGCGCGCTCGTTCGTGGCCTTGCCCTCGAACAAATCGGTCGCGCGCGGCGCGACCACGTGCCAGATCGCCGCGCGCCGCGCGCTCGGTTGGCCGTCTCCTCCGGCGAGCGAGTCGAGCGCGCCGGACTCGGCCAGCGCCATCGACTCCTTCCTGTCGAGCCGGGCGCGCAGGACGACGTCCTCGACGCTGGTGAACGCCTGCGCGGCGCTCGCGCGCTCGACGCGCAGTCCGGCGTCCATCCCGAGCCCCGACACGAGCCGGAGGCCGAGCCGGAGCGCCGTGCCCTCCGCCGTGGGCGCGCGGCGCACGCACGTGCACTCCCAGCGGCTCGCGTTCACGTCGAGCGGCAAGAGCTCGACGCCGTGGCGCTGCGCGTCCTGGAGCAGCGTCGACGGCGAGTAGAAGCCCATCGGCTGGCTGTTGATCAGCGCCGCCGCGAACTCGGCCGGGTAATGCACCTTGAGCCACGCGCTCGCGTACACGAGGAGCGCGAAGCTCGCGCTGTGCGACTCGGGGAAGCCGTACTCGGCGAAGCCGTGGATCTGCTGGTAGAGGCGCTCGCCGAACTCCTCGGGGATCCCTTTCTCGCGGAAGCCCGCGAGCAGGCGCGCGCGGTGCTTCTCGAGCGATCCGGTCCTTCGCCAGGCGGCCATGTCGCGCCTGAGGCGATCGGCCTCGCCGCCGCTGAAGCCGGCGCCGACGATCGCGATCTGCATCACCTGCTCCTGGAAGAGCGGGACGCCGAGCGTGCGCTTGAGGATCGGCTCGAGGAGCGGGTGCGGCGGCTCGGGGCTCTCCTCGCCGGCCCGCCGCCGCAGGTACGGGTGGACCATCCCGCCCTGGATCGGCCCGGGCCGCACGATCGCCACCTCGATCACGAGATCGTAGAATTCGCGCGGGCGGAGCCGCGGGAGCATCGCCATCTGCGCGCGGCTCTCGATCTGGAAGACGCCGACCGTGTCCGCGTTGCAGAGCGCGTCGTAGACGGCCGTGACCTCGGCGGGGATCTGCGCGAGCCGCTCGATCGCCGTCCCGGCGACGATCTCGGGGAGCGCGTAGCTCGCGCGGTGGGGCCCCGCGCGCTCCGAGGGCGCGGGCTCGACCGGTCCGTGAAAGCCCCGGCTCGTGGCTCCAAGCTTCTTCGAGCCCGGAGCGGAGACGGCAGGGGACGCCTCGCGGACCGGGTCCGTCTCTGCAGGAGAACGGAGCGCGGAGCCACGAGCCGGGGCCTCCACGGACGTTGATTCGAGCGCGATCGGCTGCGCGGCGACGTCGCGTACGAGGTCGAGGCACCGCCGGATCGCCGTGAGCATCCCGAGACCGAGGACGTCGATCTTGAAGAAGCCGAGCGTGTCGATGTCGTCCTTGTCCCACGGGATGATCGTGCGCTCGTCCATCGTCGCCGGCTCGATCGGCGCGACCTCGTTGAGCGGCGTGGCCGAGAGCACGAAGCCGCCGACGTGGATCGACAGGTGCCGAGGGAAGCCCTGGATCGCCTTCGCCATCACGAGCGTCTGCCGGACGCGCGGATCGCCCGCCTCGAAGCCGATCGCCCGGAGGCGCGACTCGCTGACCGCCCCGACGCCGTCCCACCACGAGACGACGCCCGCCAGGCGATCGACCTGCTCGAGCGAGAGGCCGAAGACCTTGCCGACCTCGCGGAGCGCGCTCTTCGACCGGTACGAGACGACCTCGCAGACCATCGCCGCGCGGTCGCGCCCGTAGGTCTCGTAGATCTCCTGGATGACCTCCTCGCGGCGCTCGTGCTCGAAGTCGACGTCGATGTCGGGCGGCTCGCGGCGCTCCGCCGAGAGGAAGCGCTCGAAGAGCAGCGTGTCGGAGCGCGTGGGATCGACCGCGGTGATCCCGAGGCAGAAGCAGACCGCGCTGTTCGCGGCGCTGCCGCGTCCCTGGCAGAGGACGTCGCGCCGGCGCGCCATGTCGATGACGGCGCGGACGCTGAGGAAGTAGGGCGCGACCTCGAGCTCGTCGACGAGCGCGAGCTCTTTCTCGATCTGCGCCGCGACCTTCTCGGGGATCGCCGCTCCGTAACGCGCGTGCGCGCCTTCGTAGGTGAGCCGGCGGAGGGCGTCCTGGGCCGTCTCGGGGCGCTCGTCCGCGCTCGCCCCTTCCCGCGCGGGGCGCCGGAAGTCGCGGTGTACGAGGTCGGTGATCTCGTACGGGAAGCGGTACGCGAGCTCCTTCATCGAGAAGCGGCAGCGGTCGGCGACGACGCGCGAGCGCGCGACCCACTCGGGGTGGAGGGAGAAGAGGCGCGTGATCTCCTCCTCGCCCTTGAGGTGAGCCTCGACGTTCGGCGCGAGCTCGCGCCCGGCCTCGTCGAGCGTCTTGCGCTCGCGGATGCAGTGGAGGACGTCGAGCACGGGCTTGTCGCCGGGGCGCGCGTAGAGGACGCGGTTGTTCGCGCAGATCGGGAGGCCGTACGTGCGGGCGGCCGCGAGCGCCCGGGCGACGCGCGCGCGGTCCTCGCCGTCCTTGTGGAGGTGCACGGGGATCGAGAGGCGCGGGCCGAACGCCCGCACGAGGCTCGGCCCCGCGGTCTCGGTGAAGAGCGCGGCGTCGGCGAGCGCCCAGAGGCCCCCGGCGTTCGCGCAGACGAACCCGAGCGGGACGCCGGCGAACGTGTTGCGCGGGAGCTCTTCTTCGTCGAGGTCGTCGGCTCTCCGGGTCGGGATCGACTTCGGGTGCCGGCCGTGGCTCTCCGTGAGGATCTTGCAGAGGTTCGTATAGCCGGCGTGGTCTTCGACGAGCACCGTGATCGTCGAGGGCTTGCCGGGGATCTCGGGGACGCCCTCCAGGCCCTCCCGCTCGAGCGTGAGCTCGCAGCCGACGACGACGCGGACGCCGTGCTTCGCCGCCTCCTCGCACGCGCGGACGATGCCGTAGAGGCCGTCGCGGTCGGCGATCCCGATCGCGTCGTAGCCGAGCTCGGCGGCGCGGTGCACCATGACCTCGGGCGGCGTCGCCCCCGAGAGGAAGCTGAAGCTCGTCCGCGCCGAGAGCTCGACGTAGCGGCTCGGCCGCGACTCGATCGAGCGCCGGAGCGCGGCGAGCTCCCGCGTCACGCCCGCCGCCGCCTCCTCCTCGTCGAGGGGCGTGCGGGTCGACGAGTCGACGCGGATCCGGGTCGTCATCGCTCCTCGCCTCGCTCAGTCGAACCAGCCGCGCACGCGCATCGCGCCGGTCGCTCGGTCGATCTCGATCCACGCGGCGCCGTCGTCGGTCCAGGCCTGGACGTAGTCGACGGCGCCGCGCCTCGCGCTCGCGTCGCCGGGAGCCGACGGCAGGGTCTTCCACCACTCGACGGACTCGACCCGGGAGAGGTGCCGCGTGATGCGGACGTCCTCGCGCGCGATCGGGCGCGGCTCGGCGAGGAGGCGGGTCGGCTCCGGCACGCTCGAGAGCGCGCGCCGCCTCCGCTTCTTGCCCGTCGCCTGGAGGCGTTCGCCGCCTCCGGCGTCCTGCGCGGGGAGCTCGAACGCCACGAGGCGCGAGCGATCCTCCGGCACCCAGCTGTCGCCGAGCACGAGCGTGGAGACCGCCTCCGGCCCGAGATCGGAGACGAGCTCGGCCACGAGCCGGGGCAGCGCCCGCTCGGCCTTCGGCTCGGGCTCGAAGAGCGAGAGCGCCGCGGCCCGCTTGTGGACGAGCACCGGAGCGCGGAGCTTCGCGCCGAGCACGGGGGCGCCGAGGACGAGCCGCTCGATCTTCGGGCGGAGCGCGGCGAAGAGATCGCCCGCGCTCGAGAGCGGCGCGGGCAGCTCGAGCTCGACGAGGGAGACGTGGACCCTCGCGCGCCGGCCCTCGTCGTTCGAGGCGCTCGAGGCGTGGAGCGGCTCCTCGCCCGGTCGCACGGCCGCGGGCGCCTCCGCCGGCGCCGGGGCCTCGCGGAGCATCGCCGCGTCGAGGTGGAGCTCGAGCTCGAGCCGCGACGCCGCGACGGCGCGTCCTTGCAGGCGCGCCGAGAGCCGATCGCTCAGCGTCTTCGCGACGAACGTGAGCGCCTGCGTCCCCTCGACGCCGTACTCGAGCTCGGCCTCTTCCTCCGGGACCTCGGGCGGGACGTAGGGCGCGAGCGGCGCGCGGTCTTCTCCGTCGACGAGGGAGAGCACGTCGCGGGCGCGCGCGCCGAGGCGCGCCCCGAGGCCGTCGCGCGGCAAAGACCGCATCTCCTCGACGGTGCGGACGCCGATCTTCGCGAGCCAGCGCACGTCCTCGGGCGGCAGCGGCAGCGAGCCGACGGGGAGCGACGCGATGGCCCGAGCGTTGTCGCCCGGGCGCACGACGATCGGCTCGAGATCGGGGAGCGCGCTCCTCGACGCGCGGCGCTCGCCGACTCCGGCGCGGCCTCCGACCGGCGCGACGCGACCGTGTGCCCCCGGCGCGACGAGGGCCTCTCGTCCGCGCGGCGCGCGCCGGCGCGACGATCCGAGCGCGGCGCGCGCCGCGGACTCGGCCGACGCGCGCGCGAGCATCGCGGCGACGCGCGGACCGTCGGCGATCGCGACGGCGCACGTATGACCGAGCGACGTGATCACCCCGGCGAGGCGCGAGGCGAGGATCGTCTCGCCGTCGAAGATCGACGCCGACGACCGCGGCGCGTGGAGGTGAGCGCAGCCGGTCACGTCGATCCACACGACGTCGCCGAACGGCGCGTCGGGGGAGCGAACGGCGGTCTCCTGGAGGTCGCACGCGAACGAGACCGTGGCCCCGAACGCGAGCCCGACCTCGGCGAGGCGGGCGAGGACGTCGCGGACCGCGTCCGGCCGGACGACGCGGACGGCGAGATCGC
Organism: Labilithrix sp.; assembly: GCA_019637105.1. Lineage (GTDB taxonomy): Bacteria > Myxococcota_A > Polyangia > Polyangiales > Polyangiaceae > Labilithrix. The sequence goes on from JAHBWF010000083.1 coordinate 21,045, forward strand.
CCGCCCGCGCCCGCGCCTGGGCGATCGTGTGGCCGGGCGAGACGCCGAGCGCGCGCGCCTCGCGCGAGACGACCGACAGCCTCGTGTTGCCGAGGAGCTTCGCCTCGGTCATCGGGGCCGGCGCGACCACCACGGCGAGCGGCAGGCCGGCGCTCGCCGGATCGAGCTCACCGCGGACGAGCTCGATCCGGAGCTCGGGCAGGCTCACCGCGCAGACACGCATCGCTCAACCCGCCCGCGCGAAGGTGTCGGCGTCGGCCCGCGCGAGCGCGGGATCGGTCGTGGGGTCCAGGAGCGGCACGACGTGCGCCGACGAGCCGGCGCCGCGGCGGTCCTTGGTCACCCGGAGCGAGAGCGCCTCCGGACGGCGCTCGACCTCGACGCGCATCGCGACCGGCCACGGCACCGGGCGCGGCGCGAGCGCGCTCGTGAGGAGGAGCGTCGTCGTCCCGTTCTCCTCCGCGGCGAGGGCCAGCTTCCGGACCACGACCGCGCCGGCGTCGTGCACGCCGGCGTCGTGGACGTCGCCGCGCCTCGCGCTCGCCGAGGACGACCTCGCGCCGCCGAGATCGTTGCGGTGAGGGACGTCGACGACGACGAGCGCGAACGCCCCCGACGCCGCGACCTTCACCGCGGCGCGCGCGAGCGCCTGCGGCGACGGACGGACGACGAGCAGCCGCGCGAGATCGACCCCCGCTTGCACGAGCGCCGGCGCATAGAGCGACGGGACGTCGTACGGCTCGCGCGCTCGCTTCGCGCGCTCCTCGAGAGGTGCCTCGCGCGCTCGCTTCGCGCGCTCCTCGAGGGGCTCGCACGCGCGGCCCCCGCCGTGAGCCGGCGTGATCCAGGCGCACCACGCGCGCTCGTCCGCGGCGTGCACCGCGCAGACCGCCGAGAGCGCGATCGTCGTCGCGCCGCCGCGCATCGACTCCGGACAGCGCTGGGAGCTCGCGCGCGAGGCCTTGCCGTGGAGGCGCGGGAGCGCCGCGAGCTCCACGACCCCGCGCGGCAGCCCCCGATCGGGGAGCGCGCGCTCGAGCTCCGGCCACCCCAGCCCCAGGACCGCCCGCGCCGGGAGGAGCGCCCCCGTCCCCTGGAGAACGCCGAGGCGCGCGAGCGTCGTCACGTCGAGGTGGGAAGGAGCGAGCGCCGACACACTGAACATATTACCAGTAACCGGTCCTCGCGCAAGGGGGCTCCGCATCCCGGACCGTGGACGAGGCCCGACGGCGGGGGCGCGGCCCGAGCAGGAGCGAACATCGCTTCGAAATCGCCCCCTCCCCCGCGCCTCCCTGGGAATCCTGCGCCGGCTCGCGCTAGATAGAAGCGTGGACGTCCTCCGACTCCCCGAAGGCGATCCCCGCCTCGATCGCCTCGTCGCCATCCTCAAGGAGATGGGCTCCGTGCTCGTCTGCTACTCGGGCGGGATCGACAGCGCGTTCGTCCTCGCGGTGGCGCACCAGGTCCTCGGCGATCGCTGCGTCGGCATGACGGCCGTGAGCCCGAGCCTGGCGCCGTTCGAGCTCGAGGACGCGGCGAAGGTCGCGCGCGGCATCGGCGCGCGCCACGAGCTCGTCGACTCGCACGAGATCGAAGACGAGGCGTACGCGCGGAACGACGTCGACCGCTGCTTTCACTGCAAGAGCGAGCTCTACCGCGTGAGCGCGAAGAAGCAGGTCGACTGGGGGCTCGCCCACGTCGTCAACGGCACCAACCTCGACGATCTGGGCGACTACCGCCCCGGGCTCGAGGCCGCCAAAGAGGCGGGCGCGCGGAGCCCCCTCGTCGAGGCCGCGCTCACGAAGGCGGACGTCCGCAGCCTCGCCCAGGCGATCGGCCTCGGGATCTGGGACAAGCCCGCCGCCGCCTGCCTCTCGAGCCGCCTGCCCTACGGCACGCGCGTCACGCGCGAGCGCCTCGCGCAGATCGCGTCGCTCGAGGACGAGCTCCACAAGCTCGGGATCCGCCAGGCGCGCGTCCGCTGGCACGCCTCGTCGAGCGAGACCGTCACCGCGACGCGCGAGGCCGCCATCGCCCGCATCGAGATCGCTCGGGACGAGATGCTCCGCGCCTTCGACGCGCGCGACGCGATCGTGGCCGCGGGAAAGCGCGTCGGCTTCGCCTACGTGACGCTCGACCTCGCCGGCTACCGCACGGGCAGCCACAACGAGGTCCTCGCCTCCCGCCGCACCCTCCCCGTCCTGTCCTGACGCGCGCGTGGAACGACGCCATCACTGGCCGGCGTCCGTCGTCGGATCCGGTAGCGCCACGCACGTCGCCGTTCCGAGATCGCACTGCTGTCCCGGGCATTGGCGATCGGAGAAGCAGCCGACACGGCACGAGAACGTGAGCGGATCGCAGACCGGCGCGCTGAGCCCGCAGTCGTCGTTCGACAGGCACGCGACGCACGTACTGGTCAGCAGCCGACAGCGAGGACGCTGACCGGAGCAGGCGTCGTCGGACTCGCACTCGACGCAGAGCCGCGTCTTCGTCGAACAGAGGCTGGAAGGACAGTCCGCGGGCGCGAGGCAACCCACGCATGCGCCGCTCGGCTCGTCACAGCGCAGGGCGTCCGCGCAGCCGCCCGTGTCCGCACAGCTCGCGTGACACTCGAAGTCCGCCGACGAGCACGCGTGTCCGGGGGGACAGTCGCTCGCGCCTCCGTCGACGAGAGGCGCGCTCGGACGGCAACCCACGCACTGCCCCTGCAAGCAGAAGCGCGCGGCCGCCGGGCAGTCCTCGTCGGCCGCGCACTCGACGCACCCGAGCGTTGGGCTGCACGTCATGAACGGCCCGCACTGGTCTTGCCCGTTCACGCCGCACAGCGCCCCGCTCGAGATCGGGTCCGACGCGTCAGGGGCGGTGCCACCCTCCTCGTCCGCCGTGGCGTCGCCGGCGTCACCTCCATCGCCGGCGTCGTCATCGACGAACCGCTCCTCACCGGCGCCTTGCGGACAGCCGATGAGGAGCAAGGGAAAGAGCAACGCGGCGGATGCGAGGATGAAGAGAGAGCGATCGCGCATGTGGCGGCGCTCGAGCATGCTCCGTGCCCGCATCAGAACTCCACCGCGAGCCCGCCTGCCCACGTCTTCGTTCCGACGTGGAGGGCGTCACGCTGGAGGAGGCCGTCGAGCGCCAGCCAGTAGTACTCGACGAACAGATGGGTAGCGTTGATACCGACGGCGCTGTCCATGCTGCGCGAGGCCGTCGGATCGATGGCATCGAGCGGGAGGCTGGCGCCCACGGCGAGGAGTGTGCCCCACGTGATGCTGCGCCCCCTCGTTCCGTCGGGCGAACGGGATGTCCCGCCCGTGTCCCATGCGCGCCAGACGCCGGCGCCGACGCCGATCTTCGTGAACGGGACGAACGGGACGCCGAGCTCGCGCCAGAGCGCGTCACCGCGGAGGACGGCCGCGAGGTACAGCGGGTAGATGGTGAGCCCGTATTCGTCCCCCGACGGCCGACCCGACAAGGTCACCGCCTGGCGGCTCATCGAGACGACGCCCGCGCCGAGTCCCGGGCCGAGCGTTCCGACGAAGGGGACGCGCAGCGTCTGCCAGTCGAGCTCGAGGCCGATCGCGACGCGCGGCGCATCGCCGAAGCGATCCCGGAATGGCGTCCCCCGGAGTCCGGGCTCCTCGTCGACCGCTGGAAAGTAGGGCGAGACGCGCACCTCGAGCGCAAAATGCTGAGCGCTCCGAAAGGGGCGCTCCTGCGCGGGAGTCCCCAGCGGGATGGCCTCGGCGTCCTCGGCTGCGACGACGATGAGGAACGGAGCGGCGAGCGCGGAGAGTGAACGCGAGAGCGAGAGACGCCGAAGGAGACGACGTCGGTTCGAAATGAATGGCAGCATGCGTCGCGACGCAACGGCACCGCGTATGCCATCTGCGATTCGGCTGCGTTCACGCGTGCATCGCGGGAGTGGACGCGTGCGAGCCGCCAAAGTGGCAGCCGCCCGCCGCCACGCGCGTCGAAACGACAGGCCGCGGCGTTCGGAGGTTGCGCGCGGCGCTCTTCGAGGACGTCGTGGCCGAACCTGTGGAGGACGAGCCGCGCTTCGAGCGCGCGGGCGAGCGGCGTGCCTGATCGCCGCTACCGGCGTCGACGCGATGGCGAATCGGTCGCCTTTGTTCGTGGAATCACGAGACCGATGCGCGAACGTGACCATCGCGAGAGCGGGCACCGACGTCGCCATGGCGAGCGTGGTGTAGCGGCGCGGTCACGTCGCAGCGTCGCGTTCTCCTGCGCCTCTCGTCGTCCCCAGCCGAGTGACGTCGTGGCAAGGGCCGCAGGGAAAAACCATTCCTCGGTCTCGATCCGCCCACTCGCGCGCTCGCAGGGCGTCGACGGCGAGGAGCGCTTCCGAGGAGCCGAAACGCCGAATCGAGAGGACGACGTGCCTCCGAGGAGATCGTCGACGGTCCGCTCGCTGCTCACGATTTCCGCCAGCGCTCCCACGCGTCGGGGCAGAACGGGATGACGACGCCGCTCACCGAACGAGTCTACCGCTGATCCGTCGACGAGATCGTCTCCTGCGCTTTTGACGCGCGCTCGGCTGCGACGAGGCGGCGCTCACACAACGGAGTGTCCTACGTGGCCCGCCACGAAGAGCGCTCGTTCTGGCCGGCGCGCTCGTCGAGCAGAGACGCTATCGCGAGCCGAAGCGCGTCCGTGTGACCGGCTGGAGTACGGCTCAGCCGGGGTTTCGTGCGCGCCAGTTCTGCGCGACGGTCTGGACGATGGGGATGCGCGCCAGCGGGTTCGGGTGGGAGCGGAGGAACTGGACCGGGTTGAGGAGGCTCAGCGGGCCGCCGCCGCCGCCGGCGCGCTCGATGCGGGCGAAGTAGTCGAGCAGGAGGACGCCGCCCGTGTCGGACCACTCGTACTGAGGACGCCGCGCGCGGCCCGCGTCGAGGGCGTTGATGCAGCCCGCCGAGTCGGAGGCCGCCTCGCCCGCTTGGTTGAAGATCGGCACCACGGAGAGGAGCCGGCCGAGCCGCGCCGGATCGGGGCCGCTGCCCATCGCCTGCCCCTTCGCGCAGCCGGTGTGCCCGAGGTAGTGGTGCGCGAGCTCGTGGCCGAAGGTGAACGCGATGACGTCGTCGAAGATCTCGCGGGCGCGCGACCAACGGCGCGGATCGGGGCCGAGGTTCGCCGGGATGATCCCCGAGGGCAGCGCGGCGCGCGCCTTGTCGCTCTTCACGAGCTGCGGCAGGACCGCGTTGCAGTACGCCTCGTAGGTCTGCGTGCCGAAGAGCTCGTCGGTCGCCTTCGTCTGCGCGATCGCGTCGACCGCCTCGAGGATGCCCGTCGTCGCGGCGAGGAACGGCGTGCCTTGCTCGTCGCAGCCGGCGAACGCGTTGACCTCGATCGTCGGATCGAACGTCAGCGGAATGCCGCGCACCAGCGCCTGGTTCTGCGGCGACAGCGCGTTGATGAGCTCGGCGAGGATGTTCCGCACCTCCTGCTGCTGCGCCGCCACGCCGATGAGCGGCGCGAGGAGCGGCCGCTGCGCGGCGGGCTGCGGCGGAGGTTGCTGCGGCGGAGGCTGCTGCGGGTACGGCTGGCCGTACGGCTGCTGCGGGTACGGCTGACCGTACGGCTGCTGCGGGTACGGCTGCGGCTGCTGGGGCGCGGTCGACGCCTGGGTGGACGACCGACACGCGCTCGCCCCGACCGACAGGCCGAGGACGATCGACGCCGCGCCGCACGCGCGCAAGAGACGGGTGAAGAGAGGAAGCGTAGCCACGAGCGACATTTACCAGAGTCGTCCTGAGGGGTCTCACGTTCGACGCATGAGGATGACCTCGGCTTCAAACCGGTGGCTTCAAACAGAGACGTCAACCGGTGGCGCCGACCGCGCCGCGAGCGCCGCGCCAGAGTCGGGCGCTCGCGAGCCGGTGAGACGCTCGCGCACCGAGCGTGACCCGTCGCGCGCCCCGCACCGAGCGCGGGCGCGCCCCCACGTGCCGAGCGCCGGCTCGTACCCCGCACCGAGCGCCGGCGCGCCCGCGGGACGATCACGGCTCGCCGGCGGTCCGCGACGGCTTCTCCGCGGCGGGCTCCAGCGCGCGGATCGCCGCGAGCAGCGCGCGCGCGTCCTGGAAGCGATCTTCCGGCCGCTTGGAGAGCGCGCGCTCGATGACCGCGCGCCACGCGGGCGGCGCGTCGACGGCTTCCGCCGCGGGCGGGCGCTCGTCCGCGGCGGAGGGCGCGGCCGGCGCGACGCTCGGCATCCGGCGCGACGCCGGCTGGACGCCGGAGTCGGTCCGCAGCGCAGCGTCGAGGCGCATCGCGAACGAGCTCGGCGGGCGCGTCCCCGGCCTCCACATGTCCGCGTCCGAGACCGGCGGCGGCTCGCCGACGAGGCACTCGTAGAGCACCGCGCCGGCCGCGTAGATGTCGCTCCGGTGGTCGATCTCGAGGCCGCTCTCCTGCTCGGGCGACATGTACCCCGGCGTCCCGAGCGGCGCCCCCATGTTGGTGATGCGCATCTCCTCCCACTCGACGCGCGCGATGCCGAAGTCGAAGACCTTGACGCGCTCCTTCGCCCCGCCGGACTCCTCGTCCGGGACGAGGTAGATGTTCGACGGCTTGAGATCGCGGTGCACGACGCCCGCCGCGTGGATCGCCACGAGCGCCTCGGCGACCTGCTTCGCGATCGGCAGCACCTCGCGCGCCGGGAGCCGGACGCGGTACTTGAGCCGCGTCGCGAGCATCTCGCCCTGGAGCAGCTCCATCACGAGGTACGAGGTGCCGTCCGGGAGGTGGCCGTGGTCGAACACCTCGACGACGTTCGGGTGCCACGAGAGGCCGAGCGCCTCGGACTCGCGGCGGAGGCGGTCGGAGGCCGTCACGTCGTGCGCGGTCGCGGCGCGGAGGAGCTTGATCGCGACGGGCACGCCGTCGGTGATGCGCGTCGCCTCGTAGATGACGCCGCTCGCGCCCGAGCCCATCCGCTCGCCGATGCGGTACTGCCCCGCGACGACGGAGCCCTCGAGGTCGCCCGCGCCCGCGCGGCTCTCCGTCTCGCGGAGCGCGAGGCTCCGCTCGAGCGCGCTCACGCGGACCGCCTGCGCGGCCGACTCGATCCGGCGCACGCGGTCGCGCGTCCAGAAGAGCCCGGCGGCCGCGCCGAGGATCGGCGTGAAGAGCGCCGCGAGCGTCGAGGCCGTCCCCGGGTGCACGGCGAGCGCGGCGCCGCCGGCGAGCGCGCCGGTGAGCGCGCCGGCGACCACGCCGCGCGTGGGGGTCGGCAGCGGCCAGCGGACCTCGAACTCTTGCGCGTCGTCCTGCTTGTCGCGGAGGACGACGCTCCCGCGCGGGTAGCCGAAGAGCGTCGGGACGACGGACAGCTCCACCTGGCGCGCGCGCGCGAGCAGGCCGTCCGCCTCCAGCTTCGGATCGTGACCGATGCGGACGCGCCCGCGCCAGTAGCCGGGGCGCGCCTCGAGCCGCTCCCAGCGCGTCGTCCGGCCGTGCTCGCTGTCGGACGACTCGAGGCGCGCGAGCGCCTCCTCCGGCGAGCGGGTCCCGCGGAGCACGCGGGCCCAGACGCCGAGGTTGTCCCGCGCGGCGAGGTACGGCGCCGTCCGCTCGAGGCCGTCGGGGAGCTCCGCGACGAACGCGGCGAGCGCCGAGCGCAGCGCGGCGAGCGGGAGCAGGCGCGTCTCGTCCTCGAGATCGCCGCGCGCGAGCCGCACCTTGGCGAGCCACGCCTCCGCGGCGGCGGCGCCCTTCTCGGCCTCGAGGCAGGCCAAGAGCGCCTTCAACCTGGAGGCGCTCGTCTGTCCTGCGGGGTACGTGTGCCGCGCCTTCACGTGCTTCCAACCCCGAAGCGTACGCCGATGCGGTCGCCCCGCGCCATGGCGCGCTCGCGATCCAGGATCGAAGGCTCACCGCGGGACCTCGGCGCCCGCCGGACCGCCGAGGCGAGGAGCCGGCGCCTCGCGCGCGCGCCGTCCCGCGCACTGGCATCGTCGACCCGGTGCACGAAGGCGCGACTCGGTTGCGCCGATCCTGGAACGTCAGGAGCCGTGAGCAGAGATCAGGCCCCTGACCGGAGATTCGCGCCGCTCGCCCATCGGGCGGCGCGAATCGGAGGCTCAGATCAACCGATCACGGCTATAACGGCCGGGTCGTCGGTTCGAGCCTCGTCCTTCCGTGGTGCCTCGGGCCATCGGTTCGAGCCTCGTCCTTCCGTGGTGCCTCGGGTCATCGGTGCGCCCGTCCTGCCCGTGGTGCTCCTTCGTACGACGATGACGCGGCCGCGCGGCGAAGACGGCGACGCGGCCGGGCGGCTAAGACGAGGACGCGGTCAGGCGGCTCGCCATGTACCGCGCGGGCGACGTGCCGAGCGCCTTGCGAAACATGGTCACGAAGCTGCTCGCGCTCTCGTAGCCGAGGTCCAGCGCCACGCGCTGCACGGTCGCGCCGCGGGAGAGCTTCTGGATGGCGAGGATGACGTGGAGCTGCTGGCGCCAGCGACCGAAGCTCAAGCCCGTCTCCGCGACCAGGAGGCGGTTCAAGGTGCGCTCGCCCACGCCGATTCGCTTCGCCCACGTCTTCGTCGTCGCGCGGTTCGCCGGATCGGCGATCATCGCGTCCACCAGGCGCCGGAGCCGCGGATCGAGCGGCATCGGCAGGCGATGCTTCTCGATCGAGACCGCCGCGAGCTCGTCGAGGAGCACGCCCACCAGGCGCGCGTCCGGGCCTTCGAGATCGTAGAGCGCGGGACGCGTCGCCAGGCGAAGCAAGAGCTCGCGGAGGAGCGGCGTCACCGACACCGCGCAGCAATCCCGCGGGAGGTTCGGCGCCGCGCCGGGCTCGACGAAGACGCCGTAGCCCTCGAGCGGCGCGCGCGCGCGGATCCGATGCGTCACCGACGCGGGGATCCAGAGCGCCGATCGCGGCGGCACGATCCAGAGGGCGCTCGACGCTTCGCAGATCAGCTCTCCGCGCACCAGGTACACGAGCTGCGACTCGCGGTGCGCGTGGGGCTCGCTCTCGAGCCCGCCGCTCTCCATGCTGAGCCCGATCGCGTTCGCCGGTCGTGCGACCGTGTTCTTCCAGCGCCCGCCCGCCTCGAGCGCGAAGCGGCTCGCGAGCGAGTCGAGCGACGCCGCCGACGCGCCACGGGGCTCGTTCGCCACGCGGACGTCTCCGCGAAACGTCCAGCCCGTCGGCCGCGCGATCCGTGTCGCCCCCGAGCTCCGCCGCTTCGACGTCATGGCCGATTCGATGAATAATTTGTCCTGATTACGCAATGCGGTCAACGGCGTCGGTCGCCTAGGTTCTCGTCCATGCCCCCGTCCTCCACCGCGCCCTCGGGCGTCGTCGCGTCCGTGTTCCACCGCCTCGTCTCGCGCCGCGCCAGGGTTCGCGAGGTCGAGCCCGTGAGCGACGCGTTCCGCCTCGTCACGCTCGTCGGGGAAGATCTCGAAGGCCGCCGCTGGGCGCCCGGCGACATGATCCAGATCGGCTTCACCGGCCTGGCCGGGCGTGCGTACACGCCGCTCTCCTTCGACCCGCGGACCGGCGTCGCCACGTTTCTCGGTTACGTCCACGGCGACGGTATCGCGTCGCGTTGGCTCGCCTCGGCGACGATCGGAGAGCCGCTCTTCCTCGTCGGCCCGCGGTCGGCGCTGGACCTCGACGCCGCGCGTCGGCCGACGCTCTTCTTCGGCGACGAGACCTCGTTCGGCACCGCGGCCGCGATCCGAGCGACGCCGGAGGGCACGCGAGGGGTCGCGTTCTCGTTCGAAGTGAACGCCGCGGAGGCCTCGCGCGTCGCGCTCGAGCGGATCGGCGTCACGAGCGGCGTGACGATCACCGCGCGTGAGCCGCAGGATCGCCACCTCGAGCGCGTCGAGAGCGACCTCACGAGGGCGCTCCGCGCGGAGCCGGAGACGCGATGCGTCTTCACCGGGAAGGCTTCGTCGATCCAGCGCCTCTACAAGGCCGCACGGCGCGCGGGCGCCTCCGCGAAGCAGATCACGAACGTCGCCTACTGGGCCCCCGGACGGAAGGGGTTCTCCGGCGTTCAGCGCTGAGGCGAACACGCGGTCGCGCCGATCCCGGGGACCGAGGACGCGGATCGGAGATCGGCGCGACGCGCCGGAGCGCTTCGGGCGCCGAGGCGCTGAAGTCGCGCCCGGGCCCGCCGCGGCAGCGCCGCGTCGAGAAGGCGGGCGCGGCGGGCGGTTCGCCGGTACGATGCGGGCGTGCCTCGTCGTCCGCAGATGTCCGCCGCGACGGTCGCGCTCCTCGGCGCGCTCGCCCTCGTCCCGCTCTCGTCGGCGTGCCGCTCGAACGGCGGTCGGCCGAGCGACGCCCACGTCACCCTGACCGAGGGCGGCGCCGAGATCTCGCTCGGCGCGAAGAAGGCGCCGCTCCCGGCCGAGGACGTCGGCAAGGAGACGCCCGCCGTCTCTCAGGACGACGCGGGCAAGCGGCTCGCGTACCGGACGACCTCGGGGATGGCGCGGATCCTCTACGTGATCGGCGACGGCCTGTTCGTCGGTCCGCTCGTCGCGTTCCCCGCCGATTTTCGCGCCGTACCCGACACCGATCACGCGCTCGGTCCGCTGTTCGAGACGGCGGGCGCGCGCCGCGGTGAGCTCGTCCGCGAGGTGCGGCGCGAGAAGGGCGACGCCGGCGTCGTGCGTCTCCTGGTCGACGCCGCCTACGTCGACGATCCGGCGTGGGAGGCGACGGCGAAGGAGGTCCCGGCGGCCGAGGCGGCCGCGCTGCGCGACGGGCTCGCGGGCGGCCTCGAGGTGGGCAAGCCGGCGATCGCCCTCCGCCGCGCGGTGACCGTCGTCGACCTGAAGGCGCCGGCGCAGGCGAAGCTGGTCGCGGCGCGCGCGAAGGAGCTGGCGGCGGGCGCCGAGGAGCCGAAGGCCGTGGCCGCGCTGCTCCGCGCGGTGCTCGCGAGCGACAAGGCCAAGGCGGCCGAGATCGGCTGCGACGTCCTCGCGAAGAACGCGGCCGCGCCGGACGACGGGCGCGCGGCGCTGGTCGAGGCGGCGACGCTCGCGATCGCGGCGGCCGACGCGACCTGCCCCGATCCGAAGCTCGTCGAGGCCGTCGTGGTGGCCGACGCCTGTCTGCCGTACTACCGCTGCACGGAGGCCGGGCCCGTCTCGTGGAGCGACACCTCGAAGCAGGACGAGCCCCTCTGCACGAAGGCCGATCTCGCGAAGGCGATCGCGGGCGAGCTCGAGCGAACGACGCGCGACGTGCTCGAGAGCGGCACGACGCGCCCGGGCCTGTTCGCGTACGCCTCGCTCGTCGCGAAGGACCGCGTCCCCGCGGCGTTCGTCGCGGCGCAGGCGCGCCGGCGCTACGCGCTGACGCAGCCGGCCGAGCCCCCGTGCGACGGCAGCCTCGCGCCCGGCACCGCGTGCCATTGCGACGAGGCGACGGTGCGCCTGTTCGCGTGCAAGCAGCCGGAGGCGAGCCACGTCCACATCGGCGTGTGCCGCTTCGACGTCGACGACAAGCAGAAGAAGATCCACAACGTCGTCGCGACACCGCCGCCCTGAGCGCGCGCCGCGACGTCCACGTCGCCGGGCGCCGCGGCGTCAGCGTCGACGTGAATGGCCGCGCGTCGCGGAGCCCGTCTTCCCCGGCGCCACCGCGGAGCCCGTCTTCCCCGGCGCCGTCGCGGAGCCTTTCTTCCCCGGCGCCGGGCTCGTCGCTCTCCCCGGCGCCGCCGGGCTCGTCGCTCTCCCCGGCGCCGGCGCGCTCGCGTCCGTCGCGGTCACGGCGCTCTTCTTCTTCGGGGCGTTCGTCGCGGTCGCGATCGCGCCCCCGCGCCGGGCGTAGTCCTTCGCGTTCGGCCCCGCGGGGGCCGGCGTGGCGGGCGCGCTCGTCTTCGCGTCCGCGTCCGCCGGCGCCGCGCGCTCGGGGATGAACGACGCGGCGCGGGCGGCGAAGCTTCCGGCCGGAGCGGAGGCCGCGCGGCCTTGCGTCTTCTTCGCCTCGAGCTCCTCGAGCGTCTTCGGCCAGTCGCCGCGCATGAGGCGCGAGAGCGAGCGATCCGCGAGGAGCTTGCCGTCCGTCTGGCACGTCGGGCAGTAGTTCGACTCGTTGTCGGCGTAGCGGATCCGCTGGACGGGCCGCGCGCAACGCGGGCACGGCTCGCCGTACTTGCCGTGGACGGCCATCTCCGGGCGGAAGGCGGTCACCTTCTCGGGGAACTCGCCGGCCTCCTTCCGCAGGCGGTCGGTCCACTCCTCGAGCACGACGTGGATGGATGCGTGGAGCCGCGCGATCTCCTCGTCGGTCAGCCGCGACGTGAGCTTCACCGGCGACATCCGCGCGTGGTGCAAGATCTCGTCGGAGTAGGCGTTGCCGATGCCGCTGAAGAGGCGCGGATCGGTGAGCGCGCGCTTCAGCGTGTGGTTCTCGCTGCGCAGGCGCGCGGCGAACGCGCCGACGTCGGAGCCGAGCACCTCGACGCCGCCGGGGTCGAGCGCGGCGAGCCCGTCGGCGCGCACGAGGTGGACGCTCGCGCGCTTCTTCGTGCTCGCCTCGGTGAGGAGCAGCGTCCCGCTGTCGAAGTCGAACGCCGCGAGCCCGAGCTTGCCCGGGACCGGCGCGCCGGCCGGCTTCCACTTGAAGCGCCCGGCGACCATGAGGTGGATGACGAGGTAGAGCGCGGCGGGGCCCGCCTCGTCGCCGAGCCCGAGGACGATCCGCTTGCCGAGCCGCGACGCGCTCACCACCCGCCGCCCCGCGGCGGCCGCGAGCGGAGGTTCCGCCGTCCGGAGGACGAACGGGCTCGCCAGCCGCACGCGCTCGAGCGTGTGGCCGAGCGTCCGCGCCGCGATGTGCTCGATGTAGACGTCGACGTCGGGCAGCTCCGGCATCGCCGCGACACTCTACCACCTGCCGCGGTCGGGCATCCGGCGCGCGAGTCGCCGCGGTCGCGCTCTTCG